>WHTN01000020.1:0-18318 GCA_009377715.1 Dehalococcoidia bacterium | reverse complement strand
AGGAAAGTTTAGGCTGTTCTTATCCCGAAATTTGCTGTGCGAATCGAGATCGTCGGTGCTGACGCCGAGAACTACCGCGCCGGCGTCGACTAAATCGTCGTTCGCATCACGGAAGCTACAGGCCTCGGTGGTGCAGCCCGGCGTATCGTCCTTCGGATAGAAGTAGAGGACTACTTTTTTCCCGGGGAAGTCTTTTAGGGAGACGTTGCTTCCTGTGGAGGCTGGGAGCGTAAAATCGGGGGCCTTCTCGCCTTCGGATAGAGCCACTGTAACCTCCTGTTAGTCTTTTGATAGTCAGTACGCTGATAGTATATAGGACTCTATATCTTGTCAAACGAGAGAAAGCGCAACTGCAGGGTTAAAACCGACAGTCGCTATTCATGAGCCTTCATTTGCAAACCTGCGGGTTAAAACCCGTAGCTAAATGGAAGCTGAAGGATTAATCCTTCAGACCTTTCCCATCCAGACGTCTCGTTGTAACGTAGATCATAGCGATAAGCTTAATGCGAAAGAAGCATTTTATCCCCCGTAAGTTTCGACTCCTTACCCTGCCGAGGAGGCAGATCGCGCTCAGTGGTGCGCTCGCTGCCGCTACACTTCTTTTCGCTGCCTGCGGAGGCGGCGAGGACCAGTCGGCGGCTTCGCCCTCACCGCAGGCGTCTTACAGCGTCCTGCAAGTATCGGGTCAGCCATTCGTTGGCGAAAACCGCGTGGCATTCGCTATTCAGGACCCGGAAAAGCTTCCCGTCGACGCCGAAAACGTCCGCGTACGTTTCTTCCGCGTCCAGGGTGAAACTGGGACGCTCGCCGGCGAAGCCGATGCCGTCAAGCACCGTTTTGAGAACTTCTTCCCGCACATCCATCCGGACAACGGCACGCACGTGCACGATGAAACCACGATCTTTTATGCGGTCGCTAGCTTCAACTACGATACGCCGGGAAGTTGGGGCTTCGAGGTAACGGCGACGCTGCCTGATGGGGAAGAGATCCAAGCCCAGACGATCGTTTTCCAGGTTATACCGACGGCTCCCTGGCCTACGGTAGGCGAGCCCGTCCCTGCGACCCATAACGCGACCGTCGATGAGGTGGCCGATATAGCAGAGATCGATACGAGCGTCCCGCCACGCCGCTTCATGCACGAGGTTGCGATCGACGAAGCGCTCGCCGACAAGAAGCCGTTCATTGTTACGTTTTCGACGCCTGCGTTCTGTCAGAGCCAGGTTTGTGGCCCCGTCACGGACGTGGTCGCTGGGCTTTACCCAGAGTACGGCGACAGGGTCGCGTTCATACACGTAGAGCCATACAATCTGGACGTTCTTCAGACCGAGCGCACGTACGAACTCATGCAGATCGTCGAGGATTGGGATCTGCCGAGCGAACCGTGGACGTTCGTCGTCGGCGCCGACGGCCGAGTCGTCGCTGACTTCGGCGGTCTCTTTTCGCCAGATGAGCTAGAGACCGCGATCCAGAAGGCGCTTGTCGCCTAAACCGTAGAATTTTTCGGCCGTTATTTAGCTTTAGCCACCTTACGATTGTTCGCTTGTGGTACTATCTCTATATGCGAAAGGAGACCTTAAAAATGCCTGATCACGTTTACAAGATCACCGAAATCGTAGGAACATCGGGAGACAGCATCGCGGCAGCTATGCGCAACGGCGTCGCGAAAGCGTCCGAGACGCTAAAGGGCTTGGACTGGGTTGAGGTAGGCCAGATCCGCGGTCGCATCGAGGACGGCAAGCTTGCCGATTACCAGGTGTCGATGAAGATCGGATTCCGGCTGATGTCGAAGGAAGAGCTTGGCGAAGACGACGACTAGTCGGCCTGCCAATGGATAAGTTCTATGTCATTCTGAGTGAAACGAAGAATCTACTTTAAAACTAGACCCTTCGCTCCGCTCAGGGTGACATATTCTTATCTGTTGACAGAACCTGCTATTCTTCCTAAACTTACGATCGTAAAGGCTTCGACGGAGACGAGTAGCGCGGCTTATCTGCTTAGCGAGTCCGGTACGGTGAAAGCGGACGCAGCCCTGGCCGAGCGAAAATCCCTCCTGAGCCGCCGACCGAAAGGCTAATGGGTGGTTATCCGCTCACCCTGAGCTTGTCGAAGAGCCTCATGGTTCGACAGGCTCGCCATGAGCGGGATAATAGCAAAGCTAAGTAAGCTCGGCCGGAGTGCCCGCCGTTAGAAGGGCAGGAGCATGATAGTGCTCCGCAAATGAGTGGCCGCGAAGCGACGTAGCGGCGACCTTCAGGTCGCCAGTTCGTAAGTGAAGCGGCAATTAGGGTGGTACCACGGGCATACGGCTCGTCCCTTCGGGGACGGGCCTTTTTATTTACGAAGGTATAAGAGATGTTTAAAGAAGTATCGAACAAAGCAAGCTTCCCAGACATGGACCAGCGCGTCCTACAGTTCTGGCGCGAACGCGACGTCTTCCGTAAGAGCATCAAGCAGCGGCCGGATGACAAGCGCTTCACCTTCTACGAAGGCCCGCCGTACGCGAACGCGGCGCCCGGCGTCCATCACATCCTCGCGCGCATTTTCAAAGATGTGATCGTCCGCTACAAGGCGATGCAGGGCTATCGCGTGCCACGCAAGGCCGGCTGGGACACCCACGGCTTGCCCGCGGAGATGGAGGTCGAGAAGCAACTTGGCATCCGAATTAAATCGGAGATCGAGGAGCGGGTCGGCATCGAGGAGTTCAACCGCCTCTGCCGCGAGAACGTGCTGAGCTATCTCAAGGAGCACGAAGCGCTGACCGAACGCATCGCCTTCTGGGTTGACCTCGACGACGCCTACGAGACGTTCACGCCGGACTACATGGAGACGTGCTGGTGGATCATCCGCAAGCTCTGGGACGATGGCCTGATCTACCAGGACTACAAGAGCGTGCCGCACTGCCCGCGCTGCGGCACCTCCCTCTCCGACCATGAGGTAGCGCAGGGCTACCAGGAGGACACGCCCGACCCGTCCGTGTACATCAAGTTCCGCCTAACCGACCCGATCACCGGAGTGGCCAACGATGCGCCGACGTATGTTCTCGCCTGGACGACGACCCCATGGACGCTGCCCGGCAATGTCGCGCTCGCCGTAGCGCCCGAAGCGGATTACGCGGTCGTTGAGCACGATGGCGAGCGCCTGGTGCTCGCGGAAGCGCTGCGCGCCGCCGCCGTTGGCGAGGACGCCAAAGTAGTCACGCTCGTCAGCGGCAACGACCTCGTTGGCCTGCGCTACGAGCCGCTGTACCAGCCGGAGCGCGACGGCTGGGGCGTATCGGCGCTGCGTTTCGATGACGAGGGAAGGCTAACGGCCAGCGAGACAGTAGACGCGTCAGAACGCCGTGTTGTTGGAGCGGAATTTGTATCGATGGACGATGGCACCGGCGTCGTGCACATCGCGCCGGCTTTCGGTGGCGAAGACTTCGAGCTCGGCAAGCGAGAGGGCTTGCTCTTCGTCCAGCCAGTAAACCTTCAAGGACACATGGTGGCCGCCGGCATGTCATTCGAAGATACGTTCGTCAAGGACGCCGATCCAATCATCATGCACGACTTAGAGCAGCGCGGACTGCTGTTCCGCAGTGAGACCATCCGCCACACTTATCCGTTCTGCTGGCGCTGCGGCACGCCCCTGCTCTACTACGCCAAGCCCACCTGGTACATCCGCACGACGGCGCGCAAAGACCGGCTGATCGCTTTGAACCAGGAGATCAACTGGCAACCGAGTCACATCAAGAACGGCCGCTTTGGCAACTGGCTGGAGCACAACGTCGACTGGGCGCTCTCTCGCGAGCGCTACTGGGGCATTCCGCTGCCCATATGGCGCTGCGACAGTTGCGGCCGCTATCACTGCATCGGTGGGGTTGCGGAGCTACGCGGGCTGGCCGTCGATAAGGAGGCTGCGGCGCAGCTGAACGACCTCCACCGCCCGTATATCGACGAGATCACATTGCGTTGCGAGTCGTGCGGCGGCACGATGACCCGTCAGCCGGAGGTGATGGACGTCTGGTTCGACTCCGGAGCTATGCCCTACGCGCAGTCGCACTACCCCTTCGATAACGCGGAGACGTTCGAGCAGCGCTTCCCCGCCGACTTCATCTGCGAGGGCGTCGACCAGACGCGCGGTTGGTTCTACACGCTGCACGCCCTCTCGACGCTGCTCTTCGACAGCGTCGCCTACCGCAACGTCATCTGCCTGGAGCTCATCCTCGACGAAAAAGGCGAGAAGATGAGCAAGTCGAAAGGCAACACCGTCGAGCCGTTTGCCGTCCTCGACGCCCACGGCGCCGACGCCGTCCGCTGGAACATGTTCACCGCCAGCCCGCCCTGGGTGCCGCGCCGCTTCTCAGCTAATACAGTCGTGGAATCGCTGCGCCGCTTCATGCTGACGCTGTGGAACACATATTCCTTCTTCGCGACGTACGCCCTGCTCGATCGCTACGACCCCAGCGCGCCGCCTGCCGTAGAGCGCGCCGACCTCGACCGATGGCTGCTTTCGGAGCTTAACGTGCTCGTCGAAAAGGTCACGCGGCTGATGGAGGACTACAACCCGACCGACGCCGGCCGGGCCATCGAGGCCTTCGTGGACGACCTTTCGAACTGGTTCGTACGTCGCAGCCGTCGCCGCTTCTGGAAGAGCGAGGACGACGTCGACAAACTCTCCGCGTACCAGACGCTGCACACCGCTCTGGCGACTCTAACCAAGCTGCTCGCGCCGTTCACGCCGTTCGTCGCCGAGGAGATGTACCAGAACCTCGTCCGCTCCTGGGACAGCACTGCTCCGGAGAGCGTCCACCTCGCCGACTGGCCGGAGGCAGACGCCTCGCAGGTGGACGAAGCGCTGATGTCCCACATGCGCCTGGCCATGAGCGCCGCGAGCGCGGGTCGCTCGGCGAGAAGCAACACTGGCATCAAGGTGCGCCAGCCGCTGGCGAAGATGGTGGTGCAGGTTCCAACGCAGGCTGCCGTCGAGGGATTGCAGCGCCTTGGCGAAGAGATCGCCGCCGAGGTTAACGTTCAAGCGATAGAAGTAACCACGAACGCTCTTCCGCCCGGCTTGGAGATCGTGAGCGAGAGAGACGTAACCGTTGGCCTTAGCACTGAACTTACGCCTGAACTCGTGGACGAAGGCACGGCCCGCGAACTGGTGCGCCGCATCCAGACCATGCGCAAGAGCGCCGGCTTCGACATCGCCGACCGCATCGTGACGTACTATCAGGGCGATGACGACCTGCGGCGCATCATGGGCAGCTTCGGCGATTACATCCGCCAAGAGACTCTATCGGAGGAGCTGCTGGAGCAGTCGCCGCCGCCGGATGCGCACGTTGAAAGCCACAAGCTCGACAGCAGCGAAGTCACGCTCGGCGTGCGAAGAGCCTAGCTGGCACTAGGAGAGGCTTCCGCATGCACTTTAAGCGAGCGGTTCATATCTTCGAAAACCGCGCTCGGTACTTTTCAGCATGCCGCTGAACAGAGGCACGAGTAGACCAGAGAAGTTTTCTCCTTGAATAAACCTTACGCTGTTCTCGTCCAATGGCTCGATCATGAAGAAGTGTTCGCCGTCAAACAAGCCAGGGATTATTAGACGGCCCAGCCAGCGTAGCTCTTGGTTTGGCTCAGCTTTGAGCACTATGGGACGAAAGGTCATCCCCCTCCCGTCGGGCGGCTGGATAAGCACTTCAAGCTTCTCGCCAACCTCGGGCTTTCCGATGGCGCGACGTACGAAGGGGTTCCATTCCGGGTAGGATGGGAAATCAGTAAGTAACTCCCAGACCCGCTGCGCGGGAGCCTGAATGGTAATCTCCGTATGGATTTGCTTCATGAGTCGCCAGACTTAGACAATCATATATAACCTGGTTAATACGAATCCAAAATTAGCTTTTAGGATCTAACTCCGAACTGCTAGCCACGTGCTCTTTCCCAGGCTCCTGAGGCTGCTCTCGCCTCGGTTGCGCGTGAACGAATAGTCCTCGAACGACTCGCCAGGCTCTCTCGCTCGAGGTGCGCGCTGGGCCGGCTGGCGTCTGCTCTCTGCGATACACGTCGCTTCGCACGCGAGGGTATTCCGATGCCATCTCGGCGCCGATGAGCATTATGTTGGCGGTGGCGTAAACCCACACCAGGAAGATCATGATGCCGCCTAACGCGCCAAAGGCGACGTCAAAGTTATCGAAGTTAGCAATGTAGAGGGCGAAAGCGTTTTTCATGGCTTCGAAGAGAAGTGTGGCGAGCAGTACGCCCGGCCAGATATCGCGAAATTGGATCCGGGTGGCGGGGACATAGCGATAAATCGCAGCGAACAGCAGGAATGAAAAGACAGCCAGCAGTAAAAACGGCACTATGTCCCAAAAGATGGAAGTGCCTGTAGAGAGGGGGCCGAGCGCGTCGTCGCTGAACTCGCGGATAGCCCGCAAAGTGATCGTGCCAGCCACGGATACCAGCAGAATCAGCCCGAAGATGAACACCATGGCGAGATCGATGAGCTTCTGCTGAAAGTACGGCCGACGACTCTTCACGCTCCAGACGACGTTCAGGGACTTACGTATCGACGCAAACATCGCTGAGGCTGAATAAGCGCTGACCAGCAGACCGATGACGCTCAGCGCGCCGCTTACTCCGCTGATACCACGGATCGTATCGGTGACCAGGTTTTCGCTCCGGACGGCGATCTCGTCCGGGCCGAGCGTACGCCCTGCAACGGTTACGGTCTCGTCGTCCCGTAGCGCCTGCGCTATCTCCTCCGTTTCGGCTGCACCGAGCTGACCGATCGTGACTCTGATTTCGATAAGAACATCGACGCCGTAACGCTGGATGATTACACCGACGTTCGGTTCCAGGGTCATTTCTCCTTGTTCCACGCCTATTGCGTCGATGATAGTGTCAGCGACTTCTTCTTGCTGGTCTCGGTCTCGTACAACCAGGCCAAACATAGAGACAAGCAAGACCGTAAGCGGGACTATGAAAATAGGACGTAGTAGGAGATCGCTGCCGCCATTTGCGAGGCGTCATCGGCATGGTACTGCTTAAAGGTGCGCTCCGCGAGAGCAAAGAGTGCCTGCATAGCGAACGAAAGATTACCTCAGGTCGCTGAAGAGAAGACGTTTTGTGCTACCGATTATAACATGCCTCCCCTTCGAACCCTTGAACGGGCGATCCCAGCAGCATTATGATCGTCTCGTGATCGTCGATTTTCATACGCATATCTTCCCGCCTGAAATGCAGCAGCGCGACGAATATCTGCGCCGCGATGCCACCTTCGCCGCGCTGTACGGCAACCCGAAAGCGAAGCTCGCAACCGCCGAAGACCTACTCGCGAGCATGGACGCGGCCGGTGTAGACATCACCGTCGTCACTGGCTTCGCCTGGGGCGACGGCGACCTCTGCGTTCGGAGCAACGATTACCTGTTGGAGAGCGCTGCTAATAGTGGCGGGCGGCTTATACCCTTCGTCAACGTTATACCTCAGCCTGGCGAAGCGGCGCTGAAAGAGATCGAGCGCTGTATAGCGAGTGGCGCGCGCGGCCTCGGCGAGCTACGCCCCGCCGACCAAGGCTACGCGCTGGCAGACGGCGCAGCCGCTGAACTGCTGGCCGACGTGGCGCGGCGCTATGGACTCGTCCTGATGTTCCACGTCAGCGAGCCGGTAGGCCATCGATATCCGGGTAAGATAGGTCTGCCGTTGGAGGAGTTCTACCGGTTCTTGGTTGCGCACCCCGATGTCCCCGTAATCGGGGCGCACTGGGGTGGCGGTCTGCCCTTTTATACGCTGATGCCCGAGGTAGCGGCGCTTACCAACGTCTATTTCGATACAGCTGGTTCGCCTTTTCTCTACCTCCCGAAGATATATAGTCATGCGGTAGAGTTGGCAGGCGCTGAGCGTATCGTCTTTGGCAGCGACTATCCGCTGATCTCGCAACAGCGCCAGCGCCGCGAGATCGAGGAGTCCGGCTTGGACGATCAAGCGAAGGCGCTAATTCTCGGCGAGAATGCTATGCAATTGCTAAAACTCAATGTAGGGACAGGTCTTTAGACCTGTCCCAGTGGGCAGACCTAAAGACCTGCCCCTACGAAAATTTGAAGGTCCAATTCCGGTTTGACCCGCTCATGGTTCGACAGGCTCACCACGAGCGCAATCGATTTTGGTTGCCCTTCGACAAGCTCAGGTGAGCGAAATCGATTGGCAAAATAATATAGAGCGCACGAGAAAGGAATTGACTGCGAACACACGTAACAACAACTTACGCCTCTTCATCGCTTGCCTGCTGCCGGAAGAGGCGCTTTCAGCGCTCGCTTCGGCGCAGCAGCAGTTTCTGAAGGCTGGCGCCCCAAAGCTACGCTGGGTGCGACCGGAAGGCATCCACCTGACGCTGAAGTTCCTCGGCGAGGTACCGCAAGAGCGCGTCCAAGCCATCGACCGAAGATTGGGTGAGGCCGTCGTCGGAGTGCGTCCCTTCGATCTGGCGTTGGACCAACTCGGGACGTTCGGCGGCAGGAACGGACCGCGGGTGCTTTGGGCCGGCATCCGGGGCGATCTCGATCGGGTAGGCGAACTGCAACAGCGCATTGAGGCTGCAATGGCAGCGCTAGACTTTTCGAGAGAGGATAGGGCTTTCCGCCCCCATCTCACCCTCGCTCGCGCTTCGAACGACTTGATGGCGGTGCAGCAACGGCATCTCGAAGGGTTAACGCGCACGGTTGAACTGCCAGAGGTGGCGATACCCGTGTCGCAGGTAAGCCTGATGCGCAGTATACTGGATCGTAGTGGGGCGATATACCACGAACTCGCTAGTTTCCCTCTGCACTCCTAGCCTGATCCTGCGGCTTTCCACACACGTATTCCTCTTTCGAACATGGCAGAACTAAGTTTAGCTGGGCTGGCGATCGCTTTTGGGGCGGGGCTGCTCTCCGTGCTTTCGCCGTGTGTGCTACCGCTCGTGCCGATATATATCGGCTACCTTACCGGCACCACAACCGCTATCGATAGCTCGCACGCCGATGGCAAGATTCCTTCGCCCTTCCTGCATGCTGTCAGCTTTGTGGCGGGCTTTGGCCTGATCTTCGTCGTCTTCGGCATATCGCTGAGTCTGGTGGGGTTCTTGTTGCGGGACCAGCAGGACATCCTGGCGAAAACGGCGGGCGCGCTGATGATCCTCTTCGGCTTGCATCTCAGCGGCATCATCAAGCTGCCGTTCCTTGAACAAGAGCGGCGTTCGACGATCAACTTCGGCAATCGCGCCGGATATGCGCGCTCGTTCCTGATCGGCTCGGCGTTTTCGATCGGCTGGTCACCCTGCATCGGGCCGACGCTCGGCGCGATCCTGGCGCTGGCGGCCACGTCGGGTACGGTGCTCGAAGGCGGCCTGCTACTAGTGGTCTATTCGCTTGGTTTATCGATACCGTTCCTGGCGATGGGCCTGGCCTTCAACTCCGCCCAGGGCTTCTACCAGCGATTACGCCCCCTGATGCCGGTGATTAACTTCGGCAGCGGTGCGCTGATCATCGTCGTAGGGATACTCATCTTCACAGGCAGCCTCATTAACCTTAATCAGTATTTTAACTTCGGCTTCTTTGAGGAGACGCAGAACATATAGATTAACGCAAAAAGAATGACGAATGAGATGAAAAGGGGATGCAAACTTTGGTGAGGAACGCATGTCGTGATTAATGCGCAAGAACTAACGAAGAGTTACGGCAAAACAGTCGCGGTGGACCGGCTGTCGTTTGAAGTTAGGCCGGGCGTGGTAACGGGGTTTCTGGGGCCGAACGGGGCTGGGAAATCGACCACTATGCGCATGATCCTCGGCCTCGACAACCCAAACGCGGGCTCGGTGACCGTAAACGGTCGGTCATACCGCGACCTGCCTGCCCCCATGAGTGACGTAGGGGCGTTACTAGATGCGAAGGCTATCCATGGTGGGCGCACTGCTTACCAACATCTGCGCTGGCTCGCTCAAGCAGGCCAGATACCTCGTCGTCGCGTCGAGGAGATGCTCGATACCGTCGGGCTGACGGACGTCGCCCGCAAGCGCGTTGGCGGCTTCTCGCTCGGTATGTTCCAAAGGCTTGGCATCGCAGCGGCATTGCTGGGCGACCCGGAGACGCTTCTGTTCGACGAGCCGATCAACGGCCTCGATCCGGAGGGCATCCTCTGGATCCGGACTCTGCTCAAGCGTCTGGCTTCCGAAGGGCGTACAGTCCTGGTCTCCAGCCACATCATGAGTGAGATGGAGGAGACGGCCGATCATCTGTTGGTGATCGGCCGAGGGCGCTTGATAGCGGACATGGGCATTACCGAATTGACACAACGCGGCTCTAGCAGCCATGTGAAGGTGGTATCCCCGCAGGCGACCGAGCTTATGCCGTTGCTGACGAGGGCGGGTGCATCGATCACGACAGCAACCGACGGCGCTCTGCTCGTCGTGGAAATGGAAGCTGCCCGCATTGGGGATATAGCGGCAGAGAACGGTATCCGACTGCATGAACTGTCACCGCGCCGTGCCAGTTTGGAGGCGGCATTCATGGAATTGACCCAGGGGAGCGTGGAGTACCAGGCAGACCGGCCTGACGTTGCCTCTGCCATTGAAACAGCCCACGCTTTGGCCGAAGAGGAGGAGCGCTGAGATGGCGAGGGCTACAATGCCGTTGAGCGACGCCGAGTCTCCTAAAGCACCGGTAAGGTTCTCTTCAACGCTCGCTTCCGAATGGACTAAACTTGTCTCTTTGCGTTCAACCTACATCACCCTCGGACTGGCGGTTATTCTCAGTATTGCGTTCACTGTGTTGGTGGTTATTGTCGTCGGCGCTAACTGGGATAACTTGAGTGCATCGGAGAGAGAAGATTTTGACCCGATCACAATATCCTTCTTTGGCTCGATTTTCAGCGCGATACTCATTGTTGTATTAGGTGTAAATGCGGTCGCGTCTGAATACTCCAGCGGGATGATCCGCCTAACCCTGACTGCAACTCCACGGCGAGGTCGGTTGCTAGTGGCCAAATTGCTGGCTATCGGGATTGTGACGCTGGTAATCGGATTTGCCTTGCAAGTCGCGCAATTTCTGATCACTCAGTTCATCCTTGGGTCATACGACGTGCCTACGGTCAAACTAAGCGACACGGATGCGTTGCGCGTTGTGATCGCGAACGGCGTCATGAGCCCCATCCTGCCCGTGATCGCCGCGACCGTTGCAGTATTGCTCCGCAATACGGCGGCCGCGATTACGTCGGTCCTGGCATTAATATTTGCGCCTGCTATCTTCGGGCCGCTTTTCCCTAACTGGTGGCAGGAGAACGTCCTTAGTTACGTCCTCGGCCCAGCCACGGACAGTATTGCGATCGGGCACCTTGACTCGGACGAGCCGACTCGCCTAAGTCTTGGCGGCGCCATTGTGGTGGTTGCTGCGTGGGTGGCCGCGTTCGTCGGTATGGCCTATGCCACGCTTGTGAAGCGGGACGCGTGATAAATGCCCCGACGATGGTTTGACACTCACGCGAAGCCTCTCGTACAATAGCCGCGATTCAACCTAGAAAGACAGGCGATGCCAAAACGTACGTATCAACCGAAACGCCTTCCTCGCAAGCGGAAGCTGGGCTTTCGAGCGCGCAGCAGCACTCGCGCGGGGCGGCTTGTGCTCCAACGAAGACGGCAACGAGGACGCTGGCGACTAGCGGTCTAAAACAGCGAACGCCCCTCACTGACGGCCTGACCATGCGCAAGAAGTACCGCCTGCATGGGCGTCGTGATTTTCAGGCCGCGTACAACAACGGGCAAACGTGGACGAACGAGCTGCTCGTCCTAAAAGCATTGGCTAACGGCCTGCCTCACAATCGTTTCGGCTTCGCCGTTGGTAAGCGGCTCGGTAGGGCAGTAATACGCAATCGGCTGCGCCGTCAGCTGCGCGAGGTTGTACGGCAGTTGCCTGTAACGGAAGGCTATGACGTTATCGTTGTTGCGCGAAAGCCCACTTTAGAGGCGGACTTCTGGCAACTCCAGGCTTCGGCTGTGAGCTTGTTTAAGAGGGCGGGCATGCTGCAAACTAACCAGGTGGTAGATCGAGAGCCGTGAAGAATCTCTTCCTAAGCGCTATCGAGTTTTATCAGCGGCGAGTCTCGCCAGGCCTGCCGGCGGGATGCCGGTATCTGCCCACCTGCTCGCATTACGGTCATGACGCGATCGCCAAGCACGGCGTAATACATGGGACGATACTCATTATCTGGCGCCTGGTGCGTTGTAACCCCTTCAGCAAGGGCGGCTACGATCCGGTGCCTTAATATGCGAAAAGTGACGCGCCTTTGACGAACCATTTCCACATTCCATTACCTAGCACTCAGCAGCGCTCTTACTCTTCTTTCAGATGGCTTAGCTTCCTGATTTTAGCGGTTGCTATTTTGGGCCTAACGACAGCTTGTACGCAGCTCGCTTCTCCTGAAGGATGGGCTGGGCCTGTAGTAGCGAACAATGTAGTATTTTCGGTGCCGGAAAAGGGCAAGCTGACCGCCTTCGATCTTTCGCAGAACCGGCTGCTCTGGCAATTTCCGGCCGATGGCCAAAAGCACCGCGATAACGATGACGTTAAGATCGAAGCTGTTTACACGACACCCGTCGTCTCCCAGCAAACAGTCTACGTAGGCGGCTACGACGGATACGTCTACGCTTTAGATATCACCAACGGGACGATCCGCTGGGAATTTAAGACTGATGGCTCGATCATTGGTGGTGTGCTCGTAGAGCGCGACACGGTATACGTTGGGTCGGCGGACGGCAACGTCTACGCTCTATCGGCTGCTGATGGAACGTCAAGATGGTCGGCGCCTTTCGATACCGGTGGGGAGATCTGGTCGCGGCCCACTCTTGCCGAGGGTACCCTGTACGTCACATCTATAGACGGTACAGTTCACGCTATAAACGCGGAGACCGGCGCCAGGGTGGGGAGCAGCTTCAGCGCAAAGGCTGGCATTGCGTCGCCTGCGGTAGTGGCCCAGGGTAAGGTCTTGGTCGGTAGCTTGGACAGCAAACTGTACGCCCTCGACCCCACCAATTTGTCGAACGTCCTCTGGCAATTCTCTGCTGACAACTGGTTTTGGACGGAGCCGCTTGTGGACCGTAACGTCGTATACGCGGGCTCGCTCGATGGCAAGATGTACGCCATCGACCTGAACAACGGCAGCGAACTATGGAACCGCGATCTCGGTGGGCCGATCAGGGCCAAGCCGATCTTGTCGCAGGGTGTGCTCGTCGTAGCAAGTAAAAGCGGTGAGATATGGGGACTCAATCCGCAGTCCGGGGACCCAGCCTGGCCCGCGCCGGTGCCACTCGCCGACGACGTGCTCGCCGATCCCTTCGTTGTTGGAGAGAACGTCTATATCAGCGATACTAATGGAAGCCTATATGGCGTGAAGATTACGGATGGCAGCCCGGTCGCGGTGCCAGACCTGAAGGCGCTCGTCTAACGCAATGATTACCTGGATCTGGGACAATATACTCCTTGACCCGATGATCAATAGCTTGGTGGTACTAGCCAGGCTATTCTTTGACAACGTCGGTATCGCCATAATCGTCTTCACGATTTTGGTGCGTGTCGCCACTTTGCCGCTGACTTTACGCCAGCTTAAGTCGACGCGTGCCATGACGGCGCTTCAGCCGCGGCTACAAGAGATCCAGAAGAAGTACAAAGACCCGAAACGCCGCTCCGAGGAGACGATGAAGATCTACCGTGAGGCAGGCGTGAACCCCCTCGGCTGTCTCGGCCCGATGATTGTTCAGTTTCCGATCTGGATAGCGCTTTATCAGGCCCTGCGGCAACTTCTGGGCGCGACACCCGAAGCCTTCATAGGCCTTTCGGAGCGCCTGTACCCATGGCCATATATCCGCAATGCAATACCCTTGGAGGAGCACTTCCTCTGGATGAACCTCGGCAGCCCTGACCCCGTCATGCCAGTGCTTGTCGGTATTTCCACGTATCTACAGCAGAAGCTGATGACCACGCCAAGCTTAGACCCAAGGCAGCAGTCCATGAACAACACCATGACTTGGATGATGCCCTTGATGTTCGCTTGGTTTACTTTGGCCGTGCCCAGCGGTCTCGCTCTATACTGGGTGACTACGAACATGATCGGATTTTTAATGGCTTACTTTGTCTACGGCACGCGCACGCTGACCTGGCGACAGATACTTTTGCCAATGCCCGCCCCTGTGCCGGCAGCACGCCCCGCACAACAGCCGAAACCAGCGCCTGTTGGGGCGGAGAGCGATGAGCCGGAGACTGGAGACGACGGAAGGAGAGCGCCCCATGCAGGAAGGCCTACAAGAAAGCGGCAAAAGCGTCGAAGAAGCCGTAGCTAAGGCGCTGGAGCGTCTGGGGTTAGACCGGTCACAGGTTGAGGTCGAAGTAGTAAGCGAAGGCAGAGCCGGCCTCTTCGGCATAGGCGCTGAAGACGCCAAAGTATATGTCCGGCCTCGCACCGACGCACCGGATGAGACGCCTTTAGAAGATGAGCCTCCATTAGGAGCAGAAGTATATTCGGCAAACCGAAATGTTCGTGTCGTCGGAGACTCTGACGAAGCGATAGTTACAGCTCGGGGCGTCCTTACCGAGCTTCTATCCTTCATGGGCTTCGAGGCGGACGTTACCACTCGAATGCCCGAAACCCCCGGGGATGGCTCTGGCCACGTTTCCGCGATCCTGGATGTCACTGGCGTCGATCTCGGTTTGCTCATCGGCAGGCGGGGAAGCACCCTCGCGGCGCTGCAATATATGGTCAACTTAATCGTCAATTCCCAGATGAAGGGGCAGACTACGCTAGTGGGCGTCGATATCGAAGGGTACAAGCGCCGGCGCGAGGACGCGCTACGCAATCTGGCCTTGCGCCTAGCGGAGCGCGTCCGTTCGAGCCGGCAGACCATCACTATGGAGCCGATGCCCCCGAATGAGCGGCGCATAGTGCACATGGCGCTGGCGGAGGAACCGAACATCGCGACCGGCAGCATCGGCCAGGGCGAGGACCGAAAAGTGGTTATCTCGTATAAGCGCGAGATATAAACATGCCCTTCGACAAGCTCAGGGTGAGCGGAAAATCATCGTAGCTAGCGAGAAAACCGCTCATGGTGAGCCTGTCGAACTACGAGAGTGAAGAAGAACAACAAAAAAGTAGTTATCTCATATAAGCGGTGATTCGTGTCATTCTGAGTGAAGTGAAGAATCTATCTCTTGCTCAGGATAACTTTGCACAGAATTTACTTCAGAACTAGACCCTTCGCTTCTCTCAGGGTGACATTTTTATCATGCCCGATTTCCTCGTCATCGGCCACTTGGTCAAGGACGTAACGCGTGATGGCTGGCGTCCGGGTGGCACCGTTCTATACGCCTCGCTGGTAGCTTCGCGGCTGGGAATGCGCACTGCCGTTCTTATCAGCGCTGGGCCTGAAATGGACGCGCCCTCGTATCTGCCCAACGCGGAGATCGTAACGCTGCCTTCGACTCGCAGCACGATATTCGAGAACGTATATAAAGATGGAAGCCGCACTCAATTCGTCCGCTCTGTAGCAGACGACATCAGCCTCGAAGCGCTTCCCAAAGCATGGCGCGAGACGCCTGTCGTTCTGCTGGGCCCGGTCATCGGCGAAGTAGACGATGCTCTCGCTCCCGTCTTTGCTGAGTCGATCGTCGGACTTAGCGCTCAGGGCTGGCTACGCGCTGTCGATAGTGACGGTCGTGTCCAGCGGTCTGGGTCGGAGCGATTAGAACGCCTGTTGCTGCACGCGACCGTTGTGTTTGCCTCAGAAGAGGATACGAGCGAAGAGATGGTAGCTTCTTGGGCGCAGCGCGTGCCGGTCGTCGCCTACACGCAGGGCAATAGGGGGGTCCGCGTCTGGCATAACGGCGAACCGCTGTTCGTACCGGCGATAAAGACGAACGAGGTGGATCCCACCGGCGCCGGCGATTCCTTCGCTGCGGCGTTTTTGGTACGCTGGCGCGAGACCGGGGACGCGTTGGAGAGCGCCCGTTTCGCCTGCGCGTGTGCAAGCTTTGTGGTGGAGGCAGAAGGCCCTAGCGGCGCGCCCACGCGCGAGCAGGTTGAGGAGCGGCTGATGGGCGGTCGAGGTGGCTGCAATACTTGATGTGCAGATCTCCGGCGTGGGAGGGTTATGGTCTGCGGGATGAATCCCGCAGCTTCTTGATCAGCTGACGGTTAAAACCGTCAGAAATAAGGTGGATCAGCTTAACAGACGTCCATCTCTACAGCCAGTAGACTTGAGCATTGGGGTCGAGTTGGGCCATGAAGGCAATGCCTTCATCGTAGCTGTAAAACCAGAGATCGACGTCATTGTCGCGGACGCCGCTGCCGGTGTCCGTGCAAAGGTACACATTCCCCGCCAGTTCGAAGCTCCACCCTAACCTTGAGCTATCGCAGGACGCCTGTCCCGGGCCTACCTGCACGCCGGAGGCTGTCAGCCCGCAGTAACCGCCGTTTTGGCCGTGGCAGTTGTAGAATGCTATCTTGCCCGATCCCGGCCCAGGGCCAGACTCGTCAGTCGTTATCACCAGATAAGGGTCTGCCGACCAGCCCTCATTGGCGATATGCCACCACCAGTGGCCGTCGGCGAAACGCGGGCCGTCGTCTAGCCGGCCGACGAAGCCTTCCGGCAAGCAGAACAGCACTTCGCCGCCGGGGCTCGAACGGGCATTTAGGCAAGTGCCGTCAGTATTGGCCACTTTGATCGGCGCGTCGATGTACAGGGCGCCGTCATAGGATGACCCCGACTCTCCGACGAAGACCGTCGCGATATCGCCACCGCATAAGTCGACGAGTGAGTTAACGCCGCTGGGGGCAGCCGGGTCGTAAAGCATCCATGTCTGGCTTTCGGCCTTAAAAACGGCAGCGACCCTAAGCAGTTCGATATTTATAAGACCGGCGAGTCGATCGTGCGTGGACTGGCAATCTGCTTGCTCTATAGGGATGAAGTTCCAGCCGGGGAAGACCTGTTGCGTCGCTGCGTAGGACGCTGTTGGAATAGGCGCTGCAGGCTCGTTAGACGCAGCCTTTAGAGTGTCTGCTGTTAACGCCATGACTATTGCCACGGCTATGATTACATAACGCATAGATGGTCTCAGTTCGAGGCCGATATCGATCTGAGAGCCTCTCACTGATGATGTTGCGCCACCATGACAGGGTGGTATCGCTCTCAAGAGCGTTAAGCAACAGGGTAGATTTTAAAGGAAGTACACCGCTTGTCAAGCTTCTGAGCTTTTTCTGTTGGGGGAATAATGAAGTCGTCCCCTTTCAGCTTCGTCACTTTAACGCAGTATTGACAACTTTCTTTATCGATCTTACGATGCGCGCGAGGCGAATCGGGGCCAGGCTGGTCGCTATTAAATAATCCAGAAAACGTTGATTCGATAGGAAGCTTTGAACTGGGGAGGCAGAATTATGATCAACACTAAAGAGTTGGTGAGCAAACAGGGTAGCCAGGTCAGTCGCCGCCTCTATGTGGACAAAGAGCTTTACGAGCTCGAATTGGAGCGCATTTTCGCCCGCTGCTGGTGCTTCCTAGCCCACGAATCGCAGATCCCCAACCCCGGCGACTTCGTTGCCACGTACATAGGCGAAGACCCGGTGCTAGTCGTCCGCGATTCGCGTGGCAAGATCAACGCCTTCCTAAATACCTGCCGCCATCGCGGCATGCGCGTCTGCCGGGCCGACGCGGGCAATGCCGCCGCTTTCACCTGTACGTACCACGGCTGGACGTACGGCAACGACGGCAAACTGGTGGGCGTGCCGGGCTACAAAGAGTACTACTACGAAAAAATCAGTATTCGTTGTAGGTTCCGTCTTCCCGAACATGTCGTTTATCTCGTTCCTCCACCATCCTTCTATTCGCGTCTGGCACCCGCGCGGCCCCGACAAGATGGAGGTATGGTCATGGTGCATAGTCGATAAGAACGCGTCGCCGGAGGTGAAAGACCGCCAGCGGCTAGGCAATCTGCGCGGCCAGTGCGGGCCGGGCTCCACACTCGAGGCCGATGACGGCGAGAACTGGAATATGTGCACGGCCTCTACTAAAGGTATAGTAGCGCGTCAGTATACGTTTAATTATCAACTGGGGTTGGGTCACGAACGGTCGGACGGAATCATCCCGGGCAGCATAATCGACGGCGTGAGCGAGCAGAACCAGCGTGGCTTTTATGAGTACTGGTCGGAAATGATAAACGCCGAAAGCTGGGCCGACTTGCGCTGAAATAGACCTTAGGCTTAGCGACGAGTGCTTGATGCGAGAAAGCAACTTTGCAGGTACCCAGAGTCTGGTCCGCGTTAAGTGATCTAGCGT
>WHTN01000100.1 GCA_009377715.1 Dehalococcoidia bacterium | reverse complement strand
GATACGACGCACGTCTTCGCCTGGTTGTACTCGCGCAAGCCGTGTAACTCCATCCCTGGCCCCGATAGCAGCGAACGGCTATCGCCTCCAAGCTGTCGCGCTATTGGGCGAATGACCTTCCATTCGAGCATCCGCAGTACGTGCGCCGTTCGCGCCGTATCGGGACTTCGCGTCTGCATCTCTGCCGTCTTCTGTTTTTTAGGAGCCCTAGGCCACATAGCGGTCTCCCAGATCCATACGAGGCGGCGGATAACGATCGAGAAGGTGGCTCACGATCCGGTCGGGCGTGATTCCTGCGGCTATGCCTTCGTAGGTAAGGATGAGGCGGTGGCGCAACACGTCTCGTGCAAGTTCCGCTACATCTTGCGGTAGGATGTAATCACGGCCTCTGATAAACGCGAGCGCCCGTGCGCCGGCGATAAGGTTTATGGAAGCGCGTGGGCTGCCGCCGAACATGATGGCCGGCGCTATGGACTCTAAACCGTGTTCGTTGGGGCGGCGGCTAGCTTCGACGACCGTTACGGCATATTCGATGACCCGCGGGTCTACGTATATTTCTGCGACAAAGTCCTGCAGCTTGAGGATGTCTTCCGGGCACAGTAGCGTCCGTACTTCTACCGACTGGCCAAGGACGCGCTGCACCACCACAACCTCATCTTCGTACGTCGGATAATCGACGACGACTTTAAACATGAAGCGGTCCAGCTGCGCCTCCGGCAACGGATAAGTGCCATCCGATTCGATCGGGTTTTGCGTAGCGAGGACGAAGAACGGCTGTGGCACGGGGAACGTCTGCTGCCCGATCGTAACCTGGTGCTCCTGCATCGCCTCCAGCAAAGCCGATTGGACTTTGGCCGGCGCCCGGTTTATTTCGTCGGCAAGCAGCAGATTCGCGAAGATGGGCCCGAGCTCGGTCGTAAAGCTGTTCGCTCGCATGTTATAGATGCGGGTACCGCTAAGGTCGGCAGGCACCAGGTCAGGCGTGAATTGGACTCGACCGAACTTCCCACCGAGCACTTGCGCCAGGGTCTTGATGGTCATCGTCTTCGCCGGCCCGGGCACGCCTTCAAGAAGTACGTGACCACCAGCCAGGATAGCGACCAGCAATCGCTCTACCAGAGCGTCCTGGCCAACTATCATTCTTTTTACTTCGAATAAGAGTTGCTCCATTACGCCGGAGGAAGTGGTCGAGCGCCCGGATGGTTCTGGAAGTCTTCGGTCTTCAGTTATAGCCAATAGCGGTCCTCCTCTTCTCCACTCATCTAACGTCTCTTCGAGAATACGGGGTTAACCCTAAGAATTCCTTGAGACCGCCCTTAGAGAAAGCTTAGATTTAAAAGTACACCCTGAGCCTGCCGAAGGGCTCGGGTGAGAGGAGATCTGCGGTGTGGCGATAACCCCGACTGTAGGGGCGGCTCGTGAGCCGCCCTGCTCTAAAGCTTGGTCACGCCGTTAATGTGGACGACGCCTCTGTCCTGGCCTGGGACAGACCTAAGGTCTGTCCCAACGACACTAGACTCAAAAAACCTGAACGCAAGCCGCTCACCGCGAGTTGTTTAGGCATTACGAACGCGGAGGCACGTCCGCTAATCCGTTATTCATCCGTTGACAGATTATTTCTGCTCCCTGGTCTGCTTCGGGAATGTGTCGCCTGCCGATTTCAATCGGCAGATTCATAAGCTGCGTGTTTTAACACGCAGGCAGACTCCCAGCCCTGGAGGAATTTGGCGTTTTCTGGGAAGCTTCTCACCGATCCCTAAGCATCCTCTCAGGCATGAGCTTTATCGCCAGGCTTAGGCTGAATGTGCGAAAAGGATGAAGGGAGGACGTGAGAAGAGAGATGAGAAAGGAACTTGCAGCAGGACTGACGGCGATAACGCTCGGGATAGCGGCAGTGGGCGGTTTTACGGTCGTCTCGGCGCAACAGCCGGAGCCGACCCCTACCCCATCTGCCCAGCCAACGGCTTCCCCGTCCACGGAGCCGACAACTCCGCCGTCTACAGATAAGGGGGGCGAATCGCCGTCTGAGAAGAACTGCGACGAAAGGGACGCGGCTAAAGGCGCCGGATCCGGCGAGCGTTCGTCGAGAGCAATGTAGACGCTGAACTGCAGAGGAGGAGAGGGCTGCTTTTTAAGTATCGATAGGCAGCCCTTCCGGCGTGTCAAAATGTGTTGATTTTCGTGCCGGATTAAGATAATTAGTCCCACTCTTCACGTTATAATTTTCAAAGAGACGAAACATTGGCAGGACACGGGTATAGCTACCGTCCGAAACGCAGCAGGGGGAAGAGGTCCGTCTTGTGGCTGCTTCCTTTGGGCTTATTCGCCGCTGCTTTAGGCACCGTTTCGGCGATAGTTCTTCTGCCAGGCTCCAACGTCTCCGCACCTGCTCCTAGCTCATCGTCTGACTGCGTTCGCACTGACGACTGTCTCGTACAGACTGCAGACACTGCATCGCCAATACCAGTGCCAACGCCTTCGCCGATCAGCCTATACCACGCCGATGCCCCTTCCTCTTGGAGTTACCCCCCTCCTGAAATTACCGAAGGCGCGTCGGTCTTGATAGCCGAGGAGTCCTGCGGAGCGATCCTGTATGAGGTGAACAGTAGTATCCTGGCCGCCCCATCGAGTCTGACCAAAATGATGACGGCGCTCGTCGCTATCGAAGAAAGCAGCTTGGCATCGGAGATTACCGTTTATATCGATGGCATCGCTTTATTCTTCGAGACCGGATCAACGATTATGGGCATCGAACCGGGCCAAACGTTCACTCTGGAGGACCTGCTTTACGGCCTCTTGCTACCGTCCGGAAATGACGCTGCCATAGCGATAGCCGAATATATCGGAGGGGATGTCAGCAGTTTTGTAATGCTTATGAATCGAAAGGCTCTGCAAATGGAGCTTATGGACACTCAGTTCGCGACGCCCGACGGTCGAGACGCTGAAGGCCAGTACACATCCGCCTTCGATATGACCCTGCTCGGACGATACCTGCTGAGGCAGCCCGATCTGGCAAGCATGGTCGTAACTCAAACCTACCAGCCGGCCTGGGATGGACCTCCTCTCTCTAATACTAACCCATTTTTATACGATTATCCCGGCGCAATAGGCATAAAGGTTGGCTTTACGCCGGAGGCTAAGGATGCGGGCGTGATCGCCGCCGAACGCGACGGTCGGATCTTAATCGCAACGGTCCTACATAGCGATGACTTACACGGCGACGTGAGCGCGCTGCTGGACTGGGCTTTCGACGCCACGCCACCCCAATGCCCCGACACAACGATCAACCCAAATACTTAGCTCTTAAAAAACTCAGCCCCTTCTCAGAAGACGCTCAGTTAGCGGGTTAAAGTTTGGGAAATCAGTTTCGCTTCTTACTAGTCGCGGGAACATGGACTCGCGTTTTGTTGAGATCGGGGAATTATGAGACGGCTTCTACTATTCGGTTCCGCGTTCGGCGTTCTCGTGATCGCTGTCGCTATCGGAGCATTCGTATTTTGGCGCATGCGAAGCGACGATGTCGATTTGCTCACCGAGGCGCCCGCCATCACACCCACCGGCCAGACTCAAGCGTGCTGGCGTTCGAAATCATCCCAACAGAGTCGGAAGCAACGTATGTTGCCAGAGAAAAACTTTCCAACCTGCCCGTGTCCAGTAACGTAGTCGGTAAGACCTCAGCAGTCACTGGCACGCTCTTCCTCGCTAGGGAAGGTATGGCGACTGGACAGAAATCGACGTTTTCTGTCGATCTTCGTACGCTCACCAGTGATGAATCGAGGAGGGACAACTTCATACGATAGGCTACTCTACAGGCAAACCAGTTCCCCTTCGCCGAATATGTAATCGAATCCGTCGAAGGCTTCCCGACAAGCTACGTAGAGGGCGAGGAAGTCGATTTAGTCTTAAACGGGCAGATGACGATCAAAAGGACTGAGCGGCCGCTGATCTTTCAGGCAAAGGCCCGGCAGGTAGGCAACGGGCTTCGGCGATCGCGAACACTGAATTCGATATGTCGGACTTTGGCCTAGACTCGCCTAACCCCGATTTCGTAACTGTGGAAGACCACCTACAATTGCAGATCGTTTATAATTGCCGGAGTGCAGTTGTGACCAAGCTTTTCTTATTAGCTTCTCAGCCTGTCTTAAGGCTTCTTTAAGGTGGCCGTTGTAATCTGTGTTTGAGGGGGAGCTGCGGAGTTTAGCGGTGTGAGCAGAGCGGTTCAGGAGGAAGAGGAAGAGGCGGTTATAGACGTAGCTCCTCCCATATCTCGAACAAGTAAAGGGGAAGGCAAAAGCCTTCCCCTTTACTCATCCCCGTTGCACCACTAGCCCAATTTTTCAACCGACGTTGATCAGTTCTGACTACTCCTGACCCCGGGTAAGCGCTATTTCATCCGCACACAACCGGTATACCCTCCATCCACCTTTAGATCGAAGTGCCATCAGGAAGCCACTTCACCGTAGGGTTTCTCGGCAATGACGCTAGGAACGCCCGTCCTTCTTCATACGTACGGAACCAGATGTCGACGTGGTTGCCGTTCACGGCGCTTCCGGTATCGGTGCAGGTGTAAGTCTGGCCCGCCAGTTCGAAGCGCGAGCTGAGCCGTGAGCGATCACAGGCAGCCTGGCCTGGACCTACCTGAGTGCCTGAGGCAGTACGCCCGCAGTAGCCGCCCCCTTGGCCCTCGCAGTTGTAAAAGGTAACGACCGCAGGAGTACCGCTACCAAGCGTCGAAGGCACAGAAGGTGTCGAAGGCGCGGTAGCCGGCGCCGCCTGAAGGTAAGGTTCGGCAGACCATCCCTGCCGCCCGAGATGCCACCACCAGTAACCATCCCTGTAGACCGGGCCGTCGACTATAACGCCCTCATATCCGGCTGGCAGACACCGGATAATTCTACCAGCGGGAGAAACGCGAGTGTTCAGACAATCGCCGCCGGTATTCGCGACCTCCACACGTATGCCGATGCCTAAGGACGCCGAAGGCTGCTGTTCTGGCGCAGTATCCGGTTGCTGCGATTCTACCTCATGAGAAGCGTAGAGCACTATAATTTGCCCCGCGCAGATTTCATGCAGTGTGTTCAGAGTGTCAGGCGCGTCGGGGTCAAACAATCGCCACTCTTGGCGCTCTGCCACATGCGACGCTACAACCCACAGCTCTTGGAGGTCAGCCAGTGAGCCAGCGGCTTCGCGGGCCGGCTCGCACCCCTCTGCTTCCCAACTCATGGTGTTCCAGCCGGCAGCCAGTTGTTCTGCGACGGCTGCGTTTGATATTTGGTTCGGACCCGATGCCATTCGATCCTGTCGACCTAAGTCGGCGCTCACTGCGCTAAGCGCCAGCGCCGATGCTACGTCCAAGACAACGATTAAGCCCCTCATCCTC
>WHTN01000019.1 GCA_009377715.1 Dehalococcoidia bacterium | reverse complement strand
TAACCCCATAGTGTTTATTTTTTGAAGACGGCTAGTGCCTGGTAGTAGCGCTCTAGATAGGTTGATAAAGGGCTGGCCTAGGCCCAGCCCATCTCCGCTTCGATATCTTGTAGGGATGCCGGTAGTTTGTGCAGAGTGGCCGGTATCTTCATGGCGGTGTCCGGGTCTTTCAGACCGTTGCCTGTGATGATACAGACGATTCTCTTATCGCTGAAGTCTACGCCTTCGCGAGACATCTTAAGCAGCCCCGCCACAGTTATCGCTGAGGCAGGTTCGCAGAAAATGCCTTCTTCCTGAGCCAGGAGCTGGTAAGCTTCCAATATTTCGTCGTCGGGGACGGCATCGATCGCGCCTCCGGACTCATCTTCCGCGGCTAGAGCGCTTTTCCAGCTCGCAGGATTGCCGATCCGGATCGCGCTCGCCACTGTGTGAGGCTCCTCCACAGGCCGACCGATCACGATAGGAGCAGCGCCGGCGGCCTGAAACCCCATCATACGGGGCCGTTGCGTCGCTACTCCAAGGTTGTGGTATTCGACGAAGCCGCGCCAGTACGCAGTTATATTGCCGGCGTTGCCGACAGGTATAAATAGATAGTCCGGCGCATCGCCTAACGCGTCCACGATTTCGAAGGCCGCCGTTTTTTGCCCTTCGATCCTGTACGGATTCACCGAGTTGACTAAGGCTATAGGATGTTTTTCGGATATGGCTTGAGCGAGGCTGAGGGCCTGGTCGAAGTTGCCATCGATCTCTAGTATTTGCGCGCCATAGGCGATCGCTTGCGCTAACTTACCTTGGGCCACGTTTTGACCTGGGATTATCACGTAGGCGGTGAGCCCGCAACGGGCGGCGTAAGCCGCGGCGGAGGCGCTGGTGTTTCCTGTGGACGCGCAAAGGACCGCATCGAGGCCATGCTCTATAGCTTTCGCCACTACGACTACCATGCCTCGGTCCTTGAATGACCCGGTGGGGTTGCAGCTTTCCAGCTTAAAATATAGCGCTCCGCAGTTTAGCCTATCAGCGATACGGCGAGATTGGACTAAAGGAGTGTCTCCTTCGCCGAGGGTAAAGATAGGCGTATCGCCGGTCAGAGGCAGATATTTGCCGTACCTGTGAAGGACCCCTTTATGGGATTCATTCAGGTTTGAGCTTAAATTCATACTGTTTCAGTTCTCGCAATTCTTGTTCCAATTGGGATATCTGGCGGCGGCGCTGCTTCTCGTAAAGCTGGCTCCAGCGCTGTAAGTGGGTCAGCAGGTCTTCGTGGTACGATGCGACGAGATGATGGATCTCGGTAAGCCGGTCTGCGTGTCCCTGCAGCCGAGGCCCCAGGAGGTCTAAATTATGGGACTGGTCCTCCAAGGTCATCCGTTGGGTATCCAACGTCTTTTCCACAGATCCCAGCCGCTCCCCTAGGTATTGGCCCTCGTTACGCACAACGTCCATCTTCTGAAAGATCTCGTCATGCGTAGTCTGATCGTCGAGCAGGCTGGATAGCTGCTCCTCCAGCCTGCGTGCGTGCTCTGCATGGCGTTGTAAGCGTTCCGTAATGTTCTCGTCTTGCCTGGCTAGTGTATCGAGGTTGCTATCGATCCTGTTCAGCGTTTGCTCGACTCTCTTGCCGGCTTCCAAGTTACGTTCATTCTTCGACTGCAGTTCCTCCAAATCTCGGTTCACTTCTGCAAACGATTGCCGGAAGGCGACAACGTCATTTCGTAGGGGTCTGTGCCCCTCTTCGAGGAAGTTGGCGCGCTGCTCTGTCGACGTTACCGACTTCTCGATGGAGTCGAGCCGCTTCAGCAATTGTCCCCACTCGAGACGGGACTGCTCGATCGTCGTCTCATGTTGATGTTGCGTTGCATCCAACGCTGTACGCAGGGTCTCCTGCTGCTCTCTGAGAATGGTAGTCTCGTTGGTGAGCTGCCGGAGCTGGTCTTGCAGGCTTCCTTGCCCCTCAACCTGAATGCGGACAGCCGTTAGAGCTTCTTGTGTTCGCTGGGCCTCTTCTGTGGAACGAACGAGTTGGTTTTGTAGCTGTTCGGCCTGCTGTTGGAGCTTGGCGATCTGCGCCTTTGTTTGCTGGACTTCGTCCTCAAGCCAGTGCGGATTGTTTGCTGGTGACCTGCCTTCTTCGATAGTCATGACGACCTAACCCTGTACCCTCAGGAAGTTACCGATTTCCCGCACGCAGTCTGATCCTGCCATCTCCCCCAGTGCTTTTTGCATTGCTCCCTCGAGAGCTTTATGGGTCATTATCACGATCTCGGCCGTTTGGGCCGTGTCGTTAGTCTCCTTTTGGATGACGGAGGCGATACTGATCCCGTTCTGCCCAAGAATGTTGGCGATTTGAGCGAGGACTTTAGGCCGGTCCGGCACTTCCATACGGAGATAGTAGCGCGTTTCTATCTCAGAAATAGGTTGCACTTTCGCTGGGGTTTGCGGATGCCATGGCAGAGTACGTTCGACTTCCGTCACGATCCTGCGGGCGGCTTCAACTATGTCCGATACCACGGCGCTCGCCGTAGCTAGGGAACCTGCGCCCGGCCCTTCGAAAAGAACACGTCCGAGCAGGTCTCCCTCGACCTGCACGGCGTTGAGCACGCCATCCACTTTAGCCAGAGGCTCTTCCAGAGGCAGCAGGGTTGGGTGTACTCGGGCGCTTATTGAACCGTTTTGACGTTCCGATACGGCGAGGAGTTTAATCGCGTAGCCTAGTTCCCTGGCATAACGAAAGTCGCGCGAGTTTATGCGGCCGATGCCTTCACGATAGATATCGTCCGGACGTAATTGCACTTGGAAGGCTAAACTGGTTAGGATAGCCAGCTTGTAGGCAGCATCCGTCCCCAGGATATCGCTGCTAGGATCGGCCTCGGCATAGCCGAGCGACTGAGCTTGGCTTAGCGCATCGCCAAATTCAGCGCCGTCTTTTCCCATGTTGGTCAGGATGTAGTTAGTAGTACCGTTTATGATAGCGCGGATTGCCGTTATCCGGTTGGCCATCAGGTCGCGTCGGAGCGGAGTAATTATCGGGATGCCGCCACCCACACTAGCTTCGTAAAGAAGGTCGACGCCGTGCTGGTGGGCAAGGGCAGCGAGTTCCCAGCCCCGCTTGGCTATTACTTCCTTGTTGGCCGTTACAACGTAGCGTCCACTGGTTATAGCATCCGAAATGTACGTGTGCGCTGGCGTTTCCCCGCCCATTACTTCTACGACGATATCGACTGTTTCATCACCTAGGATGTCAGTCGCGTCACGGGTGAGCAAATTGGAATCTATTTGCACCTGGCGGCTTTTCGCCGGATCGCGAACGAGGACTTTACGCAGTTCGATGGGCAAGCCGAGGGTCTGGGAGAAGTATTCTTTTTTGGAGAGAAGCGTCTGGGCAACACCGGCGCCCACAACTCCCAAACCGAGGAGGCCGACGCCCACGGCCGAATGCTTGCCCATGGTTTTAACCGTCTTGAGAGCCGGACCGGCCTATCACCCAGTTGATCTGCTCAGGGTCGAGGAGGACGTTAACGCCTACTATCTCGCGAAACTTTGCCAGCCAATCGGCGAATGCGAGTTCGCCCAAGGTAGTACGTTGCGTTTCGCTGATCGGTCTATTACTCGCCTTTTCTTCGACCTTTAGGATGCTGACGCCATCTTCGGTTTCTATCGGGCCAGTCCTTTGTCCGACATCGAGAGCAAATAGCGCATCTTCCACAGGGCCTTCCACGAGTCCACGCGGGATCCAGCCAATCTCTCCACCAGCTTCTTTCGTGGCTGTATCCAGAGAGAGTTCTTGAGCGATAGCGGCAAAATCCTCACCCTGGTCGAGTCTGGATACGACGTTTTGTGCGTCGGCTTGCGTAGGCACTAAGATCAACCTCGCCCGTACCTGGTCTGCTGCGGTCTGAATAGTGCCATTGAAGTGCGCGGCAACCTTGGCCTTGAGAACTTGTCCCTCGATCATGCGCCGGTAGTCTTTCTGCGATAGATCTGTTCGATCGAGTTCGGTTTTGAACGCCTCGTTCACGGCGTTCGTGTCGTCGATAGGCACACTAAGCCGTGCCGCTATCGTGTTTTCGATCTCTGTAGAATCAGCAGTGATGCCTAAATTGTGGGCCTGCTGTGCTATGACCTCTTCTTCTTCGATGGCGGTTAAAGCGGTGCTTACCGCTGTAATGCCCTGGGGTACTTGTCCGCTGGCTACGGTGTCTGCGACCACCATCCGGGTGCGGTGCAGTAGGTAGCTGGTGTCGTAGGAGGTTTCGCCTATTTCTACTGCCGTGGAGCCGCCTGGCCCGCGTTGCGATATGTAGGCACCTAGGGCGGTGAGGCCGACTATCGCGGCTATTACCGCGACCCCGATAGCTGTGACGAAAAGCTGTTGTTGGCGCTCCTTACGTTGCTTCAGACTCTGTAAGCGAGTAGCAACGGGCACCTGGGTGGTGCGCTTCTTTTTGGCCAAAGTTCTTCCTTAACGGTGGGAGGGCGCGAAGCCCGCCCCACGTATGTGTTCTGCTGTATAGGGCAAGAGGGCGAGGTGTCGCGCTCTCTTTAAGGCGTTGGCAAGAGTGCGCTGGTGCTTAGCGCAGGTGGCAGCGCGGCGTCTAGCCTCGATGCGGCCTCTATCGGAGATAAACCGTCGCAAACCATCCACGTTTTTGTAGTCTATGATCCTAGACTTATCAGCGCAGAATGGACAGGGCCGGCGTCGCCTCCCGTAGAATCCCCTGCGGCGAGGCCTTCCGCCGTCGTCCGTGGAAGAGGGCCTGCCGGCATCAGGCGCATTCTCTTGAAAGGCCGGTCGTTCTTGTCCTGTTCTTTCGTTTTCTTCGTTCATGACCTATGCTTTCTAGGCGAAAGGCAAATCGTCGGGATCTATACCTACCGCAGCTTCTGACTCTTCAGCCGGGCCCATCCCGCCAAGCCTGTCTAAGAATATTACCCTGTCCGCGTTGACTTCTGTTCGAAACCGCCGCTGACCATCTGGGCCTTCCCATGACCGCGTCCGCAGGCGACCTTCAACATAAACCCGCCGGCCCTTCTGAAGGTATTGGCTACACTGCTCTGCGAGGCTTCGCCAGGTGGTTATGCTAAACCATTCGGTCTCTTCGTGCCGCTCTCCATCTCTTCCTACAAAAGAGTGGTTTGTGGCTAAGCGAAAACTCGTGGTAGCGTCACCGTTAGCGGTGTAACGCATCTCAGGGTCTGTGCCTAAGTTGCCTATCAGTATTACTTTGTTTAAACTGGGCCCCGCCATCGCCACCACTCCTTTTCATCCGCAGATATCGCACAAGAAGCTTAAGGCTTCACTCATCCAAACGGACTACGAGATGCCTGATGACATCTTCATTGAGCTTGAGGCCCGATTCCAACTCTCGAACCCGTTCGGGTTCGAGCATAAACTGAGTCAAGACGTAATCACCTTCGGTGAACCTTTTTATCGGGTATGCCAACCTGCGCCTTCCCCATATGTCCACTTTGCTCACTTCACCGCCGTTTGTGGAGATCATACCTGTGACGCGTTCGACGGCGGCCGGGACATCCTGGTCGCCTAGCTCAGGCTTAAAGACCAATACCATTTCGTATTCTCGCAAAGGTCCCTCCACGTCACTAATAGGCCAATCTAGTTGGCGCGCTGATTATAGCATGGGCTATATAACAGCAGCAAGGCAAGCAAATCGATGAATTCTAGGCCGGCACAGGGAACTGTTTGGCAAGATCGGAGACCTCTTGCTTGACGTCTTCCGAAACTTGCTCATCACCTAGATTATCGAGGACGCGGACTATGAGGCAGGCTACCGTCTTCATTTCATCCACGCCAAGACCCCTAGTGGTCAAAGCTGGGGTGCCGAGGCGAATGCCACTGGTCACAGTTGCCGAGCGCTGATCGTAAGGGATAGTGTTCTTGTTAACGATGATGCCCACACCCTCCAGCGCTCGCTCGGCATCACGCCCAGTGATCCCGCGTGCCCCGACGTCTACGAGCATGAGGTGGTTATCCGTTCCACCGGAAACGATTCGCATGTCCAAGCTCTGCAGCTCCTCGGCTAGCGTCTTCGCGTTATCGACGACCTGCCTTTGGTAAGTAGCGAACTCCGGGCGCATCGCTTCGCCGAAGCAGACCGCTTTTGCAGCGATGTCGTGCATGTGCGGACCGCCCTGGTTGCCCGGAAAGATGGCGCGATCTATATTCTGAGCGAGTTCGGCTGTGGAGAGTATAAGGGCGCTTCGAGGGCCCCTAAGCGTTTTGTGCGTAGTCGACGTAACGACCTGAGCGTACGGTATGGGCGATGGGTGTATGCCTGTGGCCACTAAGCCGGCGATATGGGCGATATCGGCCATGAGATACGCTCCGACCGAGTCCGCGATCTCCCTGGCTTTTGCGAAGTCGATGATACGGGGATAGGCGGTAGCGCCAGTGACGATGACTTTGGGTTTGTGTTCCTTAGCTAAAGCCGCCATCTCGTCGTAGTCTATATACTCCGTCTCGCGATCGACGCCGTAGTGGACGAAGCTGTAAAGACGGCCGGAGGCATTAACGTTATGGCCGTGAGTGAGATGGCCGCCTTGGGGGAGTTGCATGCCCATTGCCACTTCGCCAGGCTTCATCGTTGCAAAATAAGCAGCGAGGTTGGCTTCCGAACCGCTGTTTGGTTGGACGTTCGCATGTTCGGCGCCGAAAAGCTGCTTCGCGCGGTCGATAGCCATCTGCTCGACCTGGTCGACGAATTCGCAACCGCCGTAGTAACGCTTTCCTGGGTATCCTTCGGCGTACTTATTCGTTAGGACGGTGCCCATAGCCTCAAGGATCGCCTTGCTGGCGTAATTCTCGGAGGCTATCAGGTTCAGGTTCTCGCGCTGCCGTCCTTCCTCTCTGTGGATGATCGCGGCAAGTTCAGGTTCCTGCTGTTCTAGGATGTTCATGCTTCTGCTCCAATCGTCAAAACTCGGCCGCTTATGGTCGAGTCGGCGTCACGACGCGAGGACAAAGCAAGTTTAGCCTAGCGATTGACGCCGATCAACAACCCCCGGCCACGTCTGGTATTATGCTCGTGTATGCCGCGTTCCAAGGCAATGCCTAACCAACGGTTCACCGACCACCTCCGCCAACTCGCCGACTCGATCTGGCGGGCACAACATGAGCATCCGTTTATACGGGGCATCGGCGATGGGACTTTGGACGTAGAGAAATTCAAATTCTGGGTGCGGCAGGACTATCTTTTTCTCATCGACTATGCTCGCACTCTGCTGCTAGCCGCCGCGAAGTCGCCCGATCTGCCTACGATGACGCGGTTTGCCGAACTGGCGTCAGCGACGCTGAACGTAGAGATGGACCTGCACCGGTCGTACGCGGAAGAGTTCGACATTTCGGGCGCAGAGCTAGAGGCCGAAGAGAAATCGCCGACGACCCAAGCCTACACCGACTTTCTTCTACGCTCGGCTGCTATCGACGATTTCCTGGTAACTGTTGCGGCCCTCCTGCCCTGCTTCTGGGGTTTTTCCGAAATAGGCCAACGTCTGTCGCTAAGCGAACGTCCGCGCGACGAGCGTTATGCGAAATGGATCGATATGTACTCCACGGACGAGTTCGCCGAGCTAGCTCAGTGGTGTCGCGATCTGCTTGATCGCCTGGCCGTAGGGATGTCCGAAAGCAGTTTGCAGCAAGTGGCGGTTGCTTTCATAATAAGCAGCCGCTACGAATGCCAGTTCTGGGACATGGCGTATAAACAGGAACGCTGGCCGCTGTAGGAGGACGTATGACGGTACCACGTGTTCTGATTATCGCAGGGTCTGACTCCAGCGGGGGCGCCGGCCTCCAGGCCGACCTCAAAACGGTATCGGCGCTTGGGGGCTTCGGCTGTACCGCTGTTACGGCGCTTACTGCTCAGAATACAACCGGCGTCTACGGCGTGGTAGAGATGACGCCCGAGTTCGTGGGGCAGCAGATCGATACGATCGTCAGCGACATCGGCGTCGATGTCACCAAGACCGGTATGCTCTCGAACGCTTCTATTATCGAGTTGGTGGCGGCCAAGGTACGGCAGTATAACTTGCAGCCGTTGGTCGTCGATCCGGTGATGGTCGCCAAGAGTGGAGCGCGCTTGCTTAGCGATGATGCCGTTGCGGCGTATAAGACTGCACTCTTACCGTTAGCTACAGTTGTAACGCCGAACCTGTACGAAGCGGGCGTTCTGTTCGGAAAGGGCGTAACCAGCGTTGAGGAAGCGAAAGAGGCCGCACGTGTTATTCAAGGCTTGGGGCCTCGTTACGTAGTCGTCAAGGGCGGCGACCGCCTGGGTGATAGTGCAATCGACATACTGTTCGACGGAGAAGACTTCGTAGAGTTTCGTGCCGAGAAGCTCGACAGTCGCTATACCCACGGCACAGGCTGTATCTTCGCTTCTGCCATCGCTACGGGGTTGGGGATCGGGCTCTCCATTCCGGAGGCGGTCGCCCTCGCCCGCCGGCTAATTACAGCGGCTGTTAGCGATGGTCTGTCGCTGGGCCGTGGCGAACACAGCCCAGCAAACCCGATGGCTCTGCTCAGTCCGCAGTTATACGGAGAGTAAGCTTTACTCCCTCGCTACTTTGATATCTGAGCCTTCTACTTGGACAGGGTAAGTGTGAATATTTTCATCGGGTGGCATCGTTATCACTTCTCCAGTGCGGACGTTGAACTGTCCGCCATGCCAGGGACAGGTTACGACGTCGCCATCGAGATCACCTTCGGCCAAAGGGCCGCCGCGGTGAGTGCAGGCGCCACTAAATGCGTAGACCAGGCCGTCCACGTTCGCCAGCGCAACTTGTTCGCCATCTACCTCTACTTGAAACATGGAGCCGGCCGGCACGTCGCTCAAGCCGGCAACTTTCTCGAAATCCGCCATTGCTCTCCTCCTTAGCGTGGTTCGGCTGGATATTATCACGGCTAAATTTCCTTTGGAAGTCCCGACCACGCCCGATGGTATAATGGCGTAAAGGCAGGGGGGCTGTGAGCAAAGCCTAATTTTGGATCGGCACTTCGGGTTGGAGCTATAAAGACTGGCGCGGCCGTTTTTACCCCGCGTATATGCGCTTCCACGGCACCGAAAAGCTTTATGCTAGCAACTATTCGCATGATCTGCTCGTAGATTGGGCGAAGCGCTTGAAACTGCTTGCGCAAGATTGCACAAGCGTGTATGTTTACTTCAACAACGATCATAATGCTTACGCCGTGCAAAACGCTAAACGGCTTATGGAACTTCTTCAGGACTAGGGAGTACGAGCCTTGAGAGACCTCAGAGACTTACCCATTGGCGAGATGTTGCTTGGCATGCTTGCGCTCGCTGTCGCGGCGACCTTCATCGGCGTTTTTCTGACAGTTGGTGGCGATGACGAAGAGGCTGGTGCCGAAAACGGTGGGGCAACTTCCGCGCCTACTTCTCCGGCCGGAGGGAGCGGAGTAACGGTCACGATGGGGGACAACTTCTTCGAGTATCAGGGCCAGCGCAACCCGAACATCCCCGTCCAGGTTGGCGGGACGGGTGTCTTAGTCGACCTGCCTAACGAGGGACGCAGTATCCACAATATGAGGATCGCTGGCCTCGACAACCGCTACAATAACCAGGATGACATCGTCTCGGACCCGGAGACCATTCGGGCGGGGCAGAACGGCAACATCGCCTTCACTTTTGGTACGCCCGGCACTTACACCTTCCGCTGCGATTTCCACCCGGACGATATGACCGGCACCATTACGGCGCAATAATCAGCGGTCGAACCCAGAGGGTTAGCCGAGCACCTTCAGCGCGGCGGGTAAGTCGCTGAACCGCTCGATCGTGGCGTCCGGTAGGTGCGGACTGTCGTCTAACTGGCCGCCCCAGTGATTGAACCAGACCGCCTTCATGCCCGCCGCTTTCGCGCCCGCAATGTCTACATCTAGCCGGTCGCCTACGAATACTGCTTCGCCTGGCTCGACAGCCGCGAGCGACAGGGCGTGTCGAAATATGCGTGGGTCCGGCTTCTCGTAGCCGACGGCGGCGCTGATGATCACGTGCGGGACATGCTCCTCCAGCACAAGATGAGCGTATTTGGCTAGCTGAAGCTCCTCCTGCCCATTGGTGATCACGCCAAGAACGTAGTCTTTAGCCAGTAGCTTGAGCGTCTCGGTCACTTCCGGATGCGGTTCGAGCAGATCGAGGCAGCCGCCGAAGAACCAGCTATCGATGGCCTGCTTGCCGGCTGGCGTATCCGCAAGGCCAAGCTCTTCGATCAGCGCAGGAACGCCTCGAACTACACGTTCGCCTGTTACCTCAAGCGCCTGCGCCACCAGCGAGTCGACGTTTAGATGCGCATGTTCCGTGGAAAAGCACTTGAACGCCTTGCGCGCCCGCTGTGGCCGCGAGCCGGTAGTGTTGCAGAGCGTATCGTCGAGGTCGAAGAAGACGGCGCGGACTAGCATATTAGTCAATCTCCCATATTGCGAGTTAAAGAAGGTTTTCTAGTTTCGATTTTAGGATTTGCGTTCACGTGGGGAGAATAGCGCTTTAAGTGTGCCGATTAGGCTTCGCTGTTCGGTGGAGACGGACAAGGTTTTAGATGGTACGGGCCTGTGTGATGTATGTATCGGCGAAGCGCGTCTCGCTGTATTCTGGCGCTGTAGCGGTATACCACCCGACAAGTTCAAGCCAAGTCGGGCGCATTCTTGTTCAATACGGCTTCCAGCGCCCTCTCGTAGCATCCATGAAAGATAGCCTGGATCTTCTAAAGCTATCTCGCGGAAAGTGCGTCCTCTATGCCTTCCAAAGGCAATACGTGCATCCAAGGATGCGTGCCTCGGAGGAGCGATTTTAGCGCCATATTGCTGAGCAAGAATGCTCTCGTTAATGGGCGCGATGGAGGCGAATACTGTATTAATTGTCTTGTCTTGCAGCTTGATCTCAATCGCTTCTACGGCGTTGTCGGACATGTCAGAAGGAAAATCCTCCATCACCGTAACTTGAAATTCTACTGACTGTCCTATGTTTTGAACCCTATTAACGTCGATCAAGCCTTCTTTGAATCGGGCACGAATGTCTTGAGAATCGATTCCTACAGCTCTTACAGAGAATCTAGCGGTCGAGCCTCGTCGACCCGCGAGATTCAAAACTTGAGGCTGAACTTCAGCGAAGGCTATAACATAAGCGGAACTAGGTTGGGTAGCGGAGGTGTCAGTATTTCGCACGCGGCTCTTTACTCTTTGTTTCCATCCGTCTAGATCGTGGTCAAGCTCCTCTTTCGCCCAGTTGATTCCTGCCATCTTCTGATTTAATTCGTGCGGCGAAGACTCCAGGTTCCTATCTGGATGATACAAACGAGCTTTTGCCCGATATGCGGCATCGATAACTTCTCGCTCTGCATCTAGAGTGATCCCAAGAATGTCAAAAGGATTCTTATCTGAGCCCATTGTTTGTACCAGATGCGATGTGTAAGTAATTTATAGTTTTTCCGAAGGGACGTGTCAACTATTTTAGTCAGTTCTACAGATCACAAGTGCTCTTTTACCCAGTGCCAGCCTCCAAGTGAAGCCGAGCGTGGCGGCTGGCTTAGCTACTGGACTCCTTCTCCAAGCGCTCCAGGAGCCACATACGCGCCAAGGTGCTGGCGCCCATTCCCTTCGTACGGCCAATAGCGGATAGCTGGTCGATGGTACGCGCATCGAGGCGTACGGCAAGCGTGTGGATAAGCGGGCGAGCGACTTTAACGTTCTTAACTTCCACGAATTCATCCTCGAATTCTGTTGTACTATGGGTATCCCAGAACAGTGCTTCTTCTTCGCGAGACTTGAACCTGGGTATGCGACTCTTGGGTTTTTTGGTAGTAGCCATTATCTAGTCTCTCCATCTTTGGAGTCTGCGTCGTTCGGCTTCTGTGGCATTTCGAGCGGTAACGACGTAAAACTGGCTCATGCCTAGGGAGTCGAGGATCACAGCGAGATAGCGTCCTGATTCCGCTTGCCCCAGGATACGGTACCGAGTTCCCTTTATCCTAACCATGAAGCTCTTCGTACTAAAACAGACATCCTCGACTTCTGATGGCGTTACGCCATGACTACTGATATGAGCCTCATTCTGCTCATCCCAAATGAGCTCAAGGACGCGCATCTACTTGCGTTCGTACCACATTGTAGTACAGCTTTGAAATCGTTACAAGTGCTCTTTGACCGTCTGCGCCAGCTTCGAGGTGAAGCCTGGGGTGGCGGCAACGTCCTCCGACGAGGCTTCGCGGATGCGCTGGACGGAACCGAACTTGCGCAGCAGCGCCTTCTTGCGCTTCGGGCCGACGCCCGGAACGTTGTCCAGTGCCGATTGCATCCCCGCTTTGTGGCGTACGTTGCGATGATAGGTTATAGCGAAGCGGTGGGCCTCGTCGCGGACGCGCTGCACCAGATAAAGCGCTTGCGAGGTGCGTGGCAACACTACTGGCTCTGGCTCGTCGACAAGGAAAAGCTCTTCGTTGCGTTTAGCCAGCCCGGCCAGGGGTATATGCCCGACGCTGGCGTCGCGCATGATATCGTGAGCGGCGGATAGCTGTCCCTTCCCGCCGTCTACGATCAGCAGGTCAGGGTGGAGCGCCCACGTTTCGCCTTCATCCGTTGCGCTGTCGCCCGCGCGGCGGAAGCGGCGGCGCAGCACCTCCTGCATACTGGCGAAGTCGTTGGCCCCCCTTACGCTTTTGATCCGGAAGCGGCGGTACTCGCTCGGACGCGGTTGACCGTCGACGAAGACGACCATGCTGCCCACCGATGACGTTCCCTGGATGTTCGAGATGTCGTAGCACTCGATACGCTTGGGCAATGTCGGCAGGTTTAACTCCTCTTGGAGTTGGCTCATCGCCTCCTGTTTCTTAGTCGTGTCGGAGAGCCACTTGGTGCGGGCCATCTGTAGCGCCTCTTTCGCGTTCTCGGCCGCTATCTGCACGAGTCGACGTCGCTCGCCGCGCTTCGGGACGGCGATCTCCACAGCGCCGGCTCGTTTTCCGGAGAGCCAGGTCCGGAGTAGCGTCGGCTCTTCGATATTAGTGGGCAGGATGATGTGTCGCGGTACGTAGGTGGCCGATTCGTAAAACTGCTTCAAGAAGCTTGTGACGATCTGCTCGTCGGGCTCATCCTGAACGCCGGCGAGCATGAATGTGTCGCGGCCGACCATCTTGATGCCGCGCACGAAGAAGACCTGCACGCAGGCCTCATCGCCGTCCTTCGCCATGCCGAACACATCGGCATCCATCGGTGTAGTGGTGGCGGTGACCTGTCGCTCCGTAACTCGCTCGACCGACTGGATCTGGTCACGGATGAAGGCAGCTCGCTCGAATTCTAGGTTCTCGGAGGCTTCATCCATCTTCCGCTGTAGCTCGTCTAGCACTTCATCGCTATGGCCTTCCAAGAATAAGATCACCTGCCGTATGACCTCGTCGTACTCCTCCTTCGTGCAGTATCCAGTGCACGGCGCGATACAGCGGTGAATGAAGTAGTCGAGACATGGTCTTGGGTCAGTGCCGGTGATGATCTTCGTACACGACCGCCAGGGGAATAGCTTTTTCACGACGTCTAACGTCGTCCGCACCGACGAGGCCGAGGCGAATGGCCCGAAATAACGCGCGCCGTCATTTTCAACGCGGCGGACGATGTAGACGCGCGGCCAGGGGTCGTTGAGGTCTACCTTGAGGTATGGGTAGTGCTTGTCGTCTTTCAGGCGCACGTTGAAGAACGGTTGATGCCGCTTTATCAGCGTCGCTTCGAGGATCAGTGCCTCCTGTACGGTGGTAGTGACGATGAATTCGAAGTCGGCAATATGCTCTGAAAGTCGCTGCGTCTTCGGTTCCAGGCTCGACGGCGAGCCGAAGTACGAGCGCACACGGCTGCGCAGGCTCGCCGCTTTACCGACGTAAACGACATCGCCCTTGGCATTGCGCATGATGTAAACGCCCGGACGAGGCGGCAGCGCCTTGACTTGTTCTATTATCTTGTCTCTGTTTTGGATCATCTCACTTACTATTTTAGCATGGGCGATCGGTATTCAGAATAAATGTAAACACCCCGACTTAAGGCGGGGCATCAATGCCGCATCCTTAACGGTGCTGACTCATACTAGTGTAGGGGCTCTCTCATACCAAGCAGTCACCTATTCAGCGTATTAGAACGGGCAGAGATTGCTCGCGCAGTTTATCTTGAGCTTGTCGAAAGGCTCGCAAAGACTAGCAACGCCCCTCGACAAGCTCGGGTGAGCGGACAGCTATGGTTCGCTAGGACGGGAAGGCAGGGTCGGACTTGATGTTCTCCGCCTGCTGGACGTGGTCGTTAGCATGGCGAAGCATCCAGGCCATCCACTCCTTCCAGTTCAGCGGGCCTATCACTGTGTTGCGCGACTGCACGTCGATGTTGTATCCGTCATCTATGCCATCGAGCAGCTTGAAGAAGGAAGCTATCGTTTCTCTGTAATCGCGCATGACTTCGGGATATGGCGGGACGTCTCCCGGAGGCATCATGCCGGGTCCCATCGGCAGATCGTCGAGCGGGTTTTGCTGGAGTAATCCGCCGATGCGTTCGCCCTCGCGCTCGATGGTGTAGGTGAGGTGGTGCACCATCTCGCGTAGCGAAAATTCCTCGCTTCCGGTCTTGAAGTCGGCCTGCGTTTCGTTAAGTCCGTCTGCCGCCGCTTCGATGCGGTCCCAATCATCCTTAAGCGCTTTCTTCAGGGAGGAGGCGTCCTGATGCGCCACCTCCTGCATCTGGGCGCGCAATCTCTGGCCGTGTTCTGAGAGTCCTTCATGAGCCTGCGTCATTTCGGTTACTCCTTCCTAGCAAGTTTTTATAAATTTAATGCAAATAGCTTCGTTCGTCGATGGGGTTACTTTGGCGCGGTCGTCGAGGCGATGCCCGACGACCCAGGCGATGCCCCACGGCGAGCAGAGGAGGGGGACGGCGTCTCGTTCTTGGCGCGAGACTTTGGCATCGACGAAGAAGTCCTGGAGCTTCTTCTCCTCAGCCATGCCGAGCGGCCGAAAGCGGTCGCCCGGCCGGCGGCTGCGGACGTATAGCTCTTCGCCGACAACTTCGAGGTCAAGCCAGGCCGTGCGTAGGCTGTCCGAGAAGTCAACTTCCTTCGCGTTTGCGACATGCGCGCTCACGCGCCAGCCCGGCATCTCGGTCTCGCCGCGGACATTGAGCTTCGTTTTCGGCAGCGGTCCACTTGATTTCAGCGCCTCGTCGAACGCGAACGATACACGATCACTATCGACCTCTGCGATCAGCCCACTAGGCAGATGGATAGTTCCCGTCCGCCTGCGCTTTATTAAGCGCAAGAGGGATTCGACGTTCGCCCAACCCAGGCCGCTCGCATCGCCGAGGAAGCGAGCAGCGGCCCTACGCAGGAGTCGCGTTTGCATGGCGACCGGCAACTCGGAAAGCGCCTGCCTCGGCAGCGAAATCACACCCTTGCCGGCCGAGGCTAGCTTCTGCCACAAGATATCAACTTGGTCTTCGAGGTACGCTACGTCGTCGCCGAGCGAATTCGCCATCCGCCGGAGAGAGCGGTCGAACTTAGGGTTATACCTCCTTAGCTCTGGCAACAGTTCGTGGCGGATGCGGTTGCGTAGATAATCGGAGCTAAGGTTCGTTTCGTCTAAACGTGGTTTTATTCCTTCTTCCGCGCAGTAGTGTTCCGTATCGCTTCGCTCAACGGCGGCGAGCAGCGGCCGTACCACAGTCGCATTGCTGCCCGTCACGGGTACGGGCGCTTTTGGCTGCATGCCGGTTAGGCCATCCGTTCCGCTGCCGCGCAAAAGATGCATCAGCACGGTCTCGACCTGATCGTCAGCGGTGTGGCCGACGGCAACGACGTTTGCACCAAGCCGTGAAGCTTCTTCAGCGAAGAAGCGGTAGCGCAACTCGCGCGCTGCCTCTTCGATAGAAAGTCGCTTTTGCTTGGCGTAAGCTCGGACGTCTGCGCCTCCATAAACGAAGGCGAGGCCGAGGCTTTCGGAGAGAGATCGCACAAAAGCAGCATCCGCTGGCCTGTATTCGCTTTTGCGCAGTTGGTGGTCATAATGAGCGACCACCATTTCGATGCCTAGCTTAGCTTTTAGATGCGAGAGGCAGAGCAGTAGCGTCACCGAATCCGGCCCGCCCGACACGCCGACTACGACTTTATCGCCTTCGGACAGGAGACCGTTTTCCTTAACATAACGCAGGACGCGGCGTTCGAGCGCCTTGGCGAATCGGTTGGTAGCTTTTTCTGCGGAGGAGTCTTTTTTCATTCTGCACGTAGAAAGACATAGGCGGCCAGTATCAGGGCCGCCTAATGTTGCTAAATTAATCGCTTAGGGTCGTAAGTAGCGCTCCCACCATGGACCACCTGAGGAGTCCGACGACTCGTTTTGCTGTTGGTCGGCAGGGGATAGGATCGTTATAGGCGTCTCATCGGGTCTTATCAGCCCCAACTGTTGCCGGGCTGCCGACTCGATATATTCATCGGAGTTCAAGTACTCCTGTAGGCCGGAGAGTTGCCTATAATCGTCTTTAAGCTGTTCGATCTCTTGTCTGATATTGGCTTCGTCTTGGTGCAAGCGATGGATCTGTACGCCGTTGCTTACAGCAGCGAAAATAAAATAGACTACCACCGCGAGCACGCCCAGCAGCATCAATCGCGTCGAAATGTTCTGCCACATCTATTTTAATTTATAACATATTTTGTGTTGCGAATAGCCATTCACTCATCTTTGCTTCAATGGTCTTATTCTAGCTATATAAAATGTGCGCCTTCGACAAATCTCTTTCTATATGCGATTCCGCTCTTTCTTTGGCGCGTCTTTCGACGGTTGAGCTGAGAAAGCTGAGCGAACCGCGTTGCTTGTAGATCGCCCCTCGACAAGCTCGGAGTGAGCGGAGAACTATGCACGTTTCGCCGGTATGGATGTACGCTTGATTTGCAAAGCATCCCAGTCCCGTCTTACTAGCGCTTCCTTGGCACGAGACCAATTCTTGATCTGTCTTTCGCGTTCAAATGCATCTTGCCTTGATACGAATTCCTCTATAAAGACCAATCGGACAGGTAACCGTCGCGATGTATAACGGGGATTTCGCCTAGCTGGTGTTCCGCCATCCTCTTTTTCAGGATTATCGGTATGACCAGTATAGTACGAGCCATCTGAGCATTCGAGAATGTAGACGTAAAAGGCCATTTTACCGATATTTCCGCTCACCCCGAGCTTGTCGAGGGGCAATGCTAGTATACAAAAGACCAAGCGTATAACAGACTATACGTTGACCCTTGGACATTACGAGGGAGACTTACTGACTTGCACTCTGCGTATTCTTTGCCCCTGCATAAGGGTGACCGTAAGCCGCAAGCCACTGTAGCGAACGATTTCGCCCTCGTTAGGGATGTGTCCCAAGCGGTCTAGTATGAACCCCGCTACGGTCTCATAATCCCCTTCGGGGATATTGAGGCCGAGTTCGCGGTTGGCATCGTAGATGCCCATACCGCCGTCCACTTCGACCGTGCGCTCATCCACCTCCTCGAACTCCTTTTCGGCCCTGCTGGCTTCGTCGCGCACGTCCCCTACCATCTCCTCCAACAAAGCCTCTAGCGTAACGATGCCCGCTGTGCCGCCGAACTCATCCACCACTATCGCTATCTGCTGGCCCGCTTGCTGCATCTCACGCAAAAGGTCGTCGATGAGCTTGGTTTCGGGGACGAACGTAGCCGGTCGCAGGCACACCTCGATCGGACTGTCGTCTGTTACCTCGCCTGTAGCTACTGCGCGCAGCACGTCTTTGATCGCGACTATGCCCACGATAGTGTCCAGATTCTCTTCGTATACGGGGAAGCGAGAGTGCAAAGTCTCGGCGAAGGTGCCGTAGAAATCCGCTAACGTTGTACCTTTCTCCAAAGCGATTACTTCTGTCCTAGGCACCATGATTTCGCTCGCGCGTCGTTCGCCGAGGGCGAAGGCGCGTTCTAGAAGTTCGGCTTCCGCTTCTTCGACGGCCCCTTCCTCCGAGCCGATGTCGATCAGCATTCTTAATTCGGCGAGTGTAACCGTGGGGCCTACGTCAGGCCGGATACCTAAGAGACGCCCCAAAGCAGTCGGAAAAGCCGTGAGTAAGCGTACGAGCGGCCTCAGTGCAGAGATGAGCAGCTCAACGGGCCGCGCTACCAGAACTGCGTACGTTTCAGTAAGTTGGGTGGCGAGAACTTTCGGTGTGATCTCGCCGAAAAGGGCTATGAATATGCTTATGCAAACTGTGGCGATAGCGATTCCTATGCCGCCGGCGAGGTCTGCAGCCACCAAGCTGCCCATGGCCGAGCCCATAACCACGAATAAGTTCTGTAGAAGGACGATTATCGCAAAGAACTCGTCCTGACGGCGGCGTATGCGTTCAAGAGAAAGGGCGCCCCGGTTTCCTGCCTGAGCTAGCTGGCGCACTTTGATGCGGTTGGCGGCTACTACGGCGATCTCGATGCTGTTGACCAGAGCATAGCCAACTACAGAGATGGCCAGCAAGGTCAAGCCCAATACTGGGTCTATGCCACCATTGCTTACGCTTTCCTGGGCCGCTATGTCCGCCGGTATCACCGGCGGTTGGGGGTACATTTGTGTTTATTTAACCTTAAGGAGAGGCCGTAAAGAAAGCCGGCATCCGTACGCCGACTTCCATTAATTGTAGCGATTGTGATGTTGGGTGTCAAAACTATAACAATTTCATTAAGTGACGTTAAAAGGTTTGACACGTTATATGCTCCATGATAGGCTGACCTAAAGGTTGCAGCTTCGGCATCGGATTCCAGTGAAACATTTGCTACAGATCCGCGACGGCTTGATGGCTGGACCGAAAACCTAAGGAGGTCATCGAGTGTTCCTTCGAGATAAGACGCTTACTTGCGTAGATTGCGGAAACGAATTCACTTTTAGTGCGAGCGATCAAGAGTTCTACTCTTCTCGCGGTTATCAAGAACCCAAGCGTTGTCCCAACTGCCGACAAGCTCGGCGGAACAGCCGTCCCGCGACGGCGACAGCAACAGGTGAGCGGCAGATGTTCGCCGCTGTCTGCAGCAACTGCGGAGCAGAGACTTTCGTCCCGTTCGAGCCGCGTCAAGACCGGCCCGTATACTGTGACGACTGTTTTTCGCGCATGCGGCCGCAACGGCAGTCCTTTAGATAGCAATACCCACGCCCTTCCCAATCCATCTAAATTTTCCACTTAAGACGGGACGTGGGTGCTCTGTTGCCTTCGCAGGCGGTCGATTAAAAAGCGGGGTGCTGTTTGCATGCCGTTTAGGGCGCGCCGTACGGTTACAAACGACGAAAGATAGACAAAGGGTCCTACACAACCATGTGTTAGTTAGTGTAGGGCCTTTGCCTATTGCAGCGGTGGTGGCTGAGCTATAGCCTAGCTTGCCGCCTCAGAAACCTTCTGGTACTTTTTCCGCAGTTCCGCCCAGGCCTTACCGTGGACTTCCGCCGACTTCTGCCAGCTCTCCGGAAGGTCGCGGTAGGGTGCTCGTGATGGGCCGCAGTTGTAGTAACCAGCGGCGTTGAAGCGGGCTTTCTCCGCCTGGACGTTGTACTGAGCGAACTTTTCTCGCTCGCCCGCCGGCATGAATGATGGGAGAGAATTCATGTCCTCGTATATCTCGCGGGCTTTTGCTTCGTCGTCCCTTTGTATCGCATCCACCAGAGCCACTAACGGCTCAGGGCCCATCGCGGCCCCGGTAGCCCAAAGACCGATGACATTCTCACGACCAAGTATCTTGTAAGCTAGGTAAGCCTGCCCATGGCCGGGCAAGAAGTTGATCTGATGGCCAGCGACCCTAAAGTCTTCTAGCCAGTTGATCGGATACGTTACCTTGGTCGCGACTACCGTCGGCGCTTTTTTAGCCACACCGGCCCAGAAAGCGGTCGGGAAGTTAGACTTAAAGAACATGGCGTTGGAGTAGATCATAACGGGCATATCTGGCACGGCTTCGCTCAGATCGGCGTAGAACTGTACCGAATTCTCCAGCGTAGGCGTTTGCCATAGAGGCAGGCCGCAGAAAGCCCCGTCTGCACCTATCTCCTGTATGCCTTTCATCTGGCGTATCACTTCCTTCGTCCCCAGGGCGGTGACGCCGGCGAAAATAGGAACGCGCTTACGTGCTACCTGGACGACGGTGTCGACGTACTTAAGCTTCTCTTCCCAGAGAAGCGCGGCATTTTCGCCGGTGGTGCCGCACAGCGCAATGCTGCCGACTCCGTCGCGAATGAACTTTTCCGTCATACTCGTCGCTTCTTCCAGGTCTACTGAATCGGTAGAGTCCCAACCTGCGGCGCCCGCTTTGCACGGCGTAGCAGGGAGCGCGTTTACGCCTTTGATATCTCTAGCAGTTAGCATTTTCCCCCTCCTTCTTCGATTTTGCGCTTCATTAAGAACTATGAAGCTTGGTAAGCGCCCATATAATACGCCATCGTTATACTTTGTCAATCTTACCAAGTTTGCACAAAATGTCATTCAAACTGACCCCTTCGATAACCTTGGTAAACTCCGTCCGCGAAGAATCTCACGAAGGAATGAGGTACACGTTTGACTGTAAGACCCTTCACTCCGCTCAGGTGACATTAAGCGACGTGTGGAGTAGCAGTTGCTACAATAGGCCTTCGTCTTGCATCTGACTAATGGTAGCCTCGAAGGCGTCGAGGCTCTTGTCGATGTCAGCTTCGCTATGGGCGATCGAAAGCATGCCGCCGGTGGACATCAAATCCACGCCGTTGTTGATCAAGCCCTGTTTGAGGGCGAGCGCTAGGTCCGGGCGCATCGCCGATGGCATCTCCCGTCTGCCCTCGTGCAATGGCCACTCGAAGTCGTCGATTGGCTCCGGACAGGGCCGGCCGAGTAAGATGTGGAACTTCGAAGAATAGCCGTACGCGCAGCCGGACACGCCGTGCTTGCGAATTAAAGCGTTCATTCCCTGGACCCAACGACGAGTTAGCGAATCGGCCCGCTTGTGCAACTCGCCATCGCTTACGATAGTGAGCGCTGTCGAGCCTGCCGCTGCCGATAAGGGGTTGGCGTTGAACGTGCCCTGGTGCGCTATACGGTGGTTCTCGTTCCAGTCGTCGTCGCGCGTTTCAATGTATGCCAAGACGTCGCTACGGCCGCCTACCGCCCCGCCGGGCAATCCCCCGGCCAGTATTTTAGCCATAGTTGTGATATCTGCATGGACGCCGAACTTCTGCTGGGCACCGCCTGGCGCCAAACGGAAACCGGTTATGACCTCGTCCATGATCATTAGCACATCGTTTTGGCTCGTGACTTCTCGAACGCCTTGCACAAAGCCGTTCGCGAGTGGGTAGGTGCCCCATGAGCCGCCGGTCGGCTCGATAATCACGGCCGCAATGTCGCGATGCTCCTTCAAAGTGCTGTCGAGCAGTTCGAGATCGTTAGGTGGTATGACGATCACATTGGAGAGGGTTGCCTCCGGCACTCCGGGCGAATGGGGTGTGGTCGATTCCGGTCCGGCCGTGCCGACGACGTTATCGTGCCAGCCGTGGAAATGCCGGTCGAAGCGTACGATCTTGTCGCGGCCCGTGAAGGCGCGCGCCAGACGTATCGCCATGTGGGTCGCTTCGGTACCGGAGCTGGTAAATCGCAGCGATTCGATCGAGGGCAACAGCTCCTTGACCGCCGCCGCCCAGCGCACCTCGAGCTCGTGGCTTGCTCCGTAGTGCGTACCTTTGGCAAGTTGCTGTTGGGTGGCCGCCAGGATGGCCGGGTGGTTGTGACCAAGAAAGAGCGCTCCGTGGCCGACAACGTAATCGATGATCTCGTTGCTGTCCACGTCCCACTTGCGACTGCCCTCTGCCCTATCAACATATAGCGGAAAAGGCCAGAAGCGGCGGGTATCGTGCGTGACACCGTCTGGAAACAACGAGACCGCTTCCCGGTAGAGAGCAGCCGAGCCAGGGTGCTTTCGTTGAAACGTCTCAGCGATAGTCATCCGACAAAATCTCCTCTATCAAGCGGGAGATAGGACGTCTACCCCTGACAAGGGGTACGTCCTTTAGCGTCAGCAACCCACGCTTGACGTGCATAATAAGAGGCACGGCGTTGATCATCAGGCCAACCGTCGCCTCTTGGTCTCGCAAGCCGCCGGTTAGGGTCATGTTTATCGGCGGAATGCCCTCTACGGTAATGGTGTCTCGCGTGTCGCGGAGGCCCAGGGCCATGTGAAGGTCTACGGTAATGGCGTCTCTACCTGCTATCACACCGCGCACTGTTTGGCGAACGCCTCCCACACGTTTTTTCTCGATCGTGAAGTCTCGCGCGTGATATCGCTCACGTGCCGGCAGCGGTTCGATGACTTCAACGATCTCATTCAGTTGCCAGCCGAGAGCTTCGGCTACAAGACTAATGGCATCATTCAGCCCTGCCTGACCGGAAATACCCTTAGCCGCCCGTAAGCGAAATTCGTCTACGGTCGATCCCATGCCAAGTCGTAGGAGTTCCGCTGAAGTGTACATGCTGATGTCTATCGACCGTGAAATTTTGATCGCGCGTATTTCCTGACAAGCATTCGCCAGCAGGAGCGAGAGACTGCCGACCACGAAGCCGGGGTTAGCCCGGATCCCAAGGATAGCCACTCCTGCTTCGCGAGCACGTTCATCAAGGCGGCGGGCGATGTCGGGATGGCTCGCCCAAGGATTTACCATCTCCTCGGCGCATGAGATAACGCTCTTCCGCGCCGCGAGGCATAACGATAGCTCGGGATAGACCTCGGTCAGGTACGATTCGGTCGCATGTAGGACTACATCGGCGTCGGTAGAGCGGAGTGTAGATTCAGCGTCATAGCTCACGGCTATACTGGTCATCCGGTCGAGGCCGATAGCATAGCCGAGGTCGCGGCCCACCAGGGAAGGATCGGTGTCGATGGCGGCTGCTATCTCGATGTTGGGCCGCTGTAGCGCAGCGCGCGTAACTTTAGCGCCTATAGGGCCGAGACCGTAAAGGATCACGCGTTGCTTATCTAGGATCATGGCTCCGCTTTTTTGATGGTTATCGATTCTAGCATAGAGCAGGCAATTTAGGGCTGCAAGCTACGTCGTTAGAGGCGTTAATACGCATTGTATAATTAGGCGATCGTCTGTGACACCGATATGAAACTCAGCCAGCTTATCGCCGAAATACCGCTAGCCCAGATACTCGGCGCTCCGGACGCCGATGTTACGGTTATTGCTTACGATTCGCGAGACGTGAAGCCGGAAGCGCTATTCGTCGCGGTCCCCGGGTTTAAGGTTGACGGCCACGCCTTCGTTCATCAGGCCGTAGCTAACGGAGCGGCCGCTGTGCTCGTACAGTCAGACCGGCGAGACGTATGGGAGCCGCTCACCGCTAACGGCCGGATTCCGCTCGTCGTCGTGGGCGATACGCGGAGTGCCTTGGCTTCGGTCGCGGCAGCATTCTACGGCTACCCGGGCAGGAGCTTAGGGGTTATCGGCGTTACCGGCACCGACGGCAAGACCACTACTTCGTGGCTTATCAGCGCCGTGCTGGAGGCGGCAGGGTATCGCACCGGCTTGCTAAGCACGGCTGGCTGCAAGATCGGCGATCGCTGGTTGCCGAATACTACCGGCTTTACCACCCCCGAAGCGCCTCAAGTGCAGGCGCTCCTGGCCGAGATGGTCGTGGATGGAGTCGATTACGCGATCGTCGAGTCCACTTCGCACGGCCTCGCTCTGCACCGCCTCGATGGCTGTGAGTACGATATCGCCGCCTTCACTAACCTCAGCCCAGACCACATCGACTTCCACGGCTCGCTGGAGGAGTATAAGCAGGCGAAAGGCCGTCTTTTCGCCATGCTCGACGAGTCGGTGAGGAAGGATAAGGTCATACTTCGACAGGCTCAGTATGAGCGGCCTAGCACTCCGCTCACCCCGAGCCCTTCGACTGCGCTCAGGATGTACTCGTCGAGGGCCATAGCCAAAGTGGCGATCCTGAATGCGGACGATCCTGCCGCTGCTTATTTCCGCAGCCAGACGCACGCTCCCGCGCTCACGTACGGCGTGCATTCCCTGGCCGATGTTAGAGCAGCGGACATATCGCTACGTTCGGACGGCTCGCGATTCAAATTGATAAGCCGCGTGGCCGATGGAGAGAGACGAGAAGACGCTTCTGTCCATTTGCCTGGCCTCTTTAACGTATACAACGCCCTCGCTGCTGCGGCGGTGGCGCTTTCGCAAGAGCTAGAGCTGAAGACCATCGTCGGCGCGCTGGAGTCGTTTGCAGGCGTGCCGGGCCGTATGGAGTACATCGATGAAGGGCAGCCGTTTAAGGTCGTAGTTGACTTCGCCCACGCGCCGAATGCTCTCCGTACGGCGCTGTCCTTCCTGCGCTCGCAGACCGAAGGACGGCTGATTGCCGTCTTCGGCTGTATTGGCGAACGCGACGAGCACCGGCGTTTCGGCATGGGGCAGATCGCGGGCGAACTCGCGGACTATACGGTTGTCACAAACGACGGCCCGTTTTCAGAAGACCCGAACGTGATCATGGCCGAGATCGCTCGGGGGCTGGAGGCGACCGGCAAGCGCCGCGGCGATGACTTTACTGTTATACCGGACCGCCTCGAGGCGATACGTCAGGCCTTGAGCAGCGCCAGGACGGGGGATACCGTGCTGCTGGCCGGCAAAGGCCACGAGACCTCGATCGTGATCGGCAAGAAGATCTTCCCCTGGGATGAATGGCAGGTTGCGCGGGAGTTATTGCGGCAGGCGTAGCGGCGAGCTCTAGCTCGCCATTGTTTTTCTTGGCGACCTTCAGGTCGCCACTACAAACTGGCTATAGCCGCCGTACCTGCGGCACTGCCGCCGCGAGTATTATCGAAATGGCGGTGACCATGCCGCCGCCGATGGCGACAGCGATAGGCGTCGTCGTGGCAGCGGCCATGCTGCCGGAGACGAAGCCGCCTAGAGGCAGCAGGAACCAAGTGAAGGAGTAGACCGCGAGAACGCGGCCGCGTATCTCGTCCGGGACGAGGACCATGATCAGTGTTGCACTGCAATTGATGTAAACCGAATAAATGATGCCGGCGATGCTCAGTAGCGCCAGTGAGAGTGGAAAATTCTCAGATAGAGCGAAAGCTGCGACAACCACGCCGAGAAGGGCGGTGGAGATGAATAGTAGGCGGCCACGCTTTTCGATGTGCGCGAGGGAAGCCATCAGCAGGGTTCCCAAAAGAGCGCCCGCCCCAAAAGTGAGTTGCATGATCGTGTAGCCGCGAGCGCCGTTATCGAATACCTCGTCGGCAAATGATGGCAACAGGATTATGAAGCCGCTGCCTAAAAGTGTTACGGTCAGGCTGATCGCGATTATCGTCGAGAAAATTGTGCTGCGTCTTACGTACTCCAAGCCGGCGCTGAACGCCTTCCATCCCTTCTCCCTCGTTCCGCCCGGCGTGCTGCCGTCGGTCTGAATGAGCGCGGTAGCCTTCGCTCCGATGAGCGAGCCGATGGCCGTGAAGAGGAAGCAGGTTGCGACGCCGACTATCTCGATAAGCGGGCCAGCGATGGCGGGCGCAAAGACGCGGCTACCCTGCCAGACGGATGTATCCAGGGCGACCCCGCTTGGGAGTTCCTTTCTGTCCACAACCTCCGGCATCAACGCCTGGCGGGCCGTGACGTAAAAAGTTTGGCCGGCGCCGCTCAAAGCTGCGAATACGATGACGTGCCACGGTTCGGCGAGGTCGAGGGCAGCCAGGGTAAAGAGTCCCAGCATGGATGCTGCGATGAAGAGTTGTACTGGCACTAGCAGTACTCGCTTTTCCATCCTATCGGCGACAGCTCCCGCAACGAAACCTAGCAGGATCGCCGGGATAGCGGCCGAAAGGCCCACAAGCCCCAAAAAGAAGCGGGAGTGCGTTAGCTCCCAGGCCAGCCAGAACTGGCCAAGCTGCCGCACGAGTTCGCCAAGTACGGTTGGGATACCGGCGCCCATAAACTGACGGTAGCCGCTGTAGCCGAGGGCTCCGAGAGGGAAGATACGCCAGGCTGGCGTTGCTTTCGCTACGTCAGCCACCGGTTACTCCACAGTCACTGTTTTGGCGAGGTTGCGTGGCTGGTCGACGTCGTAACCACGCCGGACCGCTATGTAATAGGCGAAATATTGTAGGGGGATCGCCGTTAAGAGAGGCATCAGAAGTGGAGATGCGGTTGGCAGCGAGATCGTGTAGTCGGATTTCTGGGCCAGTTCCTCATCGCCGTGAGTGCCTACGGCGATAACGATCCCATCTCTGGCCTTTACCTGCTCGATATTACTAAGCATCTTGTCCCTAAGAGCATCCTGAACGGCTATCGCGATCACCGGCATCTCCTGATCGATGAGGGCGATGGGGCCGTGCTTCATTTCGCCAGCAGCATACCCCTCGGCGTGGATGTAGCTGATCTCCTTCATCTTAAGCGCCCCCTCGAGAGCGATCGGATGCTGGTAGCCGCGACCGAGGTAAAGGAAGTCCCTGTTGCGCCAGAAGCGGTGGGCCAGTTCTTCATATTGCGGAGCGCCCTGCACGACCTCCCCCACAAGGTAAGGCATGCGCGCCAGCGGTTCGAGGAACGCGGCCATCCTCTCTGAATCGATAGCGTTTCGCTCTTGGGCGCAGTAACAGGCCAGCATGTAAAGCGCCGAGATGGACGCCGTGAACGTCTTGGTGCTCGCGACCGCCAATTCGAGGCCACAGTGGGTGAGTATAGAGGCGTCTGCGACGCGGTTGGCCTGACTGCCGACGACGTTGCCAATCCACAGCAGCTTTGCGCCCTGGCGCTTCGCCTCCTCCATCGCGGCCAGCGTATCGACAGTTTCTCCAGATTGGGTCACAGAGATCACTAGCGTCTCAGGGCCAAGGATCGGTTCGCGGTAGCGGAATTCGGAAGCGTTGTCTATTTCAGAAGGTATCCCGGCGATCTGCTCCATATAGAAACGGCCCACCATAGCGGCGTGCAGGCTCGTGCCCATACCGACCAATACGATCCGTTTTATTTGCCGTAACTCATCGCGGGTGAAGCGAACGTCTTCGAGGGATACGCTCGCGTTCTCGAATTGCGCCCGGCTTCTGATCGTATCGAGGATCGATTCCGGTTGCTCGGCCATCTCCTTGAGCATGAAGTGCTTGTAGTTCCCTTTGGCAGCCGTGACCGGATCGTAAGGGACGGTAGTACGCTGTTTAACGACCGCGTTACCGGCCAGGTCGAAGTAGGTCGCGCCCGCGGCTGATATAGCCGCCACTTCGCTGTCCGCCAGCACTGTTACGGTACGCGTGTGTGGTAGCAAGGCTGGGAGGTCGCTCGCGAGGAACATCTCGCCGTCGCCGAAACCTACGGTGACGGCTCCGGCGTTGCCTATCCGGGCCGCCACCAACTCATCGGGGTTGTCTTTGCTCATAACCACGATGGCGTGAGCGCCTCGCAGTTCTGAAGCAGCTAGCCGCACGGCGGTCACAAGGTCGCTGCCTTCGCGCAGATATTCTTCCACAAGGTGGGGAATGACCTCCGTATCGGTCTCCGAACGGAAGCTGTGGCCGTGCGCGCTTAGCTTCTCGCGCAGGCTCAAATGGTTCTCGACGATGCCGTTGTGGATGACGACGACATCGCCATCGCAGTCCAGGTGAGGATGGGCGTTGGTATCGCTAGGGCGGCCGTGGGTTGCCCAACGGGTGTGGCCGATGCCGATGTTGCCTTCCGGCCATTCACTGTTTAAGACCTCTTCGAGGATAGAGAGCTTGCCGACGGCCTTCTTTAAACTGATAGTTCCGCCATCGCCGAAGACGGCAATGCCGGCGCTGTCGTAGCCGCGATACTCAAGACGTTTAAGGCCATCTAATAAGATAGGGGCCGCAGCCTGCGGCCCTACATAACCCATGATGCCACACATTTACCTCTCCTCCCTATCCCCTCGTCGGAAGAAGGAAGGAGGTAGAAGGAAGAAGAAGGATAAAACCTTCCTCCTTCCCTCTTCCTCCTTCCTTTAACTTACAAGTTCGCGAATGCGGTTTACGACAGTATCTACGGCGAAGTCCGGGGTAGAGGCGCCTGCTGTTAGCCCTACACGCTGACAGTCTTCGAACCACTGAGGCTGCACTTCGTCCGCCGTTTCGATGTGGAAGGTTGTGGTGCCCTCCGCTTCGCACACCTCCACTAGGTGCTTTGTGTTGGCGCTGTTGCGACCACCGACGACGATCATGACATCAACTTGCTCGGCAAGGTCTTCGGCCGCGGCTTGCTGACTAGAAGTCACGTGGCAGAGCGTATTAACTACCCGCAGTTCGCTGATGTGGCCTACGCGCTTCTCCAGCAACTTTCCTACGAAGCCGGCGAATCGCTCCGGGTTCTGGGTTGTCTGGGAGATCACGGCCAGGCGGGAGGGAAAGTCCTCTGGCAACGATGCTAGGTCATCGTCCATAAGAGCGATCCCCTTGCCCTTCGCCCAGCTGATGACGCCCTTAACCTCGCGGTGGTTTGCATCCCCGAAGATGATGACGGTGAAGCCGTTTTCGGCAAGCTTCTTGGCCCAGCGTTGCGAGCGCGTCACTATAGGGCAGGTGGTGTCTATGATGTCCATTTCACGGCTTTTTAGCTCTTCCATGATCTGAGGGCCGACGCCGTGCGCGGTTATGGCTACAGGCATCGCGTCCAAGTCCTGCAACCCCTCCACCATCTGGACGCCACGTTCCTCAAGACGGCCGACCGCCTGGCGGTTGTGGACGATGGGGCCGAGACTTTTGATCTCACCTTTTTCCTGTGCCGCTTTCTCCATAATGGTGATGGCCCGCCGCACTCCCCAGCAGAAACCCATGTCGCTAGCCAGAATGATTTCCATAATGATACCTCCGGACTACGAGACCTCCGTCCGCTCAGCTTCCAGCGTTGGCGGGTTTTGGCCAACGTATGCATATTCGCCCCGGTAAGATTCAGGCAAAAGTTCTGCTATACGTTCCATTATTATATCGCTATACTCTCTTATCTGCTCTCCGCTCGCCCTTTTGACTGCGGGAAGTTGAAACGGCTTGCCGAACACGATCCGCACTCGCGGTCGGAGCCAGAGGACCTTGAGAAAAATGCCCGGCACTTTGACAACTTCGCTACCACTAATGGCGATCGGCAAGACCGGCGCCCCGCTTTTTACGGCTATTAAAGCAACGCCGGGTTGTCCCTTTTGCAGTTTTGCTTCGCGACTGCGGGTGCCCTCGGGAAAGATAATGACAAGGCGCCCCTGCTCAAGAGTTCGCGTCACGTCGCGTATCGCCTTCAGGTCAGCTTTGAAACGGTCGACTGAGATGCCGCCATAGTGCTTAAATAGATAACCCCAAAACGGCCTTTCCAAAAGCTCCCGCTTGGTCAAGAAGAGGGGATAACAAGGAGTGCAGGTAGCTAGGAGCGGTGGATCGATCATGTTTAGATGATTGGAAGCCAATATCGCTGGCCCGTTTCTGGGTATATTCTCCCGGCCAATTACCTCCCAGCGGCTGAATAGCTTAAGGATCGTCCAGAGTCCTAACGTTGTAAACCAGCGGAAGAGCCAGCCGATTACCCTGCTCATGTTACCCTGCTCATCGTTCGGCCCTTATGAGGTCGAGAATACGCTCGACGACCTGATCGAGCGTAAAGCCGTCCGTATTGATGATGATCGCGTCGTCTGCCGGCCGCAGCGGCGATGTCGAACGGCTTTGATCGATCCTGTCGCGGCGGTGTATTTCGGCGAGCACTTCCTCTTGCGTTATTTCGCGTCTTGCTGCGACCAGTTCCTGATAACGCCGGCGAGCCCGTTCTTCTGGGGAAGCGTCTAGATAGATTTTTAGGTCCGCCTTCGGCAGGACTACTGTTCCGATGTCCCGACCGGTTATCACGAGCGGCCCTTTTGCAGCGAGACGGCGCTGCATCTCCACCATCTCATAGCGCACGGCGGGGACCCTGGACACCAGCGACACCGCGCGTTCGACGACGGCTTGGCGCAAATACGGCGTTAGGTCTCTCCCTTCTAGCAAGATGCTGCTCTCATCTTCGCCTAGGGGTGGCAGTCCGATCTCAAACTCTACGTCCGCAGCGAGTTTTGCGAGCGCCTCTTCATCATCATCCGGGTCTATGCCGCGTTCGAGGGCGAGCCAAGTGACGGCCCGGTACATCGCTCCGGTATCGAGAAAGTCGTAGCCGAGGCGCTGAGCGATCCGGTAGCCGACGCTGCTCTTACCGGCCGCGCTCGGTCCATCAATGGTTACCGTACGTGGGATAGTCTGTTCGATCTGTTGTTGTCCTGCTTGTGGGCCCTGAATCGCCATTTTCGTGGATTTTTTGCTATTCGAGCTGATTATAGGTTAGGGGTCTGAAGCGCGCAAGCTGAGCTAGGGCTTAATGCGGCTGCCACCATTCGGAGTCGGCGTTGAGGTAAAGCCACAAGATGTCACCGCCGCAGACTTGGACCAGCGTATTGAGAGCCTCGGGCACAGCCGGGTCGTAGCCTTGCCACGACTGCTCTCGTCCGACAAAAAGCCAGACGATATCGAGTTCGTCGTTCGCCAGGTCGACGAAGACTTCGCCGGCGTTTCACAGGACGACGGCTTAAGTTCGATAGGATTCCAGCCCGTATAGAAAAGTAGCGGCGGCTCGACCTCTTGCCAGAGGACTTCGTCGAAATATGCCGTAGCCGGTGATGCGGCTGACGGCCTGAGCATCAGGCGAGCATTAGCGCTATGGGCTTGAGCCGGCGCTTGTACCGGCCCA
>WHTN01000099.1 GCA_009377715.1 Dehalococcoidia bacterium | reverse complement strand
TACGCTTTCGGCAGACCCTGCTGGTAAAGTTCCCAGGCTAAGACGATAAACGTAAGGTTCGACATGTCCATGAGCATACATGGACTGTCGGATTTCTACGGCAACATTCCGCGCTTCCGCTTTGTCCAGGAATGTCATTCTTGCGACCCCTTCGATCCCTCAGGTAAGACTCTTCGCTTCGCTCAGAGTGACATGTTAGGCAGCCCGACGTTGGGCAAGTTACACTACGGTTCGGCTGTTGTAATCTCGGAGCTAGCTGCTATAATTGTCACAATCCAAGCCACGAAAAGGGGAGCACACGCGAATGCCCACGCCTTACGCATACTTCGAACAAGAGTTCATGCCCGTGTCGGAGGCGAAATTGAACATCATGACGCATGCCCTCCACTACGGCACCGCAGTATTCGAAGGCATCCGGGGCAACTGGAATGAGGATGAAGGCATAAGCTATCTTTTTCGCGTGAGGGAGCACTACAAGCGCTTGCGGAGGAGCTGCCGAATCCTCAAGATGGACCACCTGCCGGACGAAGACTCGCTCTGTAAGATCACGAGCAAACTCGTCTCTCTCGCGGGCTTCAAGGAGGACGTCTACATTAGGCCCCTTGCTTACAAGAGCACGCCGGTGCTTGGCGTACGCTTGCACGACTTGAATGACGACTTCCTTGCCTTCGTGACGCCTTTCGGCCCTTATCTCGACATCGAAAAGGGAATACGGGTATGCACATCGTCGTGGCGGCGGGTGGAAGATACCGGCATTCCGGCGAGGGCGAAAGTAACCGGCATATACGTGAACTCCGCGCTCGTCAAGACTGAGGCGTTTGACAACGGCTACGACGAAGGCATTATGCTCAACGAGGACGGCCACGTCTGTGAGGGCAGTGGCGAGAACGTTTTTATGGTGGAGGACGGCCGCTTAGTCACGCCGCCGTCTTCGTCCAATATTCTGGTGGGTATCACTCGCGAAACGATCATGACGCTGGCCCGCGACGAGTTGGGCATCGAAACGGTCGAGAGGGAGATAGACCGCAGCGAGCTATATACCTGCGAAGAGTTCTTCTTGACCGGGACGGCCGCCCACGTTTCGCCAGTTATCGAAATCGACCATCGGACGGTCGGCGAGGGGGGTATCGGCCCGATAACCAAGCGGCTCATGACCCTCTACTTCGACGTGGTCAAAGGCAAGAACGCCAAGTACGCCGAATGGTGCACCCCCGTTGTCATCGATTAGATATCCCACTATGGTTTACCGCACAGCAACTACGCCCTCGACTATAATTGGTGCTCTTTTAGTGGTCTGGTGCTGGACGCTAGGCTCACTGCTTCTGGCGCGCGCCGTAAGCTGGCCGGTCTCCTTCCCCGCTTTCCTCGCCTACGTATTCGGCGCTTTGCTCGCCGCCTTAGGCTTCGGCTTCGTATATTGGGTTTACGCGAGCCTGACGATGCGCTACGAGCTTAAAAACGATTCGCTGCTCATACAGTTGGGGCCCGTCCGGCAATCCATACCTCTTGGAGAGGTGCTACGTATTGTGCCGGGCTACACGCTACCCGCGCCGCGCGTGAACGGGGTGAGTTCGTGGGGCTTGCATATCGGTCGGGCTAACTTGGGGCCGGAGGGAGGCCAGGCGCTCGTCTATTCTACGCATCACCGGCCGGAGCAGTTGCTATACATCGTGACGATGAAGCGCACCTACGCGATCTCGCCCGAGCAGCCGAGCCGGTTCACCCGCGCCCTTCAGACAGCGCTTCCAGCGGGCGGAGAGCATAGGGCCGCCTCTGCGTCCACCAATAGCCCGGTCCTAAATTGGTTCGATATTATAGCGCACCCGTTCTGGTGGGACCGTAAGGGGCAACTGCTCATTATCGGCGGCCTTGTTTTTAACCTGCTGTTTTACGGCTTTCTATTCGCTATATTCCCCGGCCTACCTGACAACCTGCATTTATCTTTCCCGCCCGGTCTGGCAGAGAGAGTAGCTTCGAAGAATGAGATCCTCGAGCTGCCGTTGGTAGCGCTGGTCATCTTCGCGGGCAGCACGGTTGTGGCCTTGCTCTTGCACGCCCGAGAGCGCGCCGCCGCTTACCTGCTTTTGATGGCCGCCGCAGGGACGCAAGTGTTGCTTTGGGGCGCTAGCCTAGCGTCCATAGTTTAGAGGTTATCTTGAGCCAGCACTAAGATGTCATTGTCGTAGGGGCGGGGCCGGCGGGCAGCTTGACCGCCTACCACGCAGCGCGCAATGGCGCAAAAGTTCTCCTCCTCGACAAAGCTACGTTCCCGCACGATAAGCCGTGCGGTGGCGGCGTCACTATAAGGGCGGCTGCCTCACTTCCCGGAGAAATCGATCTTACCCCTATAATAGAGCACGTAGTCCATAACGTCCGCTTCTCCTTCCGTCTCGGCAACTCTTTCGTCGACCGTTCTTCCCAGGTGCTTACGTACATGACGCAGAGGCGCTGCCTGGACGAATATCTCGCCGGTCAAGCTGCTGAATTCGGGGCAGATTTTCGAGACGGCGTTTCGGTGCGTGGCGTAGACGTTGCTGATGGCGACATAACTCTGCACACTAATGGCGATGCCTATCGCGCTCGCGTGCTGGTCGGCGCGGATGGCGCTAACGGCATCGTGCGCGCAACACCGGCGTAACGCCCGAAATCGAGCATCTCGTCGCGCTGGAAGGAAACGCCCCGTACCGAAGCGGTGTGTCGGACTATTGGGACAAGACGATCGCTCTCGACCTGGGGGGACTGCCGGGGGGTTACGGCTGGGTGTTCCCGAAGGGGGAGCATTTAAACGTTGGCGTCGGCTCGTGGAAATACTACGGCTCTAATCTGAGGCGAAAGCTGGCTGAGCTTTGCGCGCGCTACCGGCTTCCCTACGATAGCCTCGAGAATCTTCGCGGCCATCGTTTGCCTTTGCGCGTGCCGGGATCGACAATTGCCGGAGGGCCAGTCCTACTGGTCGGCGACGCAGCGGGACTCATCGACCCTCTTTCCGGAGAAGGCATCCATTCCGCGTTTCGCAGCGCCGCGCTCGCGGCGCGGTCCATCGATTCTTACCTCAGGGGAGAGAGCGACGACCTAAGCAACTATCAGAGAGCCGTAGACCGGCGGATAATGCCAGACCTCATCGTTTCCCACCAGCTTCAAGATGCGTTTCACCGTATGCCGACTCCATACATGCCATTCTTGCGGTACAGCAATCGTTTCTGGGAGGCGTTTTGCTTGTTGATACGCGGAGAAAGCGATTATCGGGGCTTGGTCGCGAAGCTCGGGCCGCTGCGGCCCATCTTCGATCTAATCGCGTCTGCTTCCCGTGTGGGCGGCCGTAGAGGCTAAGATAACGCGAGCAATAAAAATGAAGCCAACCCGCTGGGTTAGCATACCGGCGGGTTGCTGTGCTGAGCCTACTTACTAATAAGTAGGGCCTAAGCCCTCAGTCCTGACGGTTGCCAGGCGATCTTGATATCGTTGCCCTCAACCTGTACCTCGTAGGTCGGCAAAGCCGATGATGCGGGTGGCCGGAGCACCTCGCCGGTGCTGAGGTTGTACTGGCTGCCGTGCCACGGGCAGGTCAAAACAAGGTTGTCATCGACTTGTTCGGGTTGCGCTCCGTAGATGATTAAGTTGGAGTGAGGGCATAGGAAATAGCAGGCGTATATCTTCCCTTCTACGTTATAAAGGATTATCGCTTGCCCTTCTATTGAGACCTGCAGGCTGGTGCCCGGTGGGACTTCGTCTAACCCTGCTACTTTCGTAAACTCTGCCATAGCTGCTCCTCCTCGTTATGCTTCAGAGATTAGTGGGGCCACGCTAGAAACTACTAAAATTTCTTAAGCCCGTCAAGAGTCTCGGACAGTCGAAACTATCGAGGCTAGCTGTCGAGCAAGGAAGTTACGTACTCGCTAAGGCGCTTATCGACCTCGGACGGGTAGCTATAGCTCAGGTTTGCAGCGGTCTTCTCTGCAAGGTCTCGAAAGAGCGACATCGTAGCCGCCAGGGCGTGCTTACTGTCCTCGCTATCGAAATGCGCGAAGGTATCATGTAACCTCTGCCAGATCTCCGGTTCTACCCAGTCTCTCATCCTGACCCCTAGATGCCACGTATCGCGCTCCCAATCATGCAAGCTCTTCTCATACCATTCGATCATCTTCAGCAGCGGCTCTTTCGTAGTCCAGTCCCTGAACTTCACAGCCCATAGATCGTCACGTTTGATATATTTAGCGACGTGGTAAGCTTCGAACCAGAACTCCTCGACGAGGGCTGTGAACTCTTCTTGTGACGGTTTTGCATGAGATAGCGCTCTATAAGTAGGCGGCGGTAGCCTACTAGCCAAGCCGTCCTTATCCAACAAGACTTTATAACCTCGGGTAAAGACACCGGGCAGTTTTTGTTTCTGGACATCGTTTTCTAGCATCGCAGCAGGCAAAAGAGTGAAATCCACTTTGCGACCGCCTCGAATATCACGAGCCTTGTAGGATGGCCGTCGTCGGTGTGGAGCGGCAGATATATCCACACATCGGCGATCTCGCGCATCCAGCCCTCCGACTATGAGTGGGCCCGGATCTGTCGCATAAAGGGCGATGTCCAGATCCGAAAGCTTATCGGTTATCTGCGCTCGGTGGGCGTAAGAGCCAGTGAGGATCAAAGCCCTGATATCTTGCCGGCTTTCAGCCGAGTCGACGATACGGTCAAGCAGGGCCTCCATCAGCGAGATCGTAGGGCTGAATCGAACGCCGATCAGCGCACGGCGATGGCTCGACGCGTCTCTTCGAGGCTGGCGAGCAGCTGATCGAACGACGCCGCGAAAGCAGCCACGCCATCTTTCTGAAGCTTCTCGGTCACCTCGTCCAGGTCGATCCCAAATTTAGGGAGGCTGGCAATGATCGCCTCTGCCTCATCGACCCCTTGCAATAGCATCGGCTCAAGGCGGCCGTGGTCTTTGAAGGCGTTCAGCGTGTTCAGCGGCACGGTGTTCACCACGTCTGGGCCGATTAGCTCGTCGACGTATAGGATGTCGGAGTAGGCGGGGTTTTTGGCGCCGGTGCTGCCCCAGAGAGGACGCTGTATCTTGGCCCCGCGCTTCCTCAGCGTCTCAAATTCATCGCTGCGGAAGATCTCCTGGAAGCGTCTGTATACGAGCTTCGTATTTGTGACAGCGACCTTGCCCCGCAGGCCGAGCGCCTCCGGCGTGCCGATCGCTTCGAGCTGCTGGTCTACCGTCGTATCGACGCGGCTGACGAAGAATGAAGCCACAGAAGCGACGCTGCCCGGGTTCGGGTTACGCTGGATGCCCCTGATGTACGCCTGAGCGACGGCCTCATAGTGGGCCATAGAGAACATCAGCGTGATGTTGATGTTGACGCCGGCGGCGATCGACTCTTCGATGGCTGGTATGCCCTGTGGCGTAGCCGGTATCTTGATCAGCAAGTTCGGTCGGTCGACGGTCTGCCACAGACGGCGGGCATCGGTGATACTGCCTTCGGTGTCGTAAGCCAGC
>WHTN01000098.1 GCA_009377715.1 Dehalococcoidia bacterium | reverse complement strand
CTACAGAAAGGAGCCTAGCTGACTGTCGGATATTTACGGAGAATACTGCGACCACTTGACATTTCCCGGGTGTTCTGGTATGGTTCTTCCTGGTTAACCCCCTCTGTCGCTTCGGAGGCAGGGTCGAGACCGCCGCAAGGCGGTCTCTGTTTTTATAGTAGAGGCACTCCAGTGAAAACAAACGTGTACGTCGACGGCTTTAACCTCTATTACAGAGCCGTTGCAGGAACTAACTACAAATGGCTTGATCTAGCGAAGCTTTGTACACTCCTTCTGCCAAAACATGAAATTAATCGCATCAGGTATTTCACTGCTCTAGTACACCCGAGGCCCAGCGATCTACAAGCACCTCAAAGACAACAAACGTTCATTCGAGCGCTCCAAACAACACCCACGTTGACCGTACACTATGGGCAGTTCCGTACCCGCTGAAAGAGAAGGCCATTGGTAACACCAACACGCTGTGTCGGCGCTACAGTTGAAATTTGGGATATGGAAGAAAAAGGGTCCGATGTTAACCTTGCTTCCTGGCTTTTGATGGACGGATTTAACGGAGATTATGAGCAAGCAGTCGTTATTTCCAACGATTCTGACCTAGCGCTGCCAATTAGGATCGTGCGTGATGAACTTCAATTGCCTATTGGACTCGTAAACCCAAATCTTAATCCGAAAGAAACTACGCCAGCCGAGCTAAGCGCGGTCGCCACTTTCACCAGACGTTTGCGCATCGCGGCTCTTCAGAATAGTCTATTTCCAGCCAGTTTATCGGACGCGCAAGGCGTTATAACAAAACCAGCATCATGGTGAGTGTAATCGCTGGTTAAAGGAGTTGCTGCGTGGAGAGAACCTTAGTACTGATCAAGCCCGACGGCGTGCAGCGCGGGCTTGCCGGCGAGATAATCGCCCGCCTGGAACGGCGCGGGCTGCGCATTGTGGCGATGAAGCTGTTGCGCATGGACGAGGCGCTGGCACGTCGGCATTACACCGAACACGAAGGCAAGCCGTTCTTCCCCGGGCTGATCGAATTCATCACTTCATCGCCCTTGATCGCCGCCGTCTTCGAAGGCGAGCGGGCGATCGAGGCCGTGAGCCAGGCAGTCGGTGTCACCGACCCGCTGAAGGCGGCACCCGGCACGATTCGCGGCGACTACGCCTTATCGATAGGCCGCAACCTTATCCACCGCTCGGACGGAGAAGAGACGGCCAAGCGCGAGATCGCCATCTTCTTCGATGAGTCGGAGATATATAGCTACGAGCGGAACGTCGACGCCTGGGTGTTCGAGTAACGCAGACGCTAGGGCGCCTGCGTTACTCGCGCTTCGATATCGCGAACGGCTTCGTCCATCGACTTGCCTGTCAGGAACGGGACGGCGGTCTCGCCGTCCGCGTAGCGGAGCGCGCCGTTCCGTTCGATCACTCGGCCCCAGGGCCCGCGATACTCTGTCCACGTATTCTGGTGGCCCGTGCTCCTAACTAGAAATAGGAGCATTTCTTCCCCGAATTCCGGTCTTGGGAAGTAAGAGGGACCCTGGGGGTTCTCGCAAATCGCCATACTGTGTCAAGATCACTGAATCAGTACCGCTGCCCTTAACGTACTCATTAACTTCAAACGTGAAGTGCGTAAACGGCAGGCCGGGATTAAGTCCCGCGGCAAACAGCTCCGTAGCATCCGCATCGATAGGTACTATCTCTACATTTTCGCCGCCAGGTACTATCCTGTCTGTGCTTACGATCCCTGTAACTTTGCCTACCACCACTATTTCCGCGCGGCTGGTAAGTTCATCGAGAGACGCTGCCGGCGGAACCATAAACGCAGGTGGGTCGCCTGTCTGGTCGCGAGCAGAGGACTGGACATGCCCATCATCTACAGCCCACAAGTAGACGGCGTAGCCCATAATCGCGAAGGCAAGGACGGCGACGGCTGCGGGCAACAGCGTCTTAGCCGTCAGGAGCTTTTTGGCGTAGAGTGAAAACATAATAATGAAGTCAAGGCAAAAGGGTCAGCGGCACCTGGCCGACTTTCGTAACGCTGCCGTCCTGAGCACTTTCCTGCCAGACCCAGAGGCAGGCCGGTCCGGCCGCTGACGCCGGAAACGTGATCTGCTCAGAGAAAGGCGATAGCGTCTGCCCCTCCTGCGCCATACCCGTCGCTGTGGCTATCTCATTGCCGGCGGCGTTGTAGAGCGTCATCTGGAACACCGCTTCGAAGGCGGCGACCTGGCCGGTCACCGTTATCGGGCCTTGTACCGAGGCGTTCGCACTCGGCGAGTTGATGACTAGAATGGACGCCGACGCCGGGTCGGGGTTAGGCTGGCAGACATTCGATTGCGGTGTTGGGGTCGATGTAGAAGTCACCGTGGGCGTCGGCGAAGGGGCTGGCGTGTTTGTTGCGGTAGCTGTTGGACTAGAAGACGACGACTCGCCGTCCGGGTCGCAAGCGAGCGACACGAGGGCCAATACGCATATCGCCGCTATCGCAAGAAGCTTCATCGATAATCCTTACTAAGATGAACTACGTCGGAGGCGTAAGGGCGCCGATCTGCCGTAAAATGCTGAGGTAATCGCCTTCCACCCAATGCTCAGCGATCTTACCATCCGCTATGCGAAAGAGCGAAAGGCCCGTGATAGTTACCGGCTTGCCGGTCGGTGGGTAGCCCAGGTAAGTTCCGGATTGCGTCGCCCGCTGCGTCCAACGGACGACCGCCCAATCGCCCATCGTTAACGTCTGCTCGATGGTAAAGCGGCGGTCGGGGAAGGCGTTAGTATGCCCGGCGGTAAGCTGCCGAAAACCGTCCGGACCGCGAACAGGCTCGGGTCTGCCCGGGAAGTGAAACGTGAAATCAGAGGCAAGGATTTCCTCGGCGAGGTCAAGACGGCTTTCGTTTATCAGCTGCTCAAAGTAGCTACGAGCAAGCTCTTCGTTGTTGTCCGGCATGTGCGAAGCTACTGTATCCGCACCACAGGGACGGCGCGGCTCCACAAGCCTTCGAGATCGTAGTACCCTCGCTCTTCTGAGGAGAAGACGTGTACTATGACGTCGCCGAAGTCCATCAACACCCAGCCCGAGTCGACCTTGCCCTCACGGCCCCGGGGATTCTGCCCTTCGCGGCCCAGGTCTTCGTCCAGCGTATCGAGCAGCGATTGCATGTGGCGCGGGTTCTGGCCGGTGGCCAGAACAAAATAATCGGCGAAGGATACCATCCGTTCCACGTTCAGCAGAACAATGTCCTCCGCCTGTTTATCGGAAAGAAGCTCGACTATTCTACGGGCTAAAGCTCCGGACTCCAGACTGTACCCCTTCAATTAATCTATGCGCATTATAACATAAGCAGCGCTCTGTAAAATGATCGTCAAGTTGATTATGATTACGGCGTATAAGTAGTAAAAGGGGGGCATCATGTCAAATAAAATAGCCGTTCTCGTCGGCACTAAGAAGGGCCTTATCGTCTTCACCAGCAACGACCGACAGCACTGGGAGACCAGCGGACCGATGCATCATCGCGGCCTCGAAGTAAACCACGCCGTTTACGACCAGCGCAATGGCGCTATTTACGCCACTGCGAACGACGCTTGGTTTGGGTCGCGGATCGTCTGGAGCAAAGATTTCGGCGAGAGCTGGGAAGAGGCTACAGAGAACCCGAAGTTCAGTCCCGATTCCGGGCTGACCGTCGAACGACTCTGGCACATCGAGCCGGGTCCGAAAGACGCGCCGGACGTGCTATACGCCGGCGTCGCGCCGGCCGCCCTGTTCCGCAGTGAAGACGCTGGGCGTACCTGGCAGGAGGTGACCGGGTTGAGCCAGCACCCCAGCCGCGAGCAGTGGCAGCCAGGCGCCGGCGGCCTATGCCTGCATTCCATACAACTGGACCCCGGCAACGACCAGCGCATGTTCGTCGGCATCTCCGCCGTCGGCGTCTTCCGCACCGATGACGGCGGAGAGAGCTGGCTTCCCCTCAACAAGGGCGTGCGGGCGGAGTTCCAACCGGACCGCTATCCGGAGTTCGGCCAGTGTGTGCATAAGCTGTTGATGGCGCCAGGCGACCCATCACGTCTGTTCCAGCAGAACCATTGCGGCATCTACCGCAGCGGTGACGCGGCCGAGACCTGGGAGGAGATAACGACCGGCGTCCCTTCGGACTTCGGCTTCCCACTCGCCATCCACCCTAGCAAGCCTGAGACCATATACACAGTCCCCCTACAAGGCGCCGAATTCCGCTGTCCTCCTGACGGCAAGCTAAGCGTCTACCGTAGCTCCGACAGCGGCAGCACGTGGGAAGCACTGTCGCGCGGGCTGCCCCAAGAGAACGCTTTTATGGGCACTTACCGCGAAGGCCTGGCGATGGACAGCCTGGAGCCGGCCGGGATCTACCTCGGCACGAACACGGGCAAGCTGTTCTTCAGTGCTGACGAAGGAGAGAACTGGCAGGAGTTAGCTGGGGATTTGCCCCCCGTGTACTCAGTTGAGGCGGCTGTTCTGTCCTAACAACACGCTCGCGACATGCTCTCGCCTCAGCGAGTCACCTTCGGAGACAGGTGAGCGCAGAACCGCTCATGGATTCGACATGCTCACCATGAGCGGAGTTGAAAAACCACGCCCTTCAACAAGTACATCCTGAGCTTGCAGAAGGGCTTAGGGTGAGCGAGATGTAAGATGGCTACATCGTATGAAGCAGCCTTGATATAATTATCTAGAGAAATGATGAAGAAACAGAGAGTAGTGGTCGCTATGAGCGGCGGTGTCGATTCGGCAACTGTCGCCGGCCTCTTGCTGCGACAGGGTTATGACGTCATCGGCGTCACTATGCGACTATGGACGCTGGAAGACTCGTATGCGCCGCGGCACCACCGCCACTGCTGCTCCATCGAAGACATCGAAGATGCGTTCGCCGTTTGCCAGACGCTCGGAATACCACACTACGTCGTCAACTTCGAAGAGGAGTTCCGCTCGCAGGTCGTCGACTACTTCTGGCAGGAGTACAGCCGCGGCCGCACGCCGAACCCATGCCTGAACTGCAATAAGTACGTCAAGTTCGGGCGGATGCTCGACCGCGCGATGGCGCTGGAGGCTGACTATCTGGCGACCGGCCACTACGCCCGCATTGCCCACAGCGCGACCGGCTACGAGTTGTGGCGAGCTAAGGACGACTTCAAAGACCAATCGTACGTGCTGTACATGCTCGGCCAGAACGAATTGTCGCGCTTGCTGTTTCCACTCGGCGACTACACCAAGGACGAAGTCCGCAGGCTCGCCGCGGAGATGGGCCTGCCAGTGGCGCAGAAGCTGGACAGCGCCGACATCTGCTTTGTGCCGGACAGCGATTACCGTAACTTCGTTTCGCAATACGTAACGGCAGAGCCGGGCCAGATCGTCGATACGAGCGGCCGGCGCTTAGGCGACCACGACGGGATCTCCGGCTACACGATCGGCCAGAGGCGCGGCCTCGGCGTCGCCTCGAAGGAGCCGCTGTACGTGATCGAACTCAGCCTGGAGGATAACAGCGTTGTGGTCGGCTCGCAGGATGAACTGCTGTCCGACACGCTTTGGGCAGAAAGCCTTTCGTTCGTCAGCGGCCGTGCTCCCCAAGGGCCCACGCGCATCGAGGCGAAAGGCCGCTACCGGAGCACAGACATACCAGGAACTCTAACCGTCGAAGGCGCGCGGGCGCGGGTAGAACTGGATGAGCCTGTAAGGGCGGTCACGCCCGGCCAGGCTGTAGTCTTTTACCATGGTGACAACGTTCTCGGCGGCGGTATCATCTCAAACGCTGGTCGGGCAACAA
>WHTN01000018.1 GCA_009377715.1 Dehalococcoidia bacterium | reverse complement strand
TGCCTATCCTGTTAATGCCTGGCTCGTAGCAAAGGGGCTCAAGCATGGCATGGGAACGCAAAGGGTACTCGGCAAAGGCGGACACAGCATGGAGGCCGAACACAAACGAATGCAGGAGCTGATGAGCCAGAGCGCCTTCGGAGAACATAGCGCCGAAAGGGACAGTCAGGCCGCTATGCATGGGAGCCATAACCCTGAGCAGCCAAAGGCCAATGACCATACCACCGCTCCGGGAAATGCCGACCCGCATGCTTCGATGGGACACGGTTCAATGCCGCCCGAAACGAATCCAGCTTACGCTGTGACCGGCCCGCAAATCGCCGCCGTAACCGGGCTTACGTTATTAGCTTTAGTTATCGGTGTCCTTTGGTCCGCGTCCCGTGCCAATCTAACGCTCAGTGCGAAGGATGTGGGTGGACTCGTAATGCCACCTGGGATGATCATGACGCGCGAGACGACGGCGGAAGCGATGCGCGACATGGCCGCCATCGACCCGCGCGACGTTATACATACGGCGCCAAACGAGGCGCGAGGCGATCAGCTACTACAGCCGCGAATTGAAGGAGACGTCAAGGTGTATGACCTTGAGACCTCGGTCGTACGCTGGAACATTCTGCCCAACGCGCGCGTTATGGCGTACGCCTTCAATAGCCAGGTTCCGGGGCCGCGCATACGCGTAACCGAGGGCGACCGACTGAGGATTAATGTAACTAACCGTCTACCTGAAAGCACAACGGTTCACTGGCACGGACTGATCCTCCCAAACTCGATGGACGGACCAGCCGAGATCACCCAAGAGCCAATTGAGCCCGGGGAGACGTTCACTTACGAATTCGTTGCTCAGCAACGTGGAACATTCTTCTATCACTCTCACGACGATGTTGACCGGCAACAGGCGCTAGGGTTGTACGGAGCGCTGATTATAGATCCGCGAGACGAGACAACGACTGAGCAGTACGACCAAGAACTGGTTGTTCAATTACAGGAATGGCTATTTCGTGACGGTTATACCTTCCCAGCCATGCCTATGGAAGGATCGATGCCGAACTTCTTTACCATCAACGGCAAAGCATATCCAGAAACAGAGACGGTCGAAATGCGGGTCGGCGAGCGATTGCTAGTGCGCTTTATCAGCTCAAGCAGCGGATTCATCCACCCTATGCATATTCACGGTGGGCCGTTCCGCATCGTAGAAACCGATGGCTATCCCGTGCCTGAATCGGCACAAATCGTAAAAGATACGGTGAATGTTGCGCCGGGCGAGCGCTATGATGTGATTTGGGAAGCGCGCGAACCTGGTAAATGGCTACTGCACTGCCATATCAACCACCATGCGACTAATGATAATCGTGAAGAGGAGGGCGGAGGTGGACTGATGTTGATCATTGATGTGAAACCCTAAGAACGGGTCAGAATATCCGACTTGGGGAACAGTATGTTCCTGTGCCTGTAAAGAAGCGTTCATAAAGAACCACAGAGTATCTAAGTGGTTGCCCCAACCAGATAAATTGCCATTAAAAAGCGTATACTGTGCATAATTAGCACGCAGGTCTACAAAGGTCTTTAAAAAATAGATGAAAAGTACGTACAGGATCGGGCGCCTCTTCGGCATACCACTCGGGCTTAACCTATCCTGGTTTATATCGCTCGGGTTCGTCATCGCCGCGCTTGGCCTACGCGTTTACCCGGATCTCTTCCCGGATCACGAGACGTGGTTGCATATTACGCTCGCTACAGTCTCTGCCGGGCTATTCTTCGCCTCGATAATATTTCACGAATTAGCGCATAGCCTGGTTGCCAAGCACTACAGCATCCCCGTAAAGGAGATAACGCTGTTCGTGCTTGGGGGCGTCGCTCGGATCGCCCGTGAAGCGCCGCGGCCGTTCGCAGAGTTTGTGATGGCGGCTGCGGGGCCTCTCGCGAGCTTGGTGCTCGCCGCGTTCTTCTTCGTCCTCTGGATCGCAACCGGGACTAGTGACGGTCCGTTGGGCACTATGCTGCAATGGTTGTGGATCATGAACGTCATTCTGGCACTCTTCAACCTTGTTCCCGGCTTTCCGTTGGACGGTGGCCGCGTATTGCGCGCGATTCTCTGGGGCGCGATGGGAAATTACCAGCGGGCGACACGCATTTCTACTCTCGGTGGCCACCTAACAGCGTATGGCTTAATGATAATCGGCACGGTGATCATCCTGGGCCCTGACGATCTGGTGATGGGACTCAGCCCCTTCAATGGGCTGTGGCTGGTGGTGTTGGGGATGTTTCTCAAAGCCTCTGCTCACCAGAGCTATTTCCAAATGCGGGTCGTGAAAGTCCTACGAGATTACCCTGTCGCAACTAATATGACGTGGGACCTGCCCACCATCGCTGATACAGTAACGGCCGAAGATGCGTTACGCTGGTACGGCGAAAAGCGCGTCTTCCTATTCGTAACACATGATGGCGCCGTCGTTGGTATTGTCGATGGTCGGCGCTTGCGAGCAGTCCCCCAGGAAGCGCGTTCGAAGACCACCATCGCTCAGATCATGACGCGCTCGAGCGATGCGGCGGTTGTTGGTCCGGAAGATGACATGGCATCCGTGCTCGAACGCATGGAGCTCGAAGATGTGTTCGACCTGCCTGTTGTGGAGGACGGCAGAGTTGTCGGGCATGTTGGTCGGGACAGCTTCCTACAGATTTTCGCTCGCCATCCTGATCTAGGCCGCTAAAGTTTTTACTCCTCCCGCCCCCTATAGAAATCTTCGTGCGCATGGCTCCCTACGGGTTAAAACCCGCAGCAATTTAAGCTGCCGATTTTAATCGATAGGCAATACCTTCTATACGCTGCGCCCTTCACCCCCTTGGGTAGGGGGCGCATAGCCATGTGCCCCCTACGATACGTAGGCGCATCCCATCGGCGCATAACACAACAGCCGTGCGCCCCATCATTTTTAACAAGTAGGGAACCTATCTTCGATCTCCTCCCTGCAGGGGGTTGGGCTAAAGCTCGCTTTGGCCTAAAATAGACCCTGACGTAAAGTATGAAGTGGTGGCGTGGCGGACGAAATGCTTCTTTTGCCCTCTGGCTAGCGTCGGCGTTATTGGTGGTGACGGCGCTCATAACCATTGGGGGCTGCTTTGGCGGCGACGAGCCGCTTTTAGAGGTCGAGCCAACCCCAACCCCACCGCCTGAACTTACGGCTGAGCCTTCGCCTAAACCAGAGACGCCGCTTCCCACGGAGGAGCCAACGTCTACGCCAACGCCCGAACCAACTGCCTCCGCTGCTCCCAATCCCACCTCGCAGTCTACGCTCGCGCCGCTGCCTGCGCGCCTCAGCAACTTCACGATGCCCGTCCAAGGGGCGTGTTTGCCCAGCAGCGAAGCGCTTATGCCGAATGCCCCGAGAGCATATCGTGCCGGAGTTCATGAGGGTTTGGACTTCTACAATGGCTATGTATGCACGCCGGTCGGTAGGGGAACGCCGATAGTCGCGGCGAAGAGCGGTATCGTTTTTCGGGCGGATATCCAATATGTGAATCCGACCGAAGAAGAGTTCGCCAGCCTACTCGCGCAGCAACAAACGCAAGGTTACACCGATCCCGGTGCATTCGATACTCTCCGCGGGCGTCAAGTATGGATCGATCATGGCGATGGGATCATTACCCGCTACTGTCACCTTCTCGACGTGGCGGAAGGGCTGAGTACTGGCATGCAAGTAGAGGCCGGACAACTCATAGCTTACATGGGGAACACTGGCATTCTTGAAGGCGCCACCGATCCGAATGCCGAATTACATCTCCACTTTGAAGTTCGCGAAGGCGCTGGTTTTATAGGCGAGGACATGTCCCCGGGAGCCGTTAGGCAACTCTACACGCGGATGTTCGGGCAGTAACCAGTACCCCTAAGCGAAAGAGGATTTTCACATGGGACCGGAAAGCAAAGAAAAGCAAGCGGCATCCAAAAAACATGATAGGGCCTATCTCCGGTGGGCGATTGGGATCGCAGTCGCCGTTTCCATAGTGATAGGTATTGCGGCGACACTGACGCTATCTAACACCTCAAAAAATCCAGACATAACGAGTTTTTCCAGCACTCCAATCTCCGATGAGACTGGTGGGGCGAATCTCATCGCCACCATTAGAGCTAATGATTATCACGCCCTGGCCTTTAGTCCCACCGATCCGAACGTCGTTTTCTTTGGTCACCATAGCGGTGTAATGCGAAGCGATGATGGAGGCAGAAGCTGGCAGGACGTCTTGAACCGCCCGAATTATGATGCCATGAATCTTAATAGCCACCCCATGCAGCCAGCAGTTATTTATTTGGCTGGCCACAACGTCTTTGCCCGCAGTGATGATGTGGGTAGCACGTGGCAGCCCATCGCCTCCAATTTACCAGGCTTAGACTTGCACGCTTTTACTATTGATTTGGAAGACCCCAATCACCTCTATGCCTTCGCGGTGGGTTATGGCCTTTTCGAAAGTAAGGATAGCGGCGCTACTTGGGAGTTAACAAGCGACCAAGTACCCCAATCTACGGTTGCCTTGGCCGTGCTTCCCGGTCAGAATTCTCAGACGATTATTCTTGGATCTGGTGGGCAAAAGGTGTTAAGAAGTGACGATGGCGGCGAGACTTGGCGACCATCGGGCGACTTTGTCGCACTGAAATTTGCCTATTCACCCGCGAGCAAGGTTTTGTACGCAGGCAGCAGTAAAGGCGTTTACCGTAGCGATGATGGGGGAATGAGTTGGTCGAAAATTGCATTGGATATGCCGATCATGGCGGTAGCTGTAAGTCCAACCGACTCAAGCCGTCTCTTAGCAGTAACTAATAAAGGGCAGGTTTATCAGCTTAAAGATAGCGCGGTTGCAATTCGACCCTAGGCAATGACCGGAGAGCGAAATACAATTTGGCACCTCAGCCGCCATCCGATGGAATAATCGACGAGCATCCGCAAAGGCGACGGACCTGGACCGGAGCATTTCGCAGCGTAGTGCTCCCGATCCTTGTCGTGGCAGCTATCGGCGCCTCGATATGGTATATCGATTACAGGCCTGGCGGCGCGCAGGAAGGAACCGACGATTTCGGCGTCGTTGATATATCGCAGGGTGCGGATTCGCCTTCATTTGAGGCGCAGGAGGGCAAACTTGCGCCCGACTTCCGGCTGGAGACGTCCGACGGCGATACTGTACGCTTGAGCGACCTGCGTGGCAAGGGCGTTATCATCAACTTCTGGGCCACCTGGTGTACTCCTTGCCGGCAGGAAATGCCTGAACTGGTCGCTGCTTACGATCGCTATAAGGAGCGCGGGTTGGAGATACTGGCTGTGAACTTGCAAGAAAATCCCGCGAAGGTATCCAGCTTCGCCGGTGAGTTCGGCATACTGTTTCCCGTGCTCCTCGATCGCGATTGCGGCGTAGCTGATGCTTACCGTGTTACAACTAACTGTCGAGTAATTGGCATACCTGTTAGCTTTTTTATCGACTCTGAAGGCATCGTGCGTAGCACCTTTTTGGGGCCGTTGCTGGGTGGTAGCAGCCGCGGAGGTATTGAGCAGGGAGAACTGGATAGGCGGATCGAACAGATACTGCCGTAAGCCGCTACGCCCCTCGACAAGCTCGGGGTGAGCGGGATATCCGTTCTTGGTAAGCCTTCGGTAGGCTGAGCGGACGGGATCGTGATCACCTGTCGCACTATGAGCGGGGCGAGTATAGTTATCGTAGCGGCGACCTTCAGGTCGCCAATGGCGGGCTAAAGCTCGCCTCTACATATGAGCCTATTATGGCCAGGGAACAAGCGCTTAGACGGTCGAAGGCTGGCGCATGGAACGTCAGCCCCTTCTACGCGATCTGGCGCCTTCTCACCAGCGTTCGCTTCGCCATTTTCCTGATCGGTCTCCTTGCCTTAGTTAGCCTGCTCGGCGTAGTCTTGCCCCAAGTCCCCCCGAACATCCGCAACGACCCATCGTCGGTTGGGCGCTGGTTGGAAGAGCAGGAGGGCAAATTCGGCCCCGCAACCGACTTCATGCACCAGGTGGGCCTTTTCGAGGTCTTCAACGCTCCCTGGTTCACCGCGCTCGTCGGTGTGCTTGCCGTTGCTGTTACCGTCTGCGTATGTAATCGCTTCGCCCCAATCTGGAGGACGATACGGTACCCGCAAAAACGCGTGCCGGATACTTACTTCGAACGAGCGCGTCACCGTGCCGATTTCCCAACTTCGGGCGATGGCATGGCGTTGGAGGCCGTCTTACGCCGAAGCCGCTATCATGTCGAGAGGTATCCGGACAAGGATGCCGCTTACCTCTTCGCCGACCGCTTCGCCTGGACCAGCCTCGGCACGTTCGTCAGCCACCTGGCGATCATCACGTTTATCGTTGCTGGGGTAGTAAGCGCGTTCACCGGCTTCGAAAGCCAGCTCTTCATCGGCGAAGGCAATAGCATGCCGGTCTTCGCCGAGAACAGGCAGTTCCAGGTCGAGCTGCAGGACGCGGTCGGCCGTTTCGATGCCGAGGGGCGGCCGCTCGACTATCGCTCTCACATCGTCATCTTCGACCGCGGCACGGAAGCAAAGCGCTGCACGTCTACCGTGAACGACCCCTGCACCTACGCAGGCTACCGCTTCTCCCAGGCGGCCTACTTCGGCTTCGGCGCGGCGCTCCAGGTGCGGGACGTTACGACAGGCAACGTGATCTATAAGGAAACGTTGTCTCTCTTCGATACGCTTCCGAGCCCCCAGGTGACGGTCCGAAACAGCGACGGACAGGTGCTATTGGACGATACGCTTGTGCTAGACCAGCAGGTGGCCGACGTCTACGGCACTTTAGTGACACTGTACGGTCAGCCAGGCCCGTACTGGTTCGGCGTTCGCCCTGCCGGCGAGGATAGCGCGAGCTGGGAGCTTATCGTCTTCGAGTTTGCCGAAGGGGATAGCGCTGCTCGGACTCTCATTGCATCGGGCGAGGCGGCCGTGGCCAACGGGCTCGAGTTCACCTTCACCGGAGTCGCCAGTAATCCGGCGTTGCTCGCAGAAGGTGTGCCGTTGCCAAGCGGCGATCAGGGGCAGGCGTTGGTGCAGATGCATAACGCCGTCTACGGCTCATCCGAGGCGTCATCGGGCCGTTCGCTGGACATATCTTACGTCGATCCGTCTCAGCCTCCGCAACTTTACGTTCGTGGCGACAGCCTCCAGTTACAAGACCTCCAGCCAGAAGAGTCTTCGACTATCGGCAACTACGAATATACTTTCTTGGGACAGCGGGAGTTCGCTGGCATCCAGGTCAAACGCGACCGCAGCGATAAGCTGATCTGGATAGCGACGGGCTTGTTCCTGGCTGGCATCGGCATGAACTTCTATCTGCCGCGCCGCCGTCTCTGGGCGAAGATAACGCCGGAGCGCACCTACTTGGCGGGCATCGCGGGGCACATGGTGAACTTCGAAAAGGAGATGCGCCAGATCGGCAATGAGACGACACGCCGCGCCAAGGCTGATCAGATTAAGAAAGAATAAGTCATTGCGGTCACCGTAGGTGACAGAAGCAATCTCTCAATAACCCAGAGTCCAGCCATGTAGTTCAGCGTAACAGAACGGGCAGAGATTGCTACGCACCGTCCGCGGAGAGCGGACTTCGCTCGCAATGACATGCAATGCCCCTCGACAAGCTCGGGGTGAGCGGAGAATTCCAGCCTGAAGAATAGAGAAAGCAACCCTTATTTGCTATACTACGATGTCGAATACTCTATCGAGGGGGATACTTATGGCCCAGACGATCCAACTACAAGTCAACGGCGCTCCCTACGAACGGGAGATCGAGCCCAACCGACTACTCGTCGACTTCATCCGCTACGATTTAGGCCTGACCGGTACGAAAGAAGGTTGTAGCGTCGGCGTGTGTGGAGCGTGTGCAGTGCTGCTCGACGGCAAAATGGTCAGCTCCTGCCTAACGCTCGCGGCGAGTGTGGACGGCTCTTCTATCACTACGGTCGAGGGCCTAGCGGCTGAAGATGAGATGAACGCCGTGCAAAGGGCGTTCGTCGATTACGGTGGCTATCAGTGCGGCATCTGCACGCCAGGGCAGGTAGTAGCGGCCACCGCGCTTTTGAACGAAAACCCTTCGCCTACGGAAGACGAAGTCAAAGAATGGATGATGGGGAACCTGTGTCGCTGCACAGGCTACTACAAGATACTCGAAGCGGTCATGAAAGCAGGAGCGGCGAAGTAAGATGAACGGCTTTGAATATCACGCCCCAGATAGCCTTCAAGAGGCGTTGCAGTTGCTGCAGCAAAACGGCGAAGATGCCAAGCTGCTCGCCGGTGGCACCGGCCTTATCAACCTGATGAAACAGCGCTTGGCGCAGCCGGCGGTATTGATCGACCTCCGGAAGATCAGCGATCTGAACTACGTGAAGCCCGATAATGGGACGCTCCGCATCGGCGCGCTCACCCGGCACCGGCAAGTTGAGACCTCGGCGGAAGTAAAGGAGCGGGTACCACTGCTCGCCGAGACGTACAAACACGTCGCCACTGTCCGCATTCGCAACGTAGCGACGGTCGGCGGTGGCCTGGCCCACGCGGACCCCAACCAGGACCCGCCTCCGGCCTACCTCGTCCTCGGAGCGAGCGTGAAGGCCGTATCGTCGTCGGAGGAGAGGACGATACCTCTCGACGATTTCTTCGTCGACTACTACGAGACCGTCTTGCAACCCGACGAGATGCTTACCGAGATCGAAGTGCCCGTCCCACCGGCAAACACAGGTACAGCCTTTATAAAGTTTCTGCCCAAAACCGCCGACGACTATGCGACGGTTAGCGCCGCCGCTCTGTTGACGCTCGGCGAAGATGAAGTCTGCCAGGAAGTGCGGCTTGCCTTTGGCTCAGCGGGAAGCACGGCGATACGCGCCCGTGGCGCTGAAGATATGCTGCGCGGCCAAAGGGCCTCCGTCGAGGCGTTTCGGGCCGCTGCGGAGGCCGCGAAGGACGAGGTCGATCCTCTGAGCGACCCGCGGGGTTCGGCCGAATACAAGCGCGACATGGCGGAGGTCTTCGCCCGCCGGGCGCTAGAGCAGGCGCTCGCAGATGCCCAGGCCCGGCTTGCCGCAAGCGGTCGCCGATAGTAAGCTCTTATCGGTATGCCAATTGCGGCTCTCACCTCGCTTCTCACGATAGAGATAGGCCTCGATCCGAATATCGGTGAGGTCGTCGGACTCACCATCTCCTGGCACGGCCTCTTCACGGCGCTTGGCGTGATCGTGGGCTTCTTAATTGCGGCTTATTTCGGCCGTCGCTCGGGCATTAGCGAGGACGATATCTACAACCTCGGCCTCGCTGTGATCATAGGCGGCATCGTTGGCGCCCGCGTCCTCTACGTCGCGGAGAACCACAGCCGTTTCGAAGACGACTTCGCCGAGGTCTTCGCCATCAACGCCGGCGGCATCTCGATCTATGGTGCTCTGTTAGGGGCGATGGTGTTAGGATTCGCCTATGGAATTTGGAAAAAGTTGGCCCTTTGGAGCGGTGCTGATGCCGTTGCGATGGGCACTATCGTCGGTATGGCGGTGGGCCGTATAGGGGATATCATCAACGGCGAGCATTTCGCGACCGCGAGCAGCTGGCCCATCGCCGTTACCTACACCGACCCGGATAGCCCCGGCTTCGGGCAGGCGCCGTCGCATCTGGCCGTAGGTTACGAAATGGCCGCCGATTTCATAATCTTCGGCATCATGCTTGTCATGTGGCGGTTCTGGCCAGGCAGGCGCGATGGCTTCATCTTTCTCGCCTTCTTCTTCCTCTACGGCGCTTTGCGGCTAGGCGTCAGCTTCCTGCGGGAGGATGCGATCATCCTGGGCGGTCTGCGCATGGCGCAGCTCGTCGCCATAGGAGCGATGGCGTTATCGGTCGTCATCGGCGCGTATCTGATGCTGCCGAAGAAGTCGCCCGACCGCGCTGCCCGTCGCCGCGCCTTGCGGCAGCATCAACAGCGTCCCAACCCCGAAACGTGAGCGAGGTAGTCCTCTATGTCCGCCGCGACTGTCACCTCTGCGAAGAGGCCGAAGGGGTGCTTTCGCGCCTATCCGACGAAGTAGGCTTCGCCTGGCAGCCTGCGTTTATTGACGGCGATCCCAGGCTAGAGCAACGCTACGGCGAAAGCATCCCGGTGCTTGCAGTGGACGGAACTCCAGTGCTATTCGCGCCGTTTACTTTACAGCAGGCGCGTGAAGCCCTGCGACACCGCTGACCGGTCCTCAAAAAAAGCATTGCTTTTCCTTCTTCCTCCTCCTTCTCTCTTCCACCTTCCCATCCTCTTCTTTCTATCTTTTCGGAGAAGTGGTACAATAGTTTTGATCCCTGTAATTATCATTAAATTGACGTAATAGGAGCATCAAGCAGATGGCAACGGTAGAAAAAGGTTCCTGGGCGGTCAAGAAAGGCTTGGCCCAGATGCTCAAAGGCGGCGTCATCATGGACGTCGTAACGCCGGAACAGGCGAAGATCGCCGAAGACGCAGGCGCTTGTGCTGTTATGGCGCTCGAACGCGTGCCCGCCGACATCCGCGCCGCGGGCGGCGTCGCTCGCATGGCCGACCCGGAGATTATCGCCCGGATTATGGACACTGTCACCGTCCCTGTCATGGCGAAGGTGCGTATCGGCCACTTCGTGGAAGCGCAGGTGCTGGAAGCCCTCGGCGTCGATTACATCGACGAGTCGGAAGTGTTGACCCCCGCCGACGAAAACTATCACGTCAATAAGCACGCCTTCAAGGTGCCCTTCGTTTGCGGCTGCCGTGACCTCGGCGAGGCGCTCAGGCGCATAGGCGAGGGGGCAGCGATGATCCGCACCAAGGGTGAGGCCGGCACCGGCAACGTCGTCGAAGCCGTCCGCCATATACGGGCCGTCTGGGGCGACATCCGCCGCGTTCAGGGCATGCCGGACGACGAACTGATGTCGACTGCCAAGCAACTAGGCGCCCCTTATGAGCTGGTGAAAGAAGTCCATGACACCGGCCGTCTGCCGGTAGTGAACTTCGCTGCCGGTGGCATCGCCACGCCCGCCGACGCTGCTTTGATGATGCAGCTTGGGGCGGATGGTGTATTCGTCGGCTCCGGCATCTTCAAGTCGGAAGACCCGGCGCCACGAGCGCGGGCCATCGTCAAAGCGGTGACCCATTACAACGACCCCAGCATCATCGCTGAGGTCTCGCGTGGGCTTGGAGAGCCTATGTCCGGCCTGGACGTGCGCAATATGTCCGAGAAGGAGCTTCTGGCGGTAAGGGGTGTGTAAATATGGCGCAGCAGAAGGTGCACGTAGTTGTCTTCAAAGACGCTGAAAGCGACCAGTGGGTGGCTATGTGTTTAGAGTACGACGTTGTCACTCAAGGCGACGATGAGGAACACGCCAAAACGATGCTGAAGGAGGCCGTTGAACTGCATCTTGGGGACATGAGTAATGAAGATATTGAGGTCTTGTACCAGCCGGTACAGGGTGAGCCTAAACTTCACCTGATATCGATCGATGCCCCGACGTTACTCCACTCGTGAAGTTGCGAGGGCATTGGAAAGGATAGGCGTACACTTCTTGCGTCAAGATGGCAGTCACTTACGGTATAGGGGTGTCTGGCGCCGGACAGCGGAGGAACGTGACCTTAGTTGCCGGCCAGCGCCAAATCCCTGCTAAAACTCTATCGTCGATCCTTAACCAGGCCAACTTGACCACAAATGAAATGGTAAGACTAATAGAAGGGGAAGAGGTAAGCGAGTAGCCCCAAGAATATGACCCGCATCGGCGTTTTAGCTCTCCAAGGCGATTTTGCCGAACATATTAACGTCCTCTCAAGGATAGACGTAGATCCCCGCGAAGTCCGCTTGCTCAAAGACCTGGAAGGCCTCGATGGTCTAATAATCCCCGGTGGCGAAAGCACCACCATCAGCCGCCTGATGGCCGAATTCGGTCTGTTGCAGCCACTGCGAGACATGGCGCGGAGCGACTTCCCTATCTGGGGCACTTGCGCCGGGATGATCGTTCTCGCTAAGCAAGCCAGCGACCTCACATTGCCGACGATCGCCGCCATGGACATTGAGGTCGAACGCAACGCATATGGGCGTCAATTAGACAGCTTCGAAGCTGAGTTGGCAGTCCCAGAGCTCGGTGAAGAGCCGTTTCGGGCGGTCTTCATCCGCGCTCCGGTCGTCCGAGATGTGCATCCGCCGGCTGAGGTGATCGCGAGGCTGGAGGACGGCGCTCCCGTGGTCGTCCGGCAAGGCCGGCTGCTGGCGACCTCGTTTCATCCGGAGTTAACCGATGATCCCCGTCTGCACCGCTATTTCGTTGAGCTAGCGACTGAAGATAAGAAAGCAGTTGTGGAGTAAAACTGACCGAAATGAGTAAGGCGAGACACGTTTGGCCGACTGATTTAGTTGCGCTTGTCTCATGGGAGGGCCAGGTATATGGCAATGAGGCCTGGCCTTGGGAGCGGTTCGGCAAAGAGGATGAAGGTCCTCATCCCCTGGAGAGCGCTATCGAACAGTGGTTCTCCCTGGCTACCGGAGGCAGCCGCGATACGCTGGTGCACGTTCAGGGACAAACTCTACGAGGGTTAGTCTCGACGAGACGCCGCTCTAGCAAGAGCGTTCGCGAGATCAATTGCCTCATAGCCGTCGATCCAGACGTCTGTTTAGGCTTGCTCGACCGGCTGTGCGAGAGCGGAGGAAGGGCTGGGGTTGAAAGGCTCTTCTTGCGGCTGGCGGCTGATAGCCCTCTTCTGGCTATGATGCAGCGGGCCGGATTCGTATCTTACGGCAGAGAGCAGCTTTGGTGGAGGCGACCTGCTAGGCAGTCGTCAGGGGGCTCAAGTCTGTCCGTACGCCAACCCACTCCTGAGGATAATTTCAACCTCTTTCGCCTTTACAGCGCCGCCATACCGAGCGTCGTTCGCCAGGCAGAAGGCCCCACTATGAAGGAATGGCTCGCTGTGCAGGAGCGTAAGGGGTGGTCCAAGGACTTAGTTGTAGAACGCGATGGCTCGCTCGTCGGCTGGATGCGCTTTACACGCGGCAATGGCGCTACGAAGCTAGGTATCGTACTACATCCCGATGAAGGAGAAAAAATAGACGATTACATAAGCAGCGCGTTGACGAACGTAAGCAATAGGCAGGCGGTATTCTGCCTTGTGCCGAACTACGCGCCTGAGTTGGGCTCCACACTTAGCAGATATGGATTTCAGGCTGGGGGGGAGTACGTTTCTTTGCTACGCAGATTAGCTCGACCGGTGGCTATTGTGGAGAGAGTACCGAATGGAGCACAGGAAGGGTATACGTTACCCACCTTACTGACAAAACCATGAGTACAGCACTAAGAATAACTGACGATCTTGAAGAGTTCTTCAACGTCTTACCACCTTACATAAAGAACCCTCTACAGCAGCGACCGGATAATAGCGAACTGCTGGAGGTTGTCCTAGACCTTGGCCGGCTTCCCGAAGCGCGCTACCCGGGGCGTGAAGTGGTGTTGAGCGATAAGGAAGTGACGCAAGAAGATCTGGAATACGTCGAACAGCGAGTCAGCATTTTCGGTGGGGACAACCGGGCCGGCATCGAGCGTACTTTACACCGGATATCGGCGATCCGCAATCGTCAGGGCCGGATTATTGGCCTTACATGTCGTTTAGGCAGAGCCGTCTACGGTACTATTCAAGTGATCGAAGATCTCGTGCAGTCGGAGAAGAGCATCTTGCTCCTAGGCCGTCCTGGCGTTGGCAAAACGACCATGCTGCGCGAGGTAGCCCGCGTCCTGGCGGATGATCTCAACAAGCGGGTAATAATCGTCGATACGTCGAATGAGATCGCCGGCGATGGTGACATACCGCACCCAGGCATCGGTTCGGCGAGGCGGATGCAGGTGCCGACGCCGAACCTGCAGCACGCGGTGATGATCGAGGCGGTGGAGAACCATATGCCCGAAGTGATCATCATCGATGAGATAGGCACCGACCTGGAGGCGGCGGCGGGCCGCACGATTGCCGAGCGTGGGGTACAGCTTGTCGCCACCGCGCATGGCAACACATTGGAAAATCTTATCCTGAACCCAACGCTCGCCGATCTCGTCGGTGGCATCCAATCGGTGACGCTCGGTGATGAAGAAGCGCGCCGGCGCGGCACGCAGAAGTCGATCCTTGAGCGCAAAGCGCCGCCTACGTTCGATATGGTCGTCGAAATTCAAGACTTTCGGCGTGTCGCCGTACATCGAGACGTCGCGAAGACCGTCGACGCTATATTGCGTGGCTACTCGGTGTCGGCAGAGGTCAGAGAACTGCAGGAGGATGGCGAAGTGAAGGCGTCTGCACAACAGCCGCCCTCGCGGCAGCCATCCCAGACGGCGGAGGTGGTTACCAGTCAAGAGAGGCGCGCGTCCCTGACGACTCAGGCGGCAACTAGGGTATTACGCGTCTATCCCTTTGGCTTGGCGCGCGGGCGCTTGGATCAGGCTATCCGCTCGATAGGGTTCCCAGCCGAGATATCGGATACACTCAAGGACTCGGACGTGGTGCTAACGCTGCGAAGCCACTATCGTCGCCGCTCGCAAACGTTACGAGATGCGGAAGAGAAGGGCATCCCGGTCTACGTCCTCAAGAACAATACGCTCTTCCAAATCGAGCAAGCGCTCGTATCGGTAAGGCCGGGACGCGGGCGTGATCTGGTTGCGTCTGCGTTAGAGGAAGCGGAGGAGGGGATCAGCCAGGCTATGTCGAACGAAGAGACGATCGACCTCTCACCGCAAACCGGCTACGTGCGCCGCCTTCAGCACATGCTCGCTCAGCGCTATAACATGACCTCTCGCAGCTACGGTCGCGAGCCGCAGCGCTACGTGCGCATTTACCCCGCCCCCGGTGACGACGTTGAGGACGAATAGCCCATTGCCTGGCCTGTTCATTGCCCTGGAGGGTGGAGAAGGGGCAGGCAAGTCTACTCAAGCACAAAGGCTTAAGGCACGGCTTGAGGGCGTCGGACGAAACGTTACCATAACCTACGAACCTGGCGGCACCGCGTTCGGGCAAGAGCTGTGGTCGATAATCTCTGAGCGTGAGTTGGAGCCGTTAACGGAGCTTTTTCTCTTCGCTACGGCCCGAGCACAACACGTCGTCAAGGTCATAAAGCCGGCGCTGGAGCGCGGCGATGTCGTGATAAGCGACCGCTATGTGCATTCGAGCCTGGCTTATCAGGGGTACGGGCGCGGGCTGCCCCTGAACCATGTGCGGGCCGTCAACCACGTAGCAACCCAAGGGATAATGCCCCAGGCCGTCTTTTTACTGGATGTGCCTGTGAATATCGGATTGGTCCGCAAAGGCCGCGCCGAGAACGACCGTATCGGCTCTGAAAGCCAGGCCTTCCATACGCGCGTACATGATGGCTATCTTGTGCTTGCAGCAGAAGAGCGTGATAGCTTCCTTGTAGTGGACGGGACGTTGCCGGCCGAGGAAGTAACGAGACTTCTGTGGAAATACCTCACGCCTCTGCTCAGAGTCGATTGACCGGCCGCATTACTGCTGCTACAATCTCACGCTGTTGGACTATGGCCAATCATCAAGTAACCGTAAGAGTCCCCGCGACCAGCGCGAATCTAGGCCCAGGCTTCGATTGCCTGGGCCTAGCGCTGGATCTATGGGCAACGGCTACAGTCACTGTCGGAGATGCTGAGAAGCAAGACTCCGCGGGAGAGATGCTTACAGCGGCGGCTGCTTCGGTGTACCACACCCTCAGCGCGGAAAAGCCAAGCTTCGCTGTCAAATGGCAGAGCGATATACCGGTAGCGCGCGGCCTCGGAGCTTCAGCCGCCGTGCGGGCGGCGGGCCTGCTGGCCGCCAATGCGCTGCTCAATGGGCCGCTAAGCACAGAAGATCTGCTCGTACTTGGCTCTAAGCTCGAAGGACATGCCGATAACATGGCGCCTTGTCTCTTCGGTGGGCTTCAGGTTGTCGTTTGGGACGGCGAAAAGGCGACCCGGGTAGGGCTAAAGGCGCCTGCCGAGTTGCAAGCCGGTATCTTCGTTCCTGACTTCACGATGCCCACCGACGAAAGCCGCCGGCTGTTGCCTACGTCTCTGAGCCGGGCTGACGCCGTGCACAATATCGGCCGCGCTGCCCTACTGGTCGCAGCGCTCTCTGAGGGTCGTTGGGACGCGCTTGAAGTTGCGACGCAGGATAAGCTCCACCAGCCAGCCCGTTCCACACTATTTCCCGCGATGTACGATATCTTTGCTGCCGCCCGTGGAGCAGGCGCTTTATGTGCCTATCTCTCGGGCGGCGGCTCCTCTGTCCTTGCGCTAACGCTCGACTCTGTGCAACGAGTCGGCGCGGCGATGCAAAGCGCCGCCAATTCTGCGAATGTGAGTGGTCGCGTTATAGTCGCGGGGCTGAGCGCTTCCGGTGGAAAAGTAATCCGCGCTGGCTAGGTTGGCCTCTCGCTCTCTTCGAGATATAGTTTGAGTATGGCATTAGAACCGCCTTCATCGTTTAAACGTTTCTTTAAAGAACTATGTCAGCAGTAGTCCAGAAATATGGCGGCACCTCGCTCGCCGACGCCGATCGTATCCAGAGCGTCGCCCGGCGCGTCGCCGCTAGGCGAGCGGAGGGCGATCAGCTTGTAGTCGTAGTGTCGGCTATGGGAGACAGCACCGACGACCTCATCGCGCTGGCGTACCGGATAGCGAAACGCCCGCAGGAGCGAGAGATGGACGTCCTGCTTTCGACAGGCGAGATAGTGTCGAGCACGCTTCTTACGATGGCGCTCCACGAAATGGGTTACGATGCTGTCAGCCTTACGGGTGCGCAGGCCGGCATAGGCACGGACCGGCGTTACGGCCGGGCGCGCATCCACTCAGTCAATCCGGATCGCATACATCGCGAACTCGAGAGTGGCCGGGTCGTGATAGTCGCTGGTTTCCAGGGCATTACGGAAGAGATGGATGTGACGACGTTGGGCAGGGGTGGCTCGAACATCACTGCCATCGCCCTGGCAGCAGCGCTTGAAGCGGCCTGCGAGAACTATACGGATGTGGATGGCGTCTACACCGCCGACCCGCGCATCGAGCCTAACGCTAGGAAGCTGACGGGGATCAGCTACGAAGAGATGCTCGAGCTGTCCAGTTCGGGGGTCAGGGTGTTGCAAAGCCGGTCGGTCGAATTGGCTTCGGTTTACAACGTGCCAATCCTGGTCGCTTCGAGCTTCACAGAGGCGCCGGGCACGCTAATTCACGGAGGCGTGAATATGGAACAACGTAACAAAGTGGCGGGCATCGCTCACGATTCCGACGTAGCGAAGATAACCGTGCGCGGCGTGCCCGACAGGCCTGGCATCGCTGCAACGCTTTTCGAGCCGCTCGCGGAGGCCGGCATCTCGGTCGATACGATAGTGCAGAACGCCAGCGCGGAAGGCGCCACCGACCTCACCTTCACCGTCGCTCGCGCCGATCTCGATAAGGCAATGGAATTGGCGGGGCCGATCGCGAAGGAGATTAACGCCAGAGACATCGTCGGCGACCGCACACGCGCGAAGGTAAGCCTGATCGGCGCCGGCATGCAAAGCGCTCCGGGCTACGCGGCACGGATGTTCCGTACGCTCTACGAAGGCGGCATCAACATCGAGATGATCAGCACGAGCGAAATTCGCATCACCTGTATCATCGATGAGGATCGAGTGACAGACGCTGTCAGGGCGCTTCACAAGGCCTTCGAACTGGAACAGGCCGAATAACCCCGCGAACGAAGCATATGCGGCCGCTTCTTTTTTTCACCATTGTTTTCGCCAGTGTACTCCTTGGTGCTGGGTGTTTTTTTAGATCTAACCCCTCTTCGCCCAGCGAAGAAACGCCGCTGCCCAGCATTGATATCGTCACTATCGAGGTAACAAGTGGCGATGGACAGGTATTTCCTTTGACCGTTGAAGTTCCCCGGGTGAGAGAGGCGTCGATAAGGGGTCTTATGGGCCGCGAGTCGATGCCCGAGGATGAGGGAATGCTTTTCCTATTAGGTAGCCTTCGCAGCGGCTTCTGGATGAAGGATACGCTGATCCCGCTTTCGGCCGCCTTCATCTCTAGCGAAGGCGTTATCCAGCACATCGAGGACATGGAGCCACAGACGCTCGACATCCACAACACCGACAAGCCCTACATCTACGGCCTAGAGGTAAACAAAGGCTGGTTCGAGCGCCACGGCGTCGAGGTGGGAGACAGCGTCCGCTTCCCCTGGCCCTACGACTCGCCGCCCAAGAGCCCCTGGGAGCCGCAGTAGTACACTTACCCTGCTGCTATCGTCTCGATTTGTTCATTCCAAGAAACTTTAAGAGCTTGTGGGACATCTCCTGAATCCAGAAGTTCTAGAAGAGCTTCGTTGAATATTGCTCTACCTGAAGCGCCAAGCGTGGCCAACATCATGAGAATCCACGACTTGATTTCTAAGAAGTTTACCTCGTGACCTTGAGCGAAATATTGATGTGCTTGCTGTGCCGCATCCAAAGTTGCTGCTGAAGATTTCACGAAGAAAAGGTAATCTTGGATCGCGTTAGGAGCGATCTTCGTGTTGAACGTGGCTACGACTCGGTTTCTATCTACCGAGCGCTCAGTTATTTCTGCAGCAAGGAAGATTGTATCGCCTGACGAAATTGTGATGTCGCCCCCAGCGCCCGACTGAATGTCAGGCGCGTTGATGCCTTGCCAAGAGATGACCCAATCTAGAGTGAAGGAAGTTTTGATTGCAGTGAACGTTGCTATTACAAATAAAACCGGGAAGCGCCCGCCACTTGGTATCTCTAAAAGACGCGAAATAAGAACATCAAGTTGATCTAGACTAATCCTTTGCAGCCTTGCCAACGAGACATTGGCCCGTTCCCGCAGCTGGGCAAATTTTGTATAAGACATAGTGCAACTGTCTTAAGAGAACGTTCTCATCCGAAGTCGTCTCAATAATACTCAGCAGGGAAAGAAGAGCATCATAGCCATCTTTATCCCTTAAACCGTCTCGCGTTGCAAGGTTGAAATCGACCGACCTTCTAAATACGCTTAGATACGGCCCGCGGGAACTCGGAATTCTCCTGCTTTGAAGGAATGGGTTGATGGAGCGTTCATCCAGAGTCCGGCCATTAAAAGCATTAGGTCCGTGTCCCACATAAGGTTGCCGCACGTTAATAGATCTATCCTGTAATCTGGCTATAATGCAGCCTAACAATACTTCTCTATAAGCTTGTGTACTTGAGTTGAAAAGAATCTCACACTCGTCGCGTAAGGCTTCGTCAATGCTTGGTGTTCTGCCCTGGAGTAAGTCAGCCTCAACGTTATCGAATGCCTGTGCGAGCAACGCGCTAGCAGATTGGTAATCGATGGGCATAATTAGAGTCGGATTTGGTCGGAACTTGGTAGTTCACCCAAAGCGCTTCTGTTCTTGGTTGCTTTATCGAATGGGCTAACTTTGTAGGTGCTTCGATGCAACGCCAATCTTTGTAAAGATTATCTAGCAAGGAACAGCGATATCCCGAGAGCGCAACATTGCCTTTAACTTCGTGTAATAAAGTAGAGAGTTCTTCATGTTCTCGCACAGTCATTTCGAACCCATAGGCTTTTGTATCACCTCTGGATTCATGGGGATAAGGCGGATCGCAACAAAAGAGTGTAGTCGGGCTATCATATAAGCCTATTAACTCTAGTGCTGGCCGGTTCTCAATTTGAACTCTCAACATCCGTTCAGCGATCTCGGGCAGGCCGTCAATACTGCCGAGCCATCTCGAAACAACACCGGACATACCGGCCCTGCTTGTGTTCTTGCAGTTTGCCCATCTCCCTAGCGAAGCTGTTTGTGCAAGTCCAGTCCTTACTTGGCGGCCACGGACAAAAAATCTCCTAGCACGCTCAAAGGGTGCCAGATGAGGTCCGTAGTCACTGACTGCTAAATAAAACTCCTCTCGGGAAAACGGTGTCAATGATAAGGCGAAGATGAGATTCTCCGTTTGCTCTCTTAGTACTCGGAAGAAATTAGCAACCTCTCCGTCAATATCGTTATATGTTTCGACAGCTGACGGATCTCGATTAAGCAAAACGGCTGCAGAACCCCCGAATGGCTCACAGTAGTGATGGGAGTCAGGAAGAAGTGGTAATAACCAATTGAGGTGATTATACTTGCCACCATACCAGCCGAAGGCAATTTTTTGCGCCCAGTGCGTTTTTGATTTTTATTCGAGAGTTCGGCTTGGTGCAGAGTCAACACAGGAGAGATTGGTCTTCCCATATTCCCGTTCCTTTTCAAAGCATCCTTGAACGTTTGTTCTTACAATTATCTACACGGTTTCGTGTATTGTCAAGCTTTCGCTGTCGCTTCGGTAACAGGCTCTAGCATCGCCTTGCCGTTGTAGTCGAGCACGGCGTCCAGGCGGGCGCATAGCTCCTTGCAGGCACGGGCCGACGGTAGAGCAAACGTTTCGCGGTCGCCGTTGCTACCGACCACGAGTGTTATTTCGTCGTCGCCCGGGAAGTCCACCAAGGTCGCTAGAAGCTGCGTTAGGCGGTCGCGGTCGGTATCTTCGTCGTCCGTTTCGCGCAACGTGATCTGAAGCCGATACGACTGAGGCGGCGGCAGCGGTTGTCGCTTCTGAGGTGAGGGCTGTGGCTCGTAGGAGGAAGTTGACGGCGATAGTGCCATTCTGGCGGCTGCCCCATCATCTTCCTCCTTCCCTCTTCCTTCTTCCTCCGGCCGTTCGTAGACGCTTACGCTCTGCACCGATAGTTGTAGTTGTTCTTCGCGCGAGCGCACCCGCACCTGTAACAGCAGGATATTGCCTTCGACCCATAGCTCCTTCGTTGGCTCGTAGGTATCTGACCAGACGGCGACCTCGACGCTGCCGGAGAGATCTTCCATCTGCGCGATGATAAATGGCCGGCCGTCCTTTGTTAAGCGCTGGCGAATCGAGCCGACCATGCCCGCCATGACTACTTCGCGGCCGATCATCTCTTCCGTTATCTCCGACGCCAGAGCGACGTCCGCCGGCCGGTCTGCCAGGACGTGGCGTACCGGGTGCTCCGAGACGTAAACGCCGAGAAGCTCCCTCTCCCAGGCCAGCTGCTGTGTCAGGGGCACAGCAGCTTCTTCCAACTGAAGGCCTGGCATTGGGGTATCCGTCGTCTGACCGAATAGGTCGAACATCGTGGCCTGCCCGCTTTGCCGTAAGCGCTGCGCTTGCTGGGCCATATTCATGATGCGGTCGACGTTGGCCAAAAGCGTGCCGCGATCGCCGAGGTCATCGAGCGCTCCGGCCTTGATGATGCTCTCCACCGCGCGGCGGTTGAGGGCGCGCAGGTTCAGCCGTCGACAAAAATCGTCGAGCGATTCGAACGGCCCTTGCTGTCGGGCTTCGATTACCGCTTCCGCCGCGGCCACGCCGACGTTCTTGATCGTCGCCAGACCGAAGCGGATCGCTTGCTTGCCATCCGGCAGCGTTTCAAGCGAGAAACTAACTCCACTGTGGTTTATATTCGGGAGTAAAACGGCGATGTCTAACTTCGCGCATTCGCTCGTCGCCTCTCCAACACGCTGGGCCGAATTGGGATGGCGTTCGGCGAGCATTAACACCGCCGTCATGTACTCCGCCGGATAGTTCGCTTTCAGGTACGCAGTCTGATAAGTGATCGTGCCGTAACTAACGGCGTGCGCTTTGTTGAACGCGTAGCCAGCGAACGGCTCGATGAGGTTGAAGACCGCCTCGGCGTCCCTGAGGCTGTAGCCCTTGGCGCGAGCGCCTGTGACGAAACGGTCGTGTTCCGCCTTCATCACAGCCGGTATCTTTTTGCCCATCGCCTTGCGCATGATATCGGCCATGCCGAGCGAATAGCCTGCGAACTTCTGAGCGATGAGAAGCACCTTGGTCTTGATAAACGATAACGCGTAAGTGTCCTCAAGAACGTCCGAAAGGTCGTCGTGCGGGTGGGTTATCTCGATCTCGCCGTGTTTCGCGCGGATGTAAGTTGGTATGTGCTGCATCGGCCCCGGCCTGTACAGAGCGACCATCGCCGCGAGATCGCGGACGTCGGTAGGCTTAAGGTCTTTGATGTTGCGCCGCATCCCCGCGGACTCAAGCTGGAAGACGCCGAACGTCTCCCCAGCCGATAGCATCGCGTACGTCTTCTCATCGCCGTCGGGCAGATTATTAAGGTCGATCTCGATGCCATGTCCCTGGCGGACGATCTCTACCGCCCGGCCCAATATCGTCAGGTTCGCGAGGCCTAGGAAGTCCATCTTGAGCAGACCGATCTCGGCGACGGCCTCCATGGCGTACTGGGTCGTCGGCAGCGAGGTTTCGTCGCCACCCGTCGGACGTTGGAGCGGAAGGTACTCGGTCAACGGACGCTCGGCGATGACGACGCCCGCAGCGTGCGTGCTAGAATGCCGCGCGACCCCTTCGAGCGAGCGGGCGGTGTCGATGAGCCGCCGTACCTGTTCGTCCGCCTGGTAGGCCTCTCGCATCTCCGAACTCTCTGTGAGAGCGCGGTCGATGGTGACGATGCCGAAGGACGGCGGTAGTGCCGGCACCAGGCGGGCGACGCGATCGGTAACGGCGTAGGACATGCCTAACGCGCGGCCAACGTCTCGTATCGAGGCCTTCGCGCCGAGCGTTCCGAAGGTGATGATCTGGGCAACGTGCTCGTGCCCGTACTTCTGCGCCGCATAGCGTATGACTTCATCGCGGCGGTCTTCGGCGAAGTCGAGGTCGACGTCGGGCATCTCCTTCCGCTCGATGTTGAGGAAGCGCTCGAAGACGAGCCGGTGGGAAAGTGGATCTACGCTGGTCACGCTGAGGCAGTACAAGATGAGCGACGCAGCCGCTGAGCCGCGGACGGCCATTAGTATGTCTTCACGATGGGCGAAGTCCGCGAAATCTTTGACCACGAGGATATAGTTGGCGAAACCGGTCTGCCTGACTACATCGAGTTCGTAATCCAAGCGACGCTCGACTTCTTCGCTGGCATGTGGATAGCACTTGGCTAAGCCTTCTCGGCATAACTTTGCGAGATATTTGTCGGCCGACATGCCATGCGGCACCTCGGCTTCAGGTAGGTGGTGCTGGCCGAACTCCAGCGATATGTCGCACATTTCGGAGATGCGGCCTGTATTCGCTACAGCCTGTGGTAGCTCAGGGAAGAGATCGAGCATCTCCGTCTCCGACTTCAGGTAGTAGGAGTCGGAGTCGCCCGCCATGCGCATGCGTTTTTCATCCATGACGGTGGTATTGGTGCCGATGCAAAGCAAAATGTCGTGCATGTGTACATCGTCGCGGTGGATGAAGTGAACATCGTTCGTCGCTACAAGCGGGATGTCCAACTCGCGTGCTAGCCGGGCAAGCTTGGGATTAGCGGATGAGAGCTTCGCGTCGCCGTGCTCCTGCAACTCGATGTAGAAATCGCCGAAGACTTCGCGATACCAACGCGCCGCCTCTACCGCGTCGTCCCACCGTTCTTCGTCGAGAGCGCGATAGACCTCGCTGCTCGGGCAGCCGGAGAGGACAATAATCCCCTCGTTATGCTTTTCGAAAAGCTCTCGGTCCATGCGCGGACGGTAATAGTAGCCTTCTAGGTGGGCCTTGCTGCTAAGAGCCAGCAGGTTGCGATAGCCGGCTTCGTTCTTTGCTAGCATCGTCAAATGGTAAGCCTGGCGCTCCTCTGGCTCGCGCGAATGTCGGGTCTTATGCGCAACGTAGGCTTCGATGCCTATAATGGGCTTAACGCCGTTTTGCTTCGCCGCTTTATAGAAGTCGATGGCGCCGTACATCACGCCGTGATCGGTGAGGCCGATGGCCTCTTGCCCCAACTCTTTCGCCCGCTGCATTAATGGCGTGATACGCGAGAGGCCGTCGAGTAGGCTGTATTCGGTGTGAAGGTGAAGGTGCGTAAACATTTTACGAATTTTTACATCGTCAATTATACTGGCCTGACAATTGGATGGTAAGGGCCTTTAAGCTAAGATCGCGAAGAAAATTTTGTGATGCCGAAACAATGTACCAGTCGGAGCGTGAAAAATGAAGATCACCGACGTCCGTAGTGTAGCTATTTCGATTCCCCTCGCTGTGCCGACGGCTTTTTCGACGCGCCTGGTGACGGCGCGTGAGTTCGCAGTCGTCTGGATAGACACCGACGAGGGTATCACCGGCGTCGGGTACGCTTACGGCGGAAGATTGATCCATAGCGCGATCGAAACGAACTTGAAAGGATTACTTATAGGAGAAGACCCCTTCGCCGTCGAACGACTCTGGGAGCGCATGTTCCGCGAGACGCTGCTGTTGGGGCGTCAGGGCGTGATCATGCGCGGCATTAGCGCGCTCGACATAGCGTTGTGGGACATTATCGGCAAAGCGGCCGGCCAGCCACTCTACAAGCTGCTCGGCGGCTACCGCAATGAAGTGCCAGCGTACGCAAGCGGTGGCTACTATCGTGAGGGCAAAGGCCTGCGAGAGCTAGCCGCCGAGATGGAGCGGTATGTCGAGCGCGGGTTTCGGGCCTTAAAGATGAAAGTCGGTGGTTCGCCGAAAGAGGACATCGAACGGGTACGTGCCGTTCGCGATGCTATAGGGCCTGACGTGCAGTTGGCGGTCGATGCTAACAACGCCTTTGCCGACGCCGCCAGCGCGATCCGCTGGGGCCGAGCGATTGAGAAGTACGACATCTGGTGGTTCGAGGAGCCGGTGATGCCAGATAACCTGGCCGCCGGCACTGAGATCGCTGCCGCGCTCGATATGCCGGTAGCGACAGGAGAGCTTGAGGGTAATCGCTACGCCTTCCGAAATATTCTTGAACGGGGGGCGGCGGACATCCTTCAACCGGACGTCGGTGTTGTCGGTGGGATCACGGAGTGGCTGAAGGTAGCGCATATGGCCAGCGCTTGGGATATCCCCATCGCGCCGCACTGGTTCTGGGACGTGCATGCGCATCTGGTGGCTGCGACCGCCAACAGCATCACGGTCGAGTACTTTTATCTCGACGAAGACGTCTTCAACACTGACCGGATTATGAAGGAGCCGATGGCGCCGGTTGGCGGGAAGCTGCGTCTGCCGCAGAAACCAGGCCTCGGCATCGAACTAGACGAAGCGGCCGTAGAGCGATACAAGATAGAGTAAGGGCGGCTCACGAGCCGCCCTTACCTCCGTCATATTATGAGCGAAGCAAAGAGTCCGCTAGTCCATAGCTCTTGATGGAAGCTCACGCTTCATGATCATGCCGATGCAGACAATAAGGATCCAATCATTACGCCCAAGTATCCTATTATGCCGAAGACACCAAAGACGCCTTCTTCATCACCTTCAACTACCCAAAGCGGGCTTAGAACCGCACCGACGGCCACGATCAGCCCAAGTACACCAAGCCAGCGCCAAAAGTACGCCGGTCCGATAGATAACGAGTGACGCTGCGGCTACTATTAGAGCGATGTCGAAACCAAGTCCAGCGAACGCATAAGCATCCACATACATCAGGGTACGGACCGCAGAATCATCGACTTCTGTGCTTTCGGCCGCGCCTAATGCTAACGCTCCTCAGGAAGCTCCGGCGGCCGCGCCGAGCCCAACCGTCACCACGCCCGCCGCCACCATTACCCAAGACCAAATATTTGGCCCTCCTTCCGCCCAGGCAAGGAGGCCACGGAGTGTGATCAGGAACGGGAGGAAGAGAAAACAAAACCTAATCCGAGAATGTAATCGCCGATGAGGTATTGGTCGCCATCCTCTGTAAAGTATTCTCTGACTTCTGTGATCGGGTCATCGTAGCTCGGCGATTCGCCTTGCAGCGCAAAGCCTCCTACGAAAAATAGAATGATAAACCCAATACCGAGAATGCCCCCGAGCCGCCACCACTGAGTCATAGGATCGAAGGTAGATCGAGTAGTATTAGTTGCCACTATGTCCTTATCCCTTTCTGTGTAATTAATGGATTAAAATAGCTCTCGTAGACGACATTTCTCCTTACAAGTTCGTTCAGCTTCCTCCTTCCTCGCCCAAAGCTACGAATGCTTGCTTAGCACAGCAATGCTTGCCATAACAGGCGTTCTTATGCTGTCCTATAGAAACGTCTAAATGATGTGAGAAGTTAATGAATCTGAGCGGATCGATAGCGGCCGAGCGCCATCATAGGCCAGTAGTGGCGGTAAAGGTGATAGTTGATATAGAAGTCTCCCGGAAAGCCGGTCCCGGTGTAGTACGGCTCGTCCCAGGTGCCATCCGCTTGTTGGTTGGACGCTAGGTAGGCGATGCCGCGTTGAGTTGCCGGGCTGCGGGTTTCGCCGGCCGCGAGCAGCGTAAGCAGCGCCCACGCTGTCTGAGAAGCGGTGCTGGGACCTTGTCCGCTGAGACTCGGGTCCGCGTAAGAAGCGCAAGACTCGCCCCAGCCGCCGTCACTGTTCTGGTGGCTTTCCAGCCAGCGAACAGGTCGCTTTACATAAGCTTGCGACATCTCTTCGCCGACAGCCTCAAAGGCCGGCAGCACTGCTCCCGTGCCGTAGATGTAGTTGACGCCCCAGCGGCCCCACCACGACCCGTCTGCCCGCTGCGTGCTGCGCAAGTAGTCTAGAGCTCGGGATAGGGGCAGGAAGCTGTCGTCGAAGCCCATGATGCCGAGCATCTCGACGATGTGGGCGGTGACATCCTCGGTCGGCGGGTCGATAGTCGCGCCGAAGTCGCAAAATGGTATCTTCGCCATATAGCCTTTCGTGTTGTCGCGGTCGAACGAACCCCAACCGCCGTTTTTGCTCTGCATGCCAAGTACCCACTCAAGGCCGCGTTGCAGCGCCTTCTCCTTCGCCGCAGCATCGGGCAGCTTGGTGCGGTAAAGCGCGATCATCACTTCGGCGGCATCATCCGTATCGGGGTAGTTATCGTTTTCGAACTCGAACGCCCAGCCGCCGGGCCGGGAACGTCGGTTCTTCATCTGCCAGTCACCGCCGGTGAATACCTGCTCCTCGAGCAGCCATTTTCCGGCCTGGACGAGCGCTGGATGGTCCGATGGCAGACCGGAGTCCAATAGACCGATCATCGCCAGCGCGGTGTCCCATACTGGGGAAAGGCAGGCTTGAGGACTGAAAATGTCCTCCGTCTCTATCGCGAAAGATCTCCCAAGGCCTTCTAAGCCCTTCGCCATGATTGGGTGGCTAGTGGAATAGCCGAGCGTCTTGAGCGCCATCAGCGAATAGACCCAGGGCGGCTGGATGCCTCCCCAGGAGCCGTCAGCCTCCTGGCGGGCGATGATCCACTCGGCCACTAGCCGTTCGGCTATGCCACGGCCGGGCTTGGCGGGCAGCTTCTCGTAAAGGTGCAATAGCTTATCGGCGGCATGGAAGAAAGCCTTCCAGCCCACCGTATTCCTTGGTGTAGGGAGGACAAGCGTTTCTCCGTCTACTGCGTCCGGGTAGAGTTCGTCTATCGCCGCCCACGATGGCACACGACGGACCGGCTTGCGCGTAGACAGGACGAACATCGGCACGATGCTGCCGCGCGCCCAACAGGCGAATTCGTAAACGTTGAACGGGAACGAAGAGGGAAGGAAGATCAGCTCGGGCGGCATTGTCGGCAGCGCCGACCAAGGGTACTGCCCGAACAGGGCGAGCCAGATCTTTGTGAAGATACGTACGTTTGGCACACCGCCTTTCGCCAGGATGAAGGCTAGCGCCTTCTGCATGTACGGCTCGTCCGGCGAGACGCCGGCCACCTTCAGGGCGAAGTACGACTCCACCGTAACGTTGAGGTCGCCCGGACCGTCGTAATAGATGGCCCAAGTGCCGTCCTCGCGCTGCTGGCTCTTGATGTAATTGACGATCTTCTGCCAGCGCCTCGGATTGGCGGTGCCTAAAAAGTGAGTTAATAGAAGATATTCGGCAGCCATACAGACGTTCGTCTCGAGCTCGCCCCACCAGTAGCCATCGGCGTACTGCGCGCCGAGTAGCCACTCCTGAGCGCGCTGGATCGTCTGATCGAGCGACTTCGGGTCTAGGCTGTCTGTTTCTGCCATATCGAAAGTCAGAGGTTACCATTGGATGCCTTTGGAACCGTGACCTGCTCTAGTAGCGCCAGCACTGCGTTCGCCAAGCTGGTGCTTGCCTTCGGCACCGCGCTGCCAAGCTTGATCAGCGCCGGCGCGCGCTGAGGGTGCTGCATCAGGTAGCCCATCGCCTTTGCCCTTTGTACCACGCCCGTTTCATCGACTAAGGGAACGCCTGGCACCCAATCGCCGACCTCGTCTAGGATCACTCGCATGACCAGGAACGGGACACTATCGCGGTCTGCGATCTCGGCGAGCCAGTACGTCTCCATGTCGACAGACGCGATCTCTGGTGACGAGCGGCCCAGATCTGTCTTCGCGGCTGGTTCGCCGACAATCTCCTTTCCGGTTAGGCTGCCGCCGGTGTGGAAACGGACGTTAGCGCTTTCTAACGCGCTCGCCGCTTGCTGGAGCAACGCGAGGTCGGAGGCGTAGGTTTGACTTTCGCCTTCGCCGGAAGCGGTCGCTCCCAGCACGATATCGCCGGACTTGAGGCCTTCGCGGACAGCGCCGCAGAAACCGATGCTGATAAGCGCGGTGAGGGGATAGTTCTGGCTGACGTAGCCACCGACTAGTTGAGCACGAGCGCGGCCAGGGCCGCTTTGCGCCAGCAAGGACTCTTGGCCCACGATCCTCGCCTCTCGTAACGGAGAGCCTTCGACTTCCGTGAGCTTTACGACTTCAATCTTCGGGAGAAGTGGGGCGATCTCGTCTTGAAGGGCGGCAACTATGGCGATCATTCCTGCTCATGGTGAGCCTGTCGAAAGGCGAACTAGTCCTTCGTTAGGACGGTACGCTTGAACATCTCCCAGCCGACAGACGGCTTGGACATCGCTTCCATAATGGCCGAGCCTTCGTAGCCGCAGTGCATCATACAGGTGTCACAGCGCGAGTCTTTGCCGTAGCCGTATTTGTCCCAGGGCGTCGTGTCCATCAGTTCGATGAATGTTTCGGCATGACCTTCGGTGGAAAGCAAGTAGCACGGTTTGCGCCAACCCATCACGGTGTAAGTCGGCGTGCTCCACTGGCTGCATTCGTAATCGCGCTTGCCCTGAAGAAAGTCGCGATAGAGCGGGTTGTTGTAGAAACGCGTGCCCTTCTTAGTCCCTTCGAAGATGCGGCGGAAGAAGTTCTGCGCCTCTTGCCGTTGCATGAAGATAGGCTGGTCTGCGACCTCCTTGTACTCGAAGCCGGGCGATACCATCATGCCTTCAACGCCCAGGTCGTTTAGCATGGCGAAAAGCTCGTGGTACTCCACCGGCTGGTTGCCGCTGTATAGGGTGGTGTTGGTGCAGACGCGGTAGCCGCGCTCTTTCGCCTCTTTGATCATCTTTATGGCGACGTCGTATACGCCTTTACGGTCGACCGCGATATCGTGGGTCTCGCGTAGGCCGTCTAGGTGGACGACGAAGGAGAACTTCGGCGATGGCGGGATGACCTTAAACGCCTTCTTGAACAGCAAGGCGTTCGTGCACAAATAAACATATTTGCCGCGCTCGATGATGCCGGCCACGATCTCGCCGATCTGCGGGTGCATCGTCGGTTCGCCGCCGGCGATGGACACGACAGGCGCATCGCAGTCGTCGACGGCCCTCATCGCCTCTTCGACTGTCATCAGCTTATCGATGACCGGTTCGTACTCGTGGATGCGGCCGCAACCGATGCAAGCGAGGTTACACTTCTCGAGGGGCTCCAGGATCATGGTGAGGGGAAACTTCTCGCGCCTCGTCAGCCTCATTTTCATGAGGTACCAACTTACTTTAAGGCTTAAGCCCAACGGTTGACCTGACATGGCAACCTCCCTTTATTTTGTCATTCTGAACGAGTGAAGAATCTAGTTGTGAAGCAGCCCCTTCGCTTCGCTGAGGGTGACATGAACTTTCGCTAGTACTCTCGCTCCGTTAGGAAATCTACGATCTCCTCTATCTCTACCTTTGCTCGCGTCGATATCTTCGCGGCCCGTATTTCGTCGAGCGCTTTTTGACAGAAGTCGCTAGCCATAGAATGACAGGAGTCCTGGGTATTCAGATCGTCTAAGACGGCCAGCACGATATTCACATCCGTCTCGTCAAGGGCAGGCTTGCTGTAAATATTCAAAAGCTCCTGGCGGGCGTGTCCGGTAGCTTGCTCCAAAGCGTACACCACCGGCAGCGACTTCTTACGACGTCGGAGGTCTGTAGCCTTCTTGCCGGTCATCTCCTCTGTGCCCCAAACGCCCAGTATGTCGTCGATGACTTGAAAGCCGAGGCCGAGAGCCTCGCCAGCACGACCCATCCTATCCCATTCCGATTCGTCCTCACTAGCGATAAGCGCCCCTAAATACAAAGAACATCTGAACAGCGCGCCGGTCTTCCGGCCGATCATATCCAGATAGCCGTCGACGCTCATCTCGAGATTTTCCTCGAAGCTCAAGTCCAGGCATTGTCCCTGGATCATGCGTAAAACGCCCTCGTTTAACGCCTTGCTGGCTTTTAGGACCCTTAGCGGCTGTACTCCCGTGGCAGATAGACCGAGCAAGGTCTGGTGCGCCAGCGTCAACATCGCATCGCCGGCGCTGATCGCTTGTCCTTGGCCCCACAGAGACCACACAGTTGGCCTATGGCGGCGTTCTGTATCGCCGTCCTGGATATCGTCGTGTATGAGCGAAAACTGATGCACGAGCTCTAAAGCGGCCGCTACAGGAAGGGCCTGCAGACGGTCTCCATTCGCCGCTTCGCAGGCCCAGAGGCACAACGAGGGTCGAAGCGCCTTGCCGGAGGCGTTGCTGGGCTGGCCATGTTCATCTTGCCAGCCCAGGTGATACCGCATCATGTGGTAGAGAAGCTGCGGATGGCTGTCCACGAGGGCCGCTCGAAGCGCATCCTCTACCACGCCACGATATCGGTTTAGCGAGTCCGGTAGATCGGGCATTTTTTACTTACCATTAACTTTTTTTATTCGCCCATTATATGGACAAGCACTTCCCGATCTCGGCCGTGATCTAACTCGACGAGGAAGATGCGTTGCCAGCGTCCGATCTGCAGGCAGCCATCGATAATCGGCACAGATTCGCTGGCCCCCATTAGCAACTGGGCGCAATGAGAATGACCGTTAGGGCATTCGTCTTCAGTCATGTTAACGGTGCGAATGGTGAAGTCATTGTGATTATAGTAAGTATCGGAAGGAGCGACGCGTTGTAGGAAGCATTCCATATCTTGCAGCAGCAGGGGTTCGTTTTCGTTGATGCGCACAGCGGCCGTGGTGTGCTTGGAATATACGACGGCAAAGCCGTTTTTAATCGCGGAGCGCTCCAGCACCGCGACCACGTCATCGGTTATATCGATGAACTCCGGCCCTTTGGTGGTCGTTAGCTTGATGGTCTCGTTGACAAACCTGAGTCCTAGGCCACTGCCGTTACGCTCGGTTGCACGCATATTGAACCTCCCGCTCTTTGTAGCTCACGTCACAAAGTGTACAACTTCGACGCCGTTAGTTCTATTGCCTTATTACCGAATTTTATCCGTTCGATAGCCTCTGTGCAGGCTATGCCGCTACGCACAGCGCTTTCCATGGTCGCTGGCCAGCCCGTATTTGTCCAATCGCCCGCCAGAAAAAAATTCTCTAGCGGAGTCGCTGCCGATGGGCGTAAAGCGCTCGATCCTGGCGCAGCAGCGAAAGTAGCGTTGTGCTGCTTGATCACTAGATGACGCATTAGGCGCGCTTGGCCCGCACGCGGTAGCGCTGACGCCACCGCTTCCGCTACCCGGCTGGCGATCTCGCTGGCGAGCAGGTCGATGTGCTGGCGGGCGCCGCTCAAAGAGACATCTAAGTAGCCGCCGTTAGTCTCGCCTAAGATCGCGCCCTTGTTAAATATCCACTGGATGTCATCGTCGAGGAAGGCAGCGAAATCGAAGTCCGCTACGGGACGGTCGTACCAGAGATGAACGTTAACTATAGGCGATGAGCCGAGTTTTCTGAGGCTTCGGAAGAAAGCGAATCGTTCGACGTCCTCCGGCAACACTGCAGGAAGCTCTTGGTGCGGTAAGGCGCTTACGTAGAAATCAGCTGTGAGCATTTCACCGTTGCTTAGCGTAATGCCGTTGACCCGATCGCCATCGATCACGACTTGCCCAACGTCTTGCCCGGTTAGAACGTGACCGCCACGCTCTTCTATGTACTGCTGGGCGGCTTTGGATAGCAGGCTGGACAGTCCTACGGTCGAGTAGCCGAGATTAGCGCCTTCGCTGTCGCTGAGGAACCCGACCTGGAAGACCATAACGGCTGAGTTGGCGCTTACCATATCGACGGTATCGTTGAGCGTCGGCAAAACTATGAGGTTCCAGAAGTTACGTATGGCCCTCTCCGTCTGACGGTTCGCCTTCAACCAATTGTAGAAGCTTAGGTCGTCGAGGGCTTGACTCTCTTCAGCGGTTACGCGCTTGATTCGAGTGAGGCCGTACACAACCCGGACTTTGTCGAACAAAGAAAGGTATGGATATGTGAGCAGCGATGGCACCATGTGCAGGGGCGCCGGTAGCTTTGAGGCGCCCAGCGTCGCTATTCGATTGCGGCGGCTGCCGACGAGCACGCGGAGCTTCTTTTGAACGTATGTCTTGTTGTAAACGCCCAATCGCTTAAGAAGCGAGATGTATTCGGTACAGCATTGCATGAAGACGTGCTGGCCGTTGTC
>WHTN01000097.1 GCA_009377715.1 Dehalococcoidia bacterium | reverse complement strand
GGCGACCACCGAGCGCCCGGCGACGGCGACGCCGACTGGGACTACGTCGTCAACGGCTTGCCGGATACGGCACTGCGGGTGCTGGAGATCAACCCGCGCGCCACGGACGAGCAAATGGCGAACGTCATCCCCTTCCTGCAGGAGAAGGGTCTGATTTAACAAACTATGGGGATTTTTCGTATTCCAGTTGAAATTGGAGACCCGCTAGGCCAGCGTTACGAGACCGTGGAGGCGCTGCCCGATACGGGAGCCTCTCACACTGTTATTCCCGCCTATCTATTAAGGAGTCTAGGAGTCGCAGTTCAAGAGAAGTGGCCTTTCGAACTGGCTGACGAAAGAGTCGTAGAACTCGATGTAGGCTATACCATGGTCCGGATCGACGGACGTGCCCGTCCAGTTTTAGTTGTTTTCGGTGAAGATGCGGCTGACCCCCTGCTCGGAGCTACGACCCTAGAAACTTTCAATCTCGCTGTAGACCCAATTCACCAGCGATTAGTCCCCGTAACTGCTCTTCTGAAATAGCTATGCGCATGTCACGTCTCTTTGCCAAGACGCTGCGCCAGGCGCCGTCCGAGGCGGACACCATAAGCCATCAGCTTCTGCTGCGCGCCGGCCTGGTGCAACAGCTCGCCGCGGGCATCTATTCGTACCTTCCGCTAGGCTGGCGCGTACTCCGCAAGGTCGAAGATGTCATTCGCCAGGAGATGGACGAAGCCGGCGGCCAGGAGATCCAGATGCCGGCCATTCAGCCCATCGAACTGTGGGAGGCGTCCGGCAGGCGCGAAGCCTTCGGTGAAAACCTCTTCGTCTTAACGGACCGCCGCGATCGTGAGCTTGCGCTCGGCCCGACGCACGAAGAAGTGGTGGTAGATATATTCAAACGCCAGGTGCAGAGCTACCGCGACCTGCCGGTACTGCCGTACCAGATTCAGACGAAGTTCCGCGACGAAGCGCGTCCCCGCGGCGGCCTTATCCGCCTGCGCCAGTTCGTGATGAAAGACCTCTACAGCTTCGACGCCGACTGGGATGGACTGGATACGAACTACGACCGCATGGCCATGGCCTACAAGAACATCTTCGACCGCTGCCGCGTGCCTACGGTCATGGTGCTGGCCGATTCCGGGGCTATCGGCGGTCGCGACTGCCATGAGTTCATGTTCCTTACGGAGGTCGGCGAGGACGAGGTGCTGATCTGTCCGAACTGCGGCTATGCCGCCAACGCTGAGAAGGCCGCTTTCTTGCGGAAAGCGGCTGCCGAAGAACCGCTAGTTATGGAGGAAGTATCGACTCCCGGAGCGAAGACCATCGAAGAGGTATCGCGGTTCCTCGGCGTGCCGCGCGAGAAGACGCTGAAAGCCGTCTTCTACGCCAGCGACGGCCAGCCGGTGTTCGTCGCCATCCGCGGCGATATGGACGTAAACGAGACGAAGCTGCGCAACACTCTGGGTAGCCACGAACTGCGGCTGATGGAGCAGGCGGAAGTGCAGCAGCGAGGACTCGTTGCTGGATCGGCATCGCCTGTAGGGCTAAAAGGCGTGACCGTTGTCGCCGACGACGCTATCCCCGCTTCGCCGAACCTGGTAGCAGGCGCTAACACCTCCGACGCCCACTTACGGAACGTCAACTACGGCCGCGACTGGCAGGCCGACATCGTCACCGACATCGCGCTCGCCCACGAAGGCGATCCCTGTCCGACTTGCGGCACGGCTTTCAAGACTCGCCGCTCCATCGAGATGGGGCACATCTTCAAACTGGGCACTGTATACAGCGACAAGCTCGGCGCCACATTCCTGGACGGCGACGGCCAGGCCAAACCGGCGATCATGGGCTGCTACGGCATCGGCGTGGAGCGGCTGCTCGCCGCCGTGCTTGAGCAGAACCATGACGACCGCGGCATCGTCTGGCCGCGCGAGCTAGCGCCGTTCGATGTGCATCTGGTCGTGCTTGGCACCGACCGGCCTGAGGTAGTGGCATCTGCGGACGCACTTTACGACGAACTGCGTGCCGTCGGCGTCGAAGCGCTGTACGACGACCGCGAGGAATCGGCGGGCGTGAAGTTTAACGACGCCGACCTTCTGGGCATGCCAGTGCGCCTAACGGTCAGCCCCCGCAACCTGGAGAAGAACAGCGTTGAGCTAAAGCGCCGCACGGAGGAGCAATCCACGCTCGTCCCTAAGGATCAGGTCGTAACGGCCGTGCGACAGGCGCTGGGCGACTAGCTCTGCGTTCCCGCTCGTGGATTCGACAGGCTCACCACAAACGATCCCGCTCACCCTGAGCTTGTCGAAGGGCGACCTAATGAAAAAATTCCGCACTCTGCCGGTAATGCATGCAGATAACGAGCTTGCGACCATACTTTCCTCGACGCTCGAGGACTTGCCCCAGGCGGAGGTCGAGAGAAAAGCGAACCATATATCTTTCCTCATCGGGCAGAAGGTCTTCGCCTACACGCAAGGCGGTAAAGTCGTTATGAAACTTCCCAAAGAACGAGTCGAGGAGCTTAACGGTAGAAAGAATATTTCGACCCTAGTTATGGGTAAGAGGGTAATGAAAAAGTGGATCGTAATCGAGCACGAGAAGCCGGAAGAATATAAGGAAGAATTGGCTCTCTTCAAAGAGACGATGACTTTCGTTTCGTCCAAATCATAAAGCAGCAGGCCGCTAGGGCGCGTTAGGGGGACGGCATATGAACCTTCAGGATTTCTACCCGATCGTTGTGACCGAACGCTTAACTGACTGCCGGGACTTCTATCAGCGGTGGTTCGGCCTAGAGATCGTTTTCGAAGCAAGCTGGTTCATTCTACTTACCGATAGCGCTAACAATAGAGCAAGCCTCGCCTTCATGCATCCTGACCATCCGTCGGCGCCGCCGGGACCCGAGCCGTTCAGCGGTAAGGGTATGTGCCTGGAGTTCCAGGTAGCGGATGCGCAGGCTGAATACGATCGTTTTGTGAGCGGTGGCGCGCTGATCATCCTCACGCTGCGAGACGAGCCGTTCGGTAGCGCCGTTTCGGCCTCTTCGACCCGGCCGGAGTTTGGATAGACGTCGTGGAGCAGATCGAACCGGCCGCGGGCTGGTGGGGCAAGTACATGGTAGACGCGTCAGAAGATTGACGGGTAGATCGTCGACCTACGCTATAAGGACGAGTCCTTAAAGTCTTTTCTCAAATGACAACTGACGTGAATCTGAAAATCGCGTAGAGCCAGATGAAAATCCAAGTCCTTGGTAGAGGCGAACTGCTTCCAGATTCCCTTCGTTAGTGTCGAGCTTCATAGATTTACACCCTTTATCCCTGGCTCGTTGAAGGGCAAATTGAAGTAGACTTGTGGCGATCCCCTTTCTCCGGCTCTGCGGATACATGAAAAGGTCCTCCAAAGTAGCTTCTAAGCTATCAAGCCAAAGAGAAAAACGGTACCCCTGTTGAATGTAACCAACGTTCCTTCCCAACTCATCAGTAGCCAAAAAAATTAAGCCACATGTTCCGCATGCAAGCGTTGCAGATTTTGCCTCATGGTATTATCGTCGGCAGCGAACGTCCCAAAGCGTCTCGGAAGGCAGCGACCAGTTCGCATATATCGTCGAGGTCTTCTGCATCAGAAATTCGAATTTCCATTGTATGGCTGATCATACCTCAGCATGGCAAATATCGGCTTGACACACCCAGGAAGGAGACCTTATGATGATTCCAATTTATTAATAGCGGATGGGCTTCCATTCAGCTTGAGGATTTCTGTATGGAGAAAATTAACTTGCCCTTTTTTTATGTGCTGGGCTACAAGCTTAATTTGCTGACACAATTAAATGCTGATGAGTATAGTAAGATATTCATTGGATATTCTGCTATGGATGTTCGGCGCGAACTAGAAACCCTGTTTGTATCGTTTCCTATGTTATCGGTTAGCCGTTCCGCTGGAAATGACTTGATTGGTAGCATCAATGAACTGGGGAGCGGCCCCGTCCCTGATGCCCTTAATGAAAAGCCTGGGCCTAAAGAGACTGTCTATCGCAATATCATTAAAAAGGCCAAAGACCTTGAGATTGTATTGTTAGCCGAACTGCAGAATGTAGCTGGTTACTATGTAACCCAAAAGGGTATCTATGATACGACAGGTTTGATTGAACGGGCAGATCAAACATTGCCTCCTGATGTAGTCGATAAGCTGAATTCGAAAGCAGTAGAGGAATTAAGGCAAGCTGGTAAATGCTTGGCCTTCGATATCCCAACTGCGTCTGGCTTTCATAGTATTAGAGCTGCCGAAGCAGTTCTTCACGATTATTATCTCGCGGTTTGCAAAGCTAAATCTAAACAGCCATTGGATAATTGGGGCGCATATATTAGTGAACTTCACAAAGTTAACACCACCGATGGTAAGCAGTCAGATGTTAAAGAGGTAGAGGCCCTTCTTCAACAAATTAAAGACCAGCACCGCAACTTAATTATGCATCCCGAAATTGTCTTGTCCCCTAATGATGCTTTTACTTTATTCGAGATCGTCCAAGGTGCTATCATTGCTATGGCCAGTCGATTAAAGAGTCGTAAGATTATTCATGCCGCAAAGCAAAAAAAAGCGCTCGCGCCAGCTTAGAAACACACCTATTTCGTTGCATCCACTTGATGTGGAGCAGGCCCTTAAGAAGATAATGGATGCAGGGCCTATGCCTGAGAAACGGATCGAAGATACCAAGCCAAGCGGCCATCGACGTTCCGCAAAAGGTCACGAAAGCGATCAGCGTCAGAGTCCTTCCGGCGATTAAAGCGATACTCAAACTCCGACAAGTACTGCCCTAGATGGTTCTCGCCTACATGGTGGAACGTCCCGAACAGTCCCGCTTTAGAGTAGACCAGTAGCTTTCGATGTTCTGCGTATGAACATCACCTCGCACGTATTCAAGCTCATGCTTGATGGTGTCGTGGGGTAGGTGATGCCTTATCAAACGGTAAGAAGGATGGGCGTCCGTGATTAGCCGTGACGCCTTAAGGTCGATGTTCTTAATCAGGATAGGGTTAATTTCCTCTTTCGTCGCATCTTTGATGTGCATAGTGCGGGCCTTGCCCCCGCGTTCCACTATGCCGAAGACGATCTGCTTGCCCTGCTTCCAGTCGCGGTTGGGCTGAGAGCGTAGGCCCATCTGTTGCTCATCACGAATCCGCTCGTGCTGTAGGGGATGCCCACGCCTACGCCTGGGGCCGATGTAGGTTTCGTCTGCCTCAATGGTGCCGGACAGCAGCATAGGATTCTTGTCCTGCATGGCGTACCGGATGCGGTGACACATAAACCAAGCCGCCTCATAGGTAACGCCAAACTCGCGCTGAATTTGGAGTGCGCTTACGCCCTTCTTTGAGCTACACATGCGGTACATGACCATTATCCACGTGCGCAGGGGAATCTTGCTGTCCTCGAAGATAAGGCCCTTTGTTACCGAGAATTGCCGCCGACAAGCCTTGCACTTGAATAGGTGCCGCGGGCCGACAAAGCGCCCACTCTTTAGCTTGCCGCCCTTAACTTCGATCCGGTATGCCTCCACGCCGCCGCAGTCGGTGAACGGACAATGTGCGCCATTTGGCCACCTTATACGTTCCAGCATCGCCCTAGCATCGGCCTCTGTTAGAGTACCGTTGCTTACGCTAAGGATTTCGCTTTTGCTCTTTGGTTCTCCGTGCATTGCTCTATCTCCAAGTCTGATAGGACAATCGTATCAGAATATTATGGGTGTGTCAAGCCGATATTTGCCCTCAGCATTGACACATTGCAACTACGCTGCTACAATCTCACCAAATCGTATAAAGGCTGTGAACGGGAATAGTAAGCCGCCAGGCGAGGCCCAGAGAGTCGGGGTAAGGTGAAAGCCCGGCGCTACGTGGGAGGCTGAATGGACCCGAGAGCCGCCAACCGAAAAGATAAGGATTTCATCGCCCTTCGACAAGCTCAGGGTGAGCGGAATCGGGCCTGAGTAGGCTTGGACGGAGAGGGCACCGTTATCGAAGCCCAGGGTATCTCCGAATAGGACGTACCTGCTAAAGATGACTCGCCTAGGGCGAGTCAAAAAGGGTGGCACCGCGAGTATGCCCTCGCCCCTTACGGGAGCGAGGGCCTTTTTGTTTTGTCTTGTGAAGTCATTG
>WHTN01000017.1 GCA_009377715.1 Dehalococcoidia bacterium | reverse complement strand
CCCCTACAGAAAGGAGCCTAGCTGACTGTCGGATATTTACGGAGAATACTGCGTACCCTTGACAATCCTTTAAAAAGTGTATTCTCTGCTCAATATAGATAGAGAAAGAAGGCATAGACTATGCGAAAACCGAAGGTCTTGCTTACACTCCTCAGCCTTTTTGCCCTTGGAGGGATAGGGTATGCAACTTTTTTCGCCGCGAGTTCTTTAAAGAGCGGTGGTAGCGCTGAAGCTGAACCTCAAACACCTCCGGAGGTTTTCGAAGAGGAAAGGCAGAAACCTCGCTTCCAAGGAGAATTGCTTGGCATCTTTATAGCGCCCAGAGGGGTCGCCACCCCAGAGGAATTTGCTCCGAAGTTTACGTGTGATACTCGGGCGGAACTTAAACGGGTTGACGAAGCTGGCGAGCTTGATATGGCGCTTAATCTGTCCGACAACTACAAATTAGACGAGAACAGCCTGAACACCGGCGTATCGATCTGCAACGGCAAAGTCTTTGCGGCCCGCTGGGCTTACACGGTTACGGTGACATCTACTGGATATCCAGGGGAGGTGCTAATTTCTCGTAATCCGAGTCTCGACTTCACGGCCGATGTTGCGGAGGATCGCGTGAAGACTTTAAACATTGAGGGGAGGGAAGCGATAGTGGCAGAGCCGATAACTGCTAATGGCATAAGTTCCTGGTCGGCGGTCATCTTTCCCGAACCGTTTGGCAAGACCTCGATTCAAGCTGCAGGCCTCGCTCTGGAGGACCTTATGGAAGTCGCGAGAGCCGTTGCCCTAGCCACGAAATAAGGAGGTATAAAAACACTATGCGCTGGTTAATCATCCCAGCTTTAGTCATTGGATCTCTAGCGGGCCTCGCTTGGCCTCAGGAAAGTAAAGGCGGCTCGGTCTACTATTACGCTTACATGTCGGATCCAGGGGTTGATATCCTCACCTGTGGCTGGCATGGGGCATGCGGATATTACTCTGGCTCAGCAATTGATTGGTGGCAAAACTGGGAACCTCTGGGCGTATATTTCCAAGGCTGGTTCTTCCGAGACAACACCTCATCGGGTGCCCAACTTCAAGGTTACGCCCAAGATATAAACACTGATCCGGACGAAGGCTGCCTGAATTGGAAGATAGGGGTTTATGAGACTGTAGACCCCTATACGTGGCCGTTACGCTACACCGTGAATTACGTACACTCGTTGCGCGACACTTATTATTCCTCATGGTTCTACATTAATCCTAGAGATCCCGAACAGTTTAACAGCCGGTATGTAGGATATACAGGACAGGAGAATACTGAGGAGTGTTTTTGGCAGGGGACACATATCCACTTATCGATGGCACCGAATGGGGTGAGTGCTGGTACTAACGGCGCTATCCCAACTGGCGATTACTGCCCGCCCGGCTGCTATACCTCGGCAGATCTAGATTACTGATCGCATTCGTTCAGTTGGTACGGAGACTGAATTTTAGAACAACTGGTTCGTTCGCGAGCTGCACAGCAACTCCTTCTAATAAAGTGCCGTAGCAGATAGCTACGGCACTTTTGCGTTAGCTTCCTTTACAAAGCCAAAGGGCCTTGTTTATCCTTGAATCGACCCGGAAGTAGAAAGGGAACTCGGTTTGTTCAAGGCACCGCGCGGCACAGTCGATATTCTGCCCGAAGAGCAGGCGCACTGGCGCTACGTTTCGCAGACGGTTGAGCGGCTGTGCCGTCTCTACGGCTACGAGCGTATCGATACACCCATCTTCGAAGAGGCGGCGCTGTTCACGCGGGGCGTGGGCGAAGTGACGGACATCGTCTCGAAAGAGATGTACGTCTTCGAAGACCGCGGCGGTGGCGTCCTGGCGCTGCGTCCCGAAGGGACGGCAAGCGCCTGCCGCGCCTACATTCAGCACGGCATGCATGCAAGGTCACAGCCCGTGCGCGTCTATTACCTCGAACCCATCTTTCGCTACGACCGGCCTCAGGCCGGCCGGCAGCGCCAGTTCTGGCAGTTCGGCGTCGAGGCTATCGGCGAAAGCGACCCATCGATCGATGCGGAAGTCGTCGAGATGTGCTGGAGGCTATACGAGGAGCTCGGCCTGACCGGGCTAACGCTCCAACTCAATAGCATCGGCTGCCCGATCTGCCGGCCGCGTTATATCGAAGCGCTGCGCGAATACTACAGCGATAAGCTGGACCTGGTCTGTCGCGATTGCCGTGATCGCTTCGAAAAGAACCCGCTGCGCCTTCTCGACTGCAAGAACGAGCAGTGCCAGCCGTTCATCGCCAAAGCCCCAATCACTCTGGATTATTTAGGCGTAGAGTGCTCGGAACCGTTCGAGGCCCTGCGCGGCTACTTAAAAGCTCTATCCATACCTTACGAGCTTAACCCGCGCTTGGTACGCGGCCTCGACTACTACACAAAGACGGTATTCGAGGTGGTGCCACAGGAGGAAGGCGGCCAATCGACCATCGGCGCTGGCGGCCGCTACGACAGCCTGATCGAAGTGCTCGGCGGCCGGCCTACGCCAGGCATCGGCTTCGCGACGGGTATCGAACGCATTATTCTAAACCTCAAACGCCAGGAGGTCGCAGTCCCGGAAGCCGCTCCCCCACAAGTCTTTGTCGCTTTCCAGGAAGAGGCGCGAGAGGCGGCTATTGCGCTGGCCGGGCGGCTGCGCCGCAGCGGCATCAGCGCCACGGCTGCGACCGCCGGCCGCAGTCTAAGGTCGCAGATGCGCCAAGCGGACGCCCTCGGGGCGCTTTACACGGCAATCATCGGTCGCGAAGAGCTAAACAGCGACACTGTGATGCTCAAACGCATGAACGACGGCACGGAGGAACGCATCGCCTCTAATGATGTGGCGTCTTTCTTAGCGAACCGATAGTTAGCATTAGATGAGGTTAATAACGAAATGGTCTGCGAATTAAAATCCGCAGCTTCCAATTGCCGACCGAAGTTGCAGGATCTATCCTGCAGTATATATTCCTCTAATTTTTCGCTCACCCTGAGCGTGTCGAAGGGCGACAACATTGTCTTATGCCTTCCTCACTCGTCGGACTCAAAGCCGCTTCGCGTGCTATAATGGAGACAGATTCGTGAGAACGAGCCCCCGTAGTCCGGGGGCTTATCTATGTTGAGAAGCTGCCATCATGTGGGAACGATTAGAAGAGATAGCGAAACGCTACGCAGAGATAAACGACGAGATGTCGCGCCCGGAAGTCTCGACTGACTACGAACGCATTCAAATCCTCGCGAAGGAAAGGGCGCGTCTAGAGGATGTTGTTACCCTTTACCATACCTATAAAGAAACGGAACGGCAGATAGAAGACTCGCAGTCGCTCCTGTCCGATTCGGCTGATCCCGAACTCAAAGCGCTCGCTAAAGAAGAGCTCGATAGCCTGGAAGATCAGCGTGAAAGTCTAACCCAAGACCTTAAAGTAGCCCTGTTGCCGAAAGACGAGCGCGACGAAAAGAACACCATCGTCGAAATCAGAGCGGCCGCCGGCGGCGAAGAGTCGGCACTTTTCGCGGCCGAACTCTTCCGAATGTACAGCCGTTACGCCGAACGTCATCGCTGGCAGGTCGAAGTGCTGTCTACCAACGAGACCGGTATCGGTGGCTTTAAAGAGATCGTCTTCGAAATACGGGGACGCGGCGCCTATTCGCGCCTGAAGTACGAAAGCGGCCCACACCGGGTACAGCGGGTGCCGGCTACTGAAGCTAGCGGTCGGATACACACGTCTACAGCCACTGTGGCAGTCCTCGCAGAGGCCGAGGAGGTGGACGTAAAGGTAAACGATGACGACTTGCGCGTGGACATCTTCCATGCCGGCGGCCACGGCGGACAGAATGTTAACAAGGTGGCCACAGCAGTACGTATAACCCATCTGCCCACAGGCTTAGTTGTCGTCTGCCAGGACGAGCGCTCTCAGTTAAAGAACCGCACCAAGGCTATGGCCGTGCTGCGCGCGCGCCTTTTGGAGATGGAACGTAGCAAGCAGGAAGAAGAAATCACCGAGGAACGACGGTCACAGGTCGGGACTGGCGACCGGTCGGAGAAGATCCGCACCTATAACTTTCCTCAAGACCGTGTGACGGACCACCGCATCGGCCTTACCGCGCATAATCTGCCCGGCATCCTCGACGGCGAACTCGACGAGATCATCGATGCCCTAATTACCCAACGACACGCGCAACTGCTCGTGACCGGTTAAAATGCGAATCGCCGATGCTTTGAGGCAGGCCGACCAACGGCTGCGCTCGGCCGGCATCGAAGACAGCCGCCTCGAAGCCCAGCTTCTACTTTGCTACGCGTTAGGCGTAGACCGTACACGCCTATTGGCAGCGCTAGATGAAGCAGCCTCAGAGGAGCAGTCGAATCGCTTCGAGATGGCGCTGAAAAGACGACTGCGACGTGAACCCACCTCTTACATCATCGGCCATCGCGAGTTCTACGACATCGAACTGGAGGTGACGCCAGTAGCGCCGGTCCCGCGTCCGGAGACTGAGCTTGTGGTCGAAGAAACGTTACGCTTCGCTAAAAACTTCGCCAATTCGCTGACGGTCGTAGACGTCGGGACAGGCTCAGGCGCGATCGCTTTGGCAGTCGCCAAACATTTGCCACGAGCCAGAGTCCTCGCGACCGATATCGCGACCGACGTACTTACCCTAGCGAAGCGAAACGCCGAACGGTTAGGGCTAGCGGATAGAATCGAATACGTCCAGACCGACCTAATCGCCGGCCTCGAAGGGCCTTTCGACATCGTGGTCGCGAATTTACCTTATGTAAAGTCAGGCGATTGGGAGGGCTTAGCGCCGGAGATAAGACTCTACGAGCCGCTTCGAGCCTTCGATGGTGGAGACGACGGGCTACAACTTATCCAGCGTTTGCTAGCGCAGACGGCGGGCGTTCTGTCTCCGGGCTGCCTAATGATTTTGGAGATCAGCTGGGACCAGGCCCGTGCCCTCCGTTCATTAGTCGAAGAACTGCTGCCGCAATCTCACCTAAGCGTAAAGCAAGACCTCGCCGGCCTCGACCGCATCGCGATTATCAAGTCCTCGTAGCTTGACCTCTGCAGAGAATCATTATGAGCGACCCCTTCGACAAGCTCAGGGTGAGCGGAGAAGTATCATAGCGGCGACCTTTAGGTCGCCACATTCGGCCGCTGGATCCATAACTTTAGGTTTTTGCTCAGGTACGTAACCAGCCGCAGTGCTATAATTATTCTGACGCAGACAAGGAGGTGGGGGAAATGAAGTCGAAGAAGCGGATCGTTACGCGAGCAGAAGCTGAGCGGTTGATTACCGAAAGCCAGCTTGAGCTTTTGCGCGAGTACGATTGCCTCTCGACCTGGGAGATGTACGCCGACTACGGAGTCGGCCCCTGCTGCGGCGGTATCTTTCGTCTGCGCACCGCCGAACTGATCGAGACCTATCGCCATCACATCCCCAACGCCGATAAGATGCATCGCGACGACCTTATCAAAGAGGTCCTTCGTTTCGAACGCTCCCAATTAGGCGGTCGCCTGATCACCTGCAACGCTGTTGCCGCGGAGGGACGCGTCTGCGACGGCTTGGACCGCTACACTAACCAGGAGCTTCCCTGGCACTTCCCCGATATCCTTCGTGATTGCATAATCGTGGATGATGCGATGACGCTCGCGGAGGCGGCTGCGTACTTAGGCGTAAGCCAAACGCGCCTGCTGGAACTGGTCTATGAAGGCCGAATTACGTCTAGCGAAGGCGGCCCTAAGAAATTCGATAAAAGCGTGCTCGACGAGTATCAAAAAGGCGTCCCTGCCCGTTAAGAGATGGTGCTTCGAAGTTCATTGCCGGTAATGGTTCGCCCTTAGATTCTGAGCTGCTAGCGTAACGGTCTCTTCTATCCTCTTCGCACGCGTTTCAGCCCGCTTCGCGCTCTCGATCCAAGAGAAGATGATCTTTTTCGATGACGGAGGAAACGCCTCAAAGTTTTTGTGCGCTGCTGCGTTGAGAGTCAAAGCCTGCTGAAGATCGCCGGGCATCTGCATCTCCTCGATTGCATCTAGCGCGCTCCAGGCGCCGTTCTGCTTGGCGACTTCGATAGCCTTCAGACCCGGTTCTGCCATCAGACCTTGCTCGATAAGTTTTTCGACTCGCCCTTTATTGATCTTCGACCACCCGCTTTTAGGATTGCGCGGGGAGAACAGAAGCATTGTGCGTTCGTCATCCCAGGCGTTTCCCCGGCTATCGATCCAGCCGAAGCAAAGCGCCTCTTCCACGGCGTCGTTGTAGGAAACGCGCTGCTTACCGCTGGCTTGCTTATAGTAGACCAGCCATACACCCGGAGAAGAGGCGTGATTGTTTTTCAACCACCGACGCCAATCGGCGCGGTCTACGGCCTGGTAGCGTCCCAATGCTGTCTTCGATGAGCGTGCCATGGTAGAAAGCGAGGGGCCGCTTGCCTAATCAGGCGAACTCACCGGCCTGCCGGCCGATCGACTGCCGTATCTGGCAAACACGGCGAGCATCTTAGCGATGTCGGGAGGCCCCTGAAGCGGCGGTGGCAGCGCCATTTCACGAGCCGGCTCAGCCTCATCCTCATTAGAATGGATATGGAGTGGCGCTCCAAATCCACGGCGAGCCGTAGTCTCCATAACTGTTAGTTAACCATTAGTGTCCGCGGCTTCCGCCAGAAAGTCATCAGGCTACCGGTATACCAGTCCGTTGCCTCTTTATCCATCGAACGCGCATACGGATTCGGTCGATTATGGCTCATTTCGCCTCCTGCCTCGCTATAGCATTGATTCATGACCGCTTATTTCGTCGGAAGATCGTAAAACCATCCTTCACGCCAGTTAAAAGGCGCGTCCACTAGATCGGTGAGCGCTATTCCGGATATAAGGTGATCGAGCGCCCATTGAGTGGCTGAGTGGCCAATTATAACTATCCGCGCTCCATTATCAAACGTGTGTTGCAAATCATCCAAGAAGCTCCGAACGCGGTCAACGACCTGCTGGTAGCTCTCGCCGTCCGGGAACGGCACATCGATATGCAGCGAACGTTCCGCCTCTAGCTGCGATACAGGTATGCCATTGAGCGCGCCGTAGTTACACTCACGCAGGCGAAGTTCCCGATGGACAGGGATGCCAGATCCGCTGAAGGCGATCTCGGCTGTCTCAGCAGCGCGATGAAGATCAGAGGTGAAGACCGCCGCGATATTTTCGTCGCGCCTGCGCCTCCCCATCTCGGAGGCAAACAGCTTGCCGGCCTCGGAAAGACGACCATCGAGCCAACCTGTAGCGATCCCGCGCTCGTTATCGGTGGTCAGGGAATGCGTTTCGAAGACGATTTCGATGCTCAAAAGAAATAACCTAAAACTGAGTGGTAAGTGGTGGGCCCGGCAGGATTCGAACCTACGACCAATCGGTTATGAGCCGACCGCTCTGCCGCTGAGCTACGGGCCCTTCCGCGAAGATGACTTGCGCTTACATTATATTACAACATCTTATAAATGCCTGGCCTCTGGAAAGCTTACATCCTCTGTCTATGAAGTAACGAAACGGACTGAGCCGCGTCATACAATATGGACGCGGTAGTGTCCCTCATGATTCGTTTATCGGCTATAGCAAAGCTATGCTAGAGGTCTAGCGAAAATGCAACGAGAGAGCAATTCTGTAAATGTTCCTGACACCGAAACAAGCAGGGGATCAGAAGTCTCGGAGAGTCCCCGGGTTGCCGCGCCTGTTTCCGGACCTCTCATTAAGACTCCGGCTGGCAGAGCGTTTGCTTTTGCCGCCGTTTTCTTCGCCCTATCGACAGTAGCAGTCATCGTAGCTGTTGGTACCGGTGGCTTGGCTGGAGGCCTGCTCGCCGTTTTGTCGGTGTTCTTCTTGTATGCGGCGACTGGGCTTATGGTTATAATGCTCAGGCGGTTGGAGCTTCGTAAGCTGCAACAGTTGGTTGACGCTTTGAACAGCACGAGTCAGAGCCTGGCGGAGCTCTCTATCCTCGACGAACTGACAAAAATCTACAATCGCCGTTATTTCCATGAACAACTAGAAAGAGAGTTGAGCCGTTCCCGTCGTTATGGCGCCCCCTTCTCTATCATCTTATTCGACGTCGATAACCTAAGAGCCATTAACGATGGCCTGGGCCAGTTAGCGGGGGATGAGCTTCTGCGTACCTTCGCAACAGTCATGAAAAATGATGTCCGGACGACGGATATCTGCGCAAGGATAGGCGGAGACGAGTTCGCAGTGCTGGCGACTAACACGAATTATGAGGGAGCAAAGATACTGGCTACCAGGCTAGCAACGATCTTGGCAGAAACACCAATCGATCTTAAGGCTTCTGGCCTAGGCGGAAAGGCAATAGTTGAAGGCTCGGCCACCTGGGGTATTGCAGCCTACTCGGCTACTGACGACAGTGGCAACACGTTAGACGCTGCTGATATAATCTCCTGGGCCGAGCAAGACCTGAACGCGCACAAGATCGAAAAACAGGAGGCCGAAAGCTTCTCAAGCGCATGAGCTAGCTACCCTGAGAAGGGTTGATTAGCTCTGGCTCCCTCGGTCACCAACCGAGGGTTTTTTATTATGAAATACGATGCTGTTGTTATAGGCGCCGGACCTGCCGGCTCCGCCGCCGCCCGCGAGATAGCCGCTAACGGCTTTAAGACGCTGCTGCTAGAGGAACATCCCACCATGGGGCAGCCGTTGCACTGTGCCGGCCTTGTAACCCTGCGCACGCTCGCCCTATCGCAGGTCGACGAGAGCACGGTTGTGATGAACCGCATCTACGGCGCGTACATCAATACCGCCGGTCACGAGCTCAAGCTAGGCGGCAAACAGTTGCGGGCAGTAGTTATGGACCGAGTCCGCTTCGACCAGGAGATGGCACGCGGCGCTCAAGAGAGCGGAGCCGAACTGCTTATGTCCACTCGCGCAGTTGGCTTCGAGCGCGAAAACGGCCATGTGAACGTGCAGATCGAGAGTCGTGGCAAGCAAGCGACCGTTCAAACGCGCCTCGTAGTAGCCGCGGATGGCGCTCATTCACGCACAGCCCGCTGGTTGGGGCTGCGCCCGCGCTACCACGAGATACTCGCCGGCCTTGGCATCGAATCGCGCGGCGAACCGCGCTCGGAGGCGATGGTCGAGGTGTTCGCCGGGCAGAATATAGCACCCGGCTTCTTCGCCTGGATGATACCGCTGAGCGGCGGGCGCATACGCGTCGGCATCGCGACGGCCAACGGGCACAAGCCTGTCCACTATCTCGACCGCCTGCGCGAGACCTTCCCGCGCCAGTTTAAGGGCCTAGAGTTCGTGCGGTTCTACGGCGGGTCTATCCCAATGCGACTGTGGGAGCGGACTTACGACGACAACATAATGCTCGTCGGCGACGCAGCGGGCCAGGTAAAGCCGACATCGGGCGGGGGCATTTACATGGGGCTTGTTGGTGCGAAGCATGCGGCGGAGGTCGGCATCGATGCCTTAAGGCGTGACGACGTTTCGACGGAATCTCTGAGCGAATATCAGCGACGTTGGATGGCGGACATCGGCGGCGAGTTGCTCCAGGGAAGCGTATTGCGGCGGCTGTACCTATCGACCTCGGACGAACAGAAGGAACGGGCTCTGGCCATTCTCTCCCAGCCGTATTTACGGCGGCTGGTGAACTCGTTCGGCGACATCGACTACCCTTCCAGACTTTACGGCAAGCTTAACAAGGTCGCGCCCTTCATCATGCGTCTTCTGGGCATATCTGCGCCACCACAGCCGTAACTCCGATTGGCGCCGGCCCCGAGGCGCCCCTACGACATGATATTTATTCGCCTACGATTTCCACGAAGAAGCCGTAGCTTACGTCGCCCGGCTGACCAGATACGAACAACTCGATCACGTAACGGCCTGGCTCCAAGTCGAGTGTCACGTTGAGCGCTTGAGATAGATCGACCCACCCATATGTTAACGTGGCCTCAGCGGTCGGCTGCCCCTGCCAAATGTCGAAACCGCCTACTTTAGCGACGATCGTACCGCTGCTGTGCGGCAATACGGTTAACGATGCGTTCTCTGGCTCAAAACCCAGAACGAAAGTGACGTTTTCACCATCGCTGACCGTAATCACGTCCTTCGGCACAGAAACGCCAACGCTATCGACGCAACGGCCGAGGCTGTTGCCGGACCAGCAGTAGCTGCCGATACCTCCGACCTGATCGTTTTGTCCTGCCAGCAGACGAGCTTCGGGAGGAACACCGGCCCGGCCTTGTGGTCGGGAGTCCGGCACGCCGACGGTAGCTCCTTCGACAAAGTCTACGGCTACCACGTTTTCGTTTAAGTCGGTATGGTACGTGTAATTCGCACCATTTGCGCTCAGCAGTACTTGATAGCCGGGCGTGATGGCCTGCAGGCACAGGCGATCCGCGTAGTAGACCCCGAGACAGGCGTCTGGCCACTGCGTAGGTCGGACCTCCACGACATTCACCTCGGAGGAGCTAATTCCGAGCCGTTCCGCCAGGTCGTTAATCGCCATTGTCACAACAGGCGGCTGCGTGTCGTCGGGCATACTCGGGCCACTATCATTGCCTGCTTCCGAGCTACCGCGGCAAGCGAGCGCACACAGGACAACCAGTGCTAACAGTGTTATGAATAGCGCTCGGTAAAGCCTCATACGTTCTCCTAAAATAGAGACGTTTCGGAGGAGTAAAAAGTTCCCGTCAAAAAGCGGGCGCACAACCCGAGGAAAGCGGGGCGTACGTACAATAGCATGGACGTTTACGGTGCGTCTCAGTGGCTTGCTCCTCCTCTTGAGTTTCTTCGATGTTACAAGAGGAGCGCGAGGAGTACGGATTCTTCGCTTGCGCTCAGAATGATAGGGTGAGCGGACCGGGAGAGCCATTCGTAAGCTGGGCGCTGCGCGAAGTAGGTGTGTAAGCCGGTCGTCTCTCAGACGGCGTAACAGGGGCAGCCCTGAAGGTCTGCGGCTACGAGAACTACGACGCGCAAGAAGCGCACAGCCATGCGCCGCTACGATATTAGAGAATCAAGCGCCGGCAGATAGGGCTTACGATAGACATATCCCCGATAGAGTCACGATCGCTACGTTAGAGTAGTCGGCGCCGTCAAACGCCCGATAGGTGAAACCGTCCTCTATTTCAACAGACCCACTCGAGTAAGAAAAGCTCCCATCAGGGTTGAGGGTGAGGGTGCCTAAGAACGAATCGTCCACTAGTTCGACCGTGAGCGGCAGCGGCCTGTTGTCAGGATCGTGGTCGTTGGCCAATACCCCAGGTGCAGATACGTTGATGTTACAGTCGAACGGGCCGTAAGAATCATCCTCCGCTACCGGTGGCTGGTTGGGTGTGGCGCCCTCGCACATAATCGTAGCCGCACGCACTCGTACGGTGTCCTCGCCATGGCGCTCCGTCCGCAACTCCACCATGCTGTTCGGGTCTATACCGCCCGTAAGATTGAAGCACTGCCGCCGCGTCTCTTCCAGATCGCCACCGCCGACTACGGCCCCGGCACACATTAGGCTCGACGCCCGTACTACGACCCCGTCCTCACCAAAGTTATCCGTCTCCAAGGTCACGTTCGCCTTAGGATCCATGCCCCCGGTAAGGTTGAAGCACTGCTGCGATGGCCGCAAAAGGCTACCCACATAGTTCCCGTTGACTTTCTTCTGCGCCGACTCGCACATAGTCGTCGAGGCGCGCACCACGACCTCATCCTCGCCGAAGTTACCGGTCTCAAGCGTTACGTTCGCTTTGGGGTCCATGCCGCCCGTTATGGTGTAGCACAGGTAGAACTCAGGGGTCACGATACCCCCGCCGTTCTTGGTCGCCGTCTCGCAGAGGCGGGTCGCTCGGCGCACGACGACGCTATCGTCCCCGAACTCCGTCGAGAGGGTCAGCGAGCGCTTGGGGTCGTCGCCGTCCGTAAGGTTGAAGCACTGCCAGTAGGTCGCCCGCGGGCTCTTCTCCAGATACACCAGCGCCCGGTGGTTGGCCCGGTCCGCCACGTAGAGATTGCCGTCACCGTCCACCGCCACGCCAAGGGGCTCGCAGAGAGAGAACGCAGAGATACCTCCATTTCTGCACTCTTGCGCTGCGAGGTTCCCATTTTGGCCGAAGACGAAATCAGCGGTGGTGTCCGGCGGTGCCACTAGCATATCGAGATAGACGAGCACACGATGATTGTTAGAGTCCGACACGTAGAGGTTGGCATCAATGTCTACGTCGACCCCGAACGGATGACAGAGAGTATTGGCGGTGACAGACCCACCTTTGTTACAGACCGCCGTCGTGAAGTCTCCATTCTGGCCGAAAACGATGTCCGCTGTGGCAGCGCCGTTACCGCTGAGTGGTTCCTCGTATATCAGCACCCGGTGATTGTCCCTGTCAGATACGTACAGACGACCGCCTGCGTCCAACGCCACATCAGTCGGTCCGCAAAGGGTGTCATCGTCTGGGGGTGAACCAACGCCTGCCCCCCGGTTGCATATCCCGGACGTGAAGTCTGCCTGCCCGAACACGAGGTCGGCCGTTGTGGCGTGTAGGTCTTCGCTAAGCGGGTCGAAGTACACTAGCACGCGATTATTGTTGTAGTCCGCCACGTATACGTTACCATCGCCATCCACCGCCACACCCACCGGGAAGCAGAGGGTGTCATCGTCAGGGGGTGAACCAACGCCTGCCCCCGGTTGCAGATCCCGGACTCGAAGTCCGGCTGGCCGAATGCAAAGTCGGCCGTGCGATCTATGGTCAATCGGGTCTTCGTAGACCAGCACCCGGTCGTTGAGCTGATCCGCCACATACAGGCCCACCGGGCTGCAAAGGGTATCGGCGCTAGGATTTTCGTTGCAGATCCGGGACGTGAAGTCCGCCTGGCCGAACACTACGTCTGCAATGTCATCCACTACGCCTCCGACGTTCAGGTAGACGAGCACCCGATTGTTAATCGTGTCCGCCATGTATACGTTACCATCGCCATCCACCGTCACGCCAAAGGGCTCGCAGAGAGAGGACGCAGAGATACCTCCATTGTTGCACTCTCGCGCTGCGAGGTTCCCATCCTGGCCAAAAACGATGTCCGCTATATCGTCGTCCGGCAGCGCCTCCACTGGCGAAACGGCGATCAGGGCCGCCAGCAACCCCCCGCTGCTAGGACGCCCAGCGTCCGCCAGGGACTGCGTATCATCGCTGCTAACATAGGTATGCCTCCCAGGAGCCGCCGCCTAATGGCCGCCCGGCTTTTGCGGCAGATTATATCATGCCGAATTCGCACAAAGCTATGCGAAATGAAGGGCGCGGGGGAGAGAAGAATGCGCTAGCGACGCTAGTCGGAAGGGCTTTGGGGACGTTGCTGTCTCAAGAACTCTTCGAGCTCTTGCACGATGGCTTCCGGGCTGGGCATCTCTTGCGGCGTCTGCACACTGAACGAAGAGTCGTAGTCTTGCTCCAGGCGGTTTATGTATGAATTCAAGTCCGTATTCTGGGCCATTACGTCTTGCAGCTCCTTCTCGAAGGTCGCTCCGGAGGAGCGCAAGTTGTCCAGTTCGAAATCGGTGCCCAAGATCTCGTTCAGGCGGGTAAGCAGGGCATAGCTTACTTTGGGGTTCTGGACGACTTGGAGATAGTGCGGCGAGTGACCCCAGATGCTGGCGAACGGGATTTCGGCACGCTGGCAGGCCTCCATCAAAGCAGAGGTTATGCCTGTAGGTCCTTGGTAGGTAGACCCACGCAGACCAAGGCCCCGCCGCAGTTTCCTATCGGGACTGGAGCCAGTGACCTTAACCTCTCGCGTATGCGGCACGGCATCCAGAAGAGCGCCGAGGCTAATGACCATCTTTACGCCACATTCCTGAATTACGTGCATCAATGCGCTCGTGAAGGAGCGCCAGCGTAAGTTTGGCTCTATTCCCACGAAAAATACTAGGTCTTTAGATAGCGTCTCGTCGCTTGCTCTATAGTAAAACTCGTTCGTCGGCCAGGTGATAGAGCGTTCTCCCTGTTCATTCATGCGAGTCACAGGGCGCACCTGGGTGAAATCGTAATATACTTCCGGATCGATCTCCGCAATACGTTCAGCTTTAAGCTCGCGAATTAGGTAACGCACAGCGTAACTAGCCCCTTCATGAGCATCGGGCCATCCCGCAAACGCTGCTACCATTGTGGGTTCCTGCAAAGCAGGGGTATTAAAGAGATTCAACCCTTCCATAAATCTACCTAATTGCAGTCTAGCACCACAGGCTAGGCGATACAAGCGAGCCACGCTGGCTCGTAGAAGCGCTAAAAGCTGCTTGATCGAAACGATGTACGGGCGCTTACGTTCCTTGACACTGGATTTCGGGCGCTCGTATGATGAAACTGCGGTATTCTATCGCCGTCATAAACCTGGGTCAATCGACTGAAAGAAATTATTATAGAAATGAGGTGAGATAGAACGTTCCAACAGCTGTTCTCAGGACTGTCTTCCCTAATAAGCGCTCTGACCGGTAAAAGCGCTCGCCAAGCTTCAGAAGCGGCCCGTGTTGAAGCAGAGCAGATAATCGCCAACGCCGAACAGAAGCGCAAAGAGACGCTTTTAGAAGGCAAGGAAGAAGCGTTGCGGCTAAGAACGCAAATGGAGGCCGATCTCCGAGAGCGTCAATCCGAATTACAACGCCAAGAGCGCCGCATCAACCAAAAAGATGAAAACCTCGATAGACGCTCGGAGACTCTAGAGCGTCGCGAGCGATCATTGGGCGAAAAAGAGCGGGAAATAGAAACCACGCGCACGCGCGCGGAAGAGTTGCAAGCTCAACGAAGGCAAGAGATCGAACGTATAGCGTCTCTTACAGCCCAAGAGGCCCGACAGATACTGATGTCCGAGCTAGAGACCGAACTACGCGAGGATGCCAATCGCCGCCTGCGCCAGGTTGAAGCTGAGCTTAAGGTCGAAGCCGACCACCGCGCCAGGGACATCCTGGTCACAAGCATGCAACGCCTCACAACCGACGTCGTAGGCGAGACCACCGTCTCGGTAGTACCTCTGCCGAGCGACGAACTGAAGGGTCGGATAATCGGCCGTGAGGGTCGTAACATCCGCGCCTTCGAAGCTATCACCGGCGTTGATGTTATCATCGATGATACTCCAGATGCCGTAAGCCTATCCTGTTTCGACCCAATAAGACGGGAAACGGCACGCGTCGCTCTGACGAAACTAGTGATGGATGGACGCATCCATCCGGCACGCATCGAAGAAATGATCGAAAAGGCCCGTAAAGAGGTTGACGTCTCCATCCGGGAAGCGGGCGAACAGGCCGCTATAGACGCCGAATGCCCTGGCCTTCACCCCGAGATAATAAAACTCCTCGGACGGCTAAGGTACAGGACCAGCTACGGGCAAAACCAGTTGCAGCACGCGGTCGAAACGTCGAGGCTGGCGGTACTCATCGCTCACGAGACGAACGCGGACATCGAGATCGCCCGGCGCGGCGGCCTACTGCACGACCTCGGCAAGTCGGTAGACTTCGAAATGGAAGGCACACACGCGATGATCGGCGCTGACCTGGCCCGCCGTTACGGCATGAACCAGTCGGTAGTCCACTGCATCGCTGCCCACCACGAAGAAGAGGAGCCGAGCACGGCCGAGTCGCTCCTGACCATCGTAGCCGACGCTATCAGTGGCAGCCGTCCAGGCGCCCGGCGCGAGTCGCTCGAGTACTACATCAAACGACTCGAAGCCCTTGAATCGATCGCTACGAGCTTTACCGGCGTCGAAAAGGCGTTCGCTATCCAGGCGGGACGCGAAATTCGCATCATGGTGAAACCAGACGACGTCGACGATCTCGGGGCCAATCGTTTGGCTCGCGAGATAAGTAAAAAGATAGAAGAAAATTTGGAATACCCAGGCCAGATAAAAGTAACCGTTCTCCGAGAAACAAGAGCGATAGATTACGCGAAGTAAATGGTGAAGGAGGAAGAGAGAAGGAAGCAAGCTTCCTTCTCTCTTCCTCCTTCCTTTTCTCACCACGGAAAGGCATATTTCATTGCGCATCCTAATGATCGGCGATATAGTGGGCCAGCTCGGCCGTAAAGCCGTCCAAGACGTGCTGCCCGGCTTACGAAATGAGCTTAAGCTGGACACCGTAATAGCGAATGGCGAGAACGTAGCCGGCGGGCGCGGCCTGACAAATAAAACGGCGCAAGAACTTTTCGACTCCGGCGTCGACATTATAACCTCAGGCAATCACATCTGGGAGCATCGCGAAGCGTACGAGCTCCTCGATAGCGAAGCGCCTGTAATTCGTCCCCACAATTACCCCCCGAACGTGCCGGGGCGCGGCTTCGTAGTACACAACGGCATAGGTGTGCTTAACCTCATAGGACGTACCTTTATGGGAATTACGGTAGACTGTCCCTTTCGCGGCGCCGATATCGCCCTCGAAGTGCTCCAGCCGCAAACACCCATAATCATGGTAGATCTGCACGCGGAGGCCACTAGCGAGAAGATGGCGATGGGCTTCCACTTGGACGGACGCGTAAGCGCCATGGTGGGCACGCATACGCACGTAGCTACTGCGGATACGCGGATCTTGCCAAATGGCACCGCCTACGTAAGCGACCTCGGCATGTGCGGCGCGCGCGATGCGATCATCGGCTGGGAGATCGAGCCGATAATGGAACGCTTCCTTACTCAGCTACCGACGCGCTTCAACCCGGTAGATAAGGGCGCTGCGATCTTCAATTCAGTGCTGATAGAGTTAGACGATAAGACCGGACGCGCAATGAGCATTCAGCGGGTCGACCGGCAGGTGGAGGATCATGGTAGCATCGGCGATTTTCACTCGCATAGCACCTATTCGGACGGCCGTCTATCGCCTACAGAGCTTGTGAACCTGGCGGCCAGTCGCGGCGTTCGCTGGCTGGCGCTGACCGACCACGATATCACCGACGGCATACCGGAAGCCGAAGAGGCGGTAAGCCAGCATCCAGGGATGTCCCTCATCCACGGCGTGGAGCTTTCCACAGACGTTCCCGGTAACGAAGTCCACGTGCTCGGCTACTTCCTGGACTGGCACGACCCAGATTTCCAGGCAACGTTGGCCCACTTCCGCGAGTCGCGCCTGGACAGGGGCGTGCGGATGGTGGAGAGGCTAACCGAGTTGGGAATGCCAGTCTCGTGGGAGCGCGTGCAGGAGATCGCAGGCGAAGGCGCCGTAGGCCGGCCCCATATTGCCCAGGCGCTGGTCGAGCGAGGCCATGTCGCATCGATACAAGAGGCCTTCGACCTTTACTTGAGTCGCAACGGTCCAGCGTACGTCGAAAGAGAACGCCTCAGCCCAATCGAGGCGGTCAACGTAATAAACAGCGTGAACGGCCTTGCTGCGCTGGCGCATCCTCGCGAACTGCAAGGGCTGGATGCATTACTCGACCAGATGTGCCAGGCTGGCCTGGTCGGCATGGAAGTATTTTACAAAGATTACCTGCCGGAAGAGGTTGAGCGACTTCGCCTAACCGCCGAACGTCACAATATTCTGCCCTTAGGCGGCAGCGACTACCACGCGCTTCAAGGCCCCGGCGAAAAGCTCCCAGGCGACATCCCCCTACCGCCCGAGGCAGTCGAACGCTTCCTCGAACTAGCGGGAGATCGTGGCCGGCTTTAAGACAATGGGTTTTAAGACGATGGAAAAAAGGAAGTAGGCAAAAGAAGAGCCCTATCTTCTTCCCACTTCCTTCTACCTACTTCCTCATCGAAATGCAATGCGTCCGCCATCCCAATACCGAGACCGAACTCGCTTGTAGCCGCTGTGGCATTCCAATCTGCCCGCGCTGTTTAGTGCAAACGCCAGTCGGCGCGCGCTGCCCGGACTGCGCCCGTATGCACCGCGCGCCGATGTACCAGCTTTCCGGCGTGTACTTACTGCGAGCAGTGGCCGCTTCTGCGGCGGCGGGGGTGCTGGGTGGGTTCCTCTGGTCGTTCCTCTTCTCCTTCAACCTAGGGATAATCTTCGGGATCTTGGTAGGCGCAGGGCTGGGGTACCTTATCGGTACATCAGTGAACTGGGCGACGAACCGCAAGCGCGGCCTAGGCCTCCAGATCATCGGCGGCGCGGGGGCGATCCTCGCTTACGTCGTTCGCGGACTCTTGGAGAACACCGCCAACGGCAGCTTCAATCTCGGCAATGACCTTGATGGGCTTGTACTGGTTGCAGTGGCTATCGCCGTAGTGGTGAACCAACTGCGCTAACGCGGCTTTTGTACCTATAGCTACAAGCCCATGTCGTCTAGCGCACGGCCTGTGCACAAAGTCAATGATTATGCGATGACGTATCGTAAGGGCGTACGGCTGTGCGCCCCTACGGCGATAAGGGTACGCATGGCTAAAAGTGTATGGCGAAAACGTAGGAGCACGGCGTGCCATGCCCCTACGTAGTTTTGAATTTTTCAGCAATCGTCCAATCGCGAAATACTCCCAGCGGAGTATTTGAACCGCCGATCATCCGCGTATACTTATTCTAGGGAGAACATGCGAAACCTAGCCGTACTGCCCTGGACAAATTGGTCTGCCCGATACGAACACTGGCGGTTCGATATAGCGCTGGCGCTTGCTATCGCCGCTATCGAGATCGTCGTGACTTCGTTTGTAGGGCAGCATCAGCCCGAACGAAGGGCCATCGACGCCGGCGGGATCGCCTTACTCGTCGCGGGCGCGGGCGCGCTAGCGTTCCGGCGAGAGTACCCGGATGGAGTGCTAGTCTTCACCAAGATTGCAACGCTGCTCTACTGGGTCCTCGACTATCCGCGCGGGCCGATCTTCCTCGCTTTGATTCTCGCCCTCTTCACATCCATGATGTACGGCCGGCGTTTGATCGCTTGGACAGTGCTCTGCACAGGGTTCGTGTCCTTCCTCTGGCTACCGTACTTGTTTGGAAGCGAACCAGCGCCTAGCACACCAGCGATACTTATTCTCGGCGGCTGGCTGCTCCTGCTCGGCGCCGTAGCGGAGTTCGCTCGGGTGCGCCGAGAACGTTCTATAGAATCCGAGCGAATTCGCCAGGAGGAGACTCGTCGCCACATAAGCGAAGAGCGGCTGCAGATAGCCCGGGAACTGCACGACGTTCTGGCTCACAATATATCCCTAATCAACGTGCAGGCCGGCGTCGCTTTGCACCTCATAGACGAACGGCCCGAACAGGCGAGGACGGCTCTTTCCGCGATCAAGGACGTTAGCAAAGACACTCTACGCGAGATAAGATCGGTGCTCGATATGCTGCGGCAAGTCGACCAGGAGGCGCTGCGCTCGCCGTCCCCGAGCTTGGCCCGGCTCGACGAGCTGATCTCCCGCGCGGAAACGGCCGGTCTACAGGTACACACGGAGATCACGGGCGATCTGCACGGGCTGCCCGCCAGCCTAGATCTAACAGCTTTTCGCATCGTGCAGGAAGCGCTGACCAACATACTGAAGCACGCCGGGCAGACTACTGCGGCTATCCACATAACGCGCGATGAGCGAGAACTCACCCTACAGATCGACGACTACGGCCGCGGCGCCACCCTACAAGACGGCATCGGTAAGGGCATCCTCGGCATGCAGGAGCGGGCGGCTGCCCTCGGCGGCGTGGTCGAAGCGGGGCCGCGACCCGATGGCGGCTTTCGCGTAGTCGCCAGGTTGCCCCTGAACACCGGCCAATGATACGCATCCTTCTCGCCGACGACCAAGCTCTTGTGCGAGCCGGTTTCCGCGCGTTGCTGGAGGCCGAAGCAGATATCGAAGTGGTCGGCGAAGCGGCGGATGGTGAAGAAGCGGTGCGGATGGCAACGGCCATGACGCCGGATATCGTGCTCATGGACATCCGTATGCCCGTCTGCGATGGCCTTGAAGCGACCCGAAGGATCGTGGCGGACGAGCGACTCACTCAAACCCGCATCATCATCCTTACCACTTTCGACCTAGACGAATACGTGTTTGAAGCTCTGCGCGTCGGCGCGAGCGGCTTTCTCGTAAAGGACACAGAGCCTATCGATCTCCTGCGCGGGGTGCGGGCGGTAGCCCAAGGCGACGCCCTTCTTTCGCCCAGCGTAACGAGACGGCTCATAGCGCAGTTCGCGTCGCGCCTTAAGAAAACGTCGGCGCCCGTTCTGGAAGTGCTGACCGACAGGGAGCGCGAAGTGATGGCCCTCGTCGGCGCCGGATTATCCAACGACGAGATCGCCGAGCGGCTCGTCGTCAGCCCCACCACCGCCAAGACGCACGTGAGCAGGGCGATGATCAAACTGGGCGCCCGCGACCGGGCCCAGATGGTTGTATTCGCCTACGAGTCCGGCTTAGTCCAACCCGGACGGCTCGACTAGTTCTTTCTCACCCTCCACAAAGGACCACTCTACTCCCAGCGACGTAGTTAAAAAGCCTTCTTCCGGAGGACGCCGTCGCAGCCTCGTCTACTTATGCTGATAAGCGAAGGGAAACATTCGAAGGAGGCGACTATGGATTTTGAAACCCTTACCCCGCCTACGCTCGTAGGCCAAAGTCGCGGTGATACCGGCAGCAATGCCCTTATCATCGAGACCGAAGGCCTTACCAAGCGTTATGGCGAGCGCGTGATAGCCGTGGAAGATCTGGATCTACGTGTCCGACGCGGCGAGGTCTACGGCTTCCTCGGCGCGAACGGCGCCGGCAAGACCACGACCCTGCGGATGCTGCTCGGCCTGATCCGCCCGACCTCTGGCAGTGTTCGCGTGCTTGGCGAGCCGCCCGGGTCACCGGAAGGTCTAGCCCATATTGGGGCGCTGGTGGAGACACCCGCTTTTTACCCGTATCTTTCGGGTTGGGACAACCTGCGTGTGCTGGCACTTCACGCTGGCACGCAACAGAACAGGATCCCTATAGTGCTGGAGCAAGTCGATCTCGCCGACCGCGCCGGGGATGCCTTCAAAACTTACTCCCTCGGCATGAAGCAACGCCTGGGTGTTGCTGCGGCCTTGCTCAAAGACCCGGAGCTGCTAATCCTCGACGAACCGACAAACGGCCTCGACCCCGCCGGTATGTCCGAAATGCGCGACCTTATCAAGAATTTCGGACGGGATAACCGGACCGTCCTGTTGTCCAGCCATCTGATGGCGGAGGTAGAGCAGATCTGCGACCGCGTGGGCGTGATCCACAGCGGCAAGCTTATTGCCGAAGGAACGGTAGATGATTTGCGCGGACAGGGGGGCCTGCGCGTGCGGGCACATCCTCTTGATGAGGCGCGCCGAATAGCCTCACAGCTTGACGGAGTGGGTGAGGTGCAAGTGTTAGACGATGACACGTTACGGATCGCTATAGATCCGGCCGACGCATCATGGCTCAACCGACAATTAATCGGCGCCGGTATCGAGGTAAGCGAAATCTACCGAGAGAAGGCGTCCTTGGAAGCCGTCTTCCTTGGACTGACAAAGAACGGAGGAGATAACGATGTTGAATAGCATATCTGCGGAGCTTCTTTTGCTTCGCAAGCGGCCAAGCACTTGGGTCTTGCTCGGCCTATGGACGCTGCTTGCGGCTAACTTCGGATACATATTCTCGTACGTGGCTTACTTAAACGGCAGCGGAGATTCCGTAAGACCGCTGGCGGATATGCTGCCATCGCGCCTCGTAGCTACCCTCCTGGAGGGGTATCCGTTCTTCGGTGGCGTGATCGTCTTGATCTTGGGCGTACTTACCTTCGGTGGCGAGTACGGTTGGGGAACCTTGAAGACGGTCTACACGCAAGGTCCAAAGCGATCCCAAGTCCTTGCCGCCAAAATCATCGCCCTTGGTATCGTGTTGACGAGCTTCGTCATAGTCCCATTTCTTGTCGGGGCGCTCCTCAGTTACGGTATAGCGCTCCGCGAAGACGAGGCGATCGACTGGCCCAGCGTATCGGTGATTGCGCGGGGGCTTGCAGCAGGCTGGTTCCTAATGGTCGTATGGGCTGCTTTCGGAGCTGTTCTCGCAGTTCTATCTAGAGGCACGGCGCTGGCCATTGGTCTTGGCATATTGTACGGGCTGGTAATTGAAGGGCTGTTAAGCGCGTTCGTCAACGACATCAGCGTCCTGCGCCCTGTGACAGAAGCGTTCTTACGATCCAACGGCTACTCGCTGGTAGAGCCGCTCGGCCTTGCGACCGAGCAGGTCAGAGGCAACGGCCCAGGCGCCTTTAGAGGCCCGTACGTGAGCGGCCTTCAGGCGTTCTCGGTGCTGGCGGCCTACTTTGGAGCCTTCGTTGTGCTCACAGGGTTCGTTTTGCGGAAGCAGGAGGTGGCATGAGGGTATTGCGCATCTTCAAAAAGGGCCGCCAAGCATGGCGGCCTTATCCCTTGTATTACTGTCAAAACCTCAATATTATTACTGACATATAACGATACAACACCGGGTGACAAAAGAGTAGTCGGCCTTAATTGTGAGGCATATACCATAGAGGATGGGAAGGTGGAGGGGGTAGTCTCGAAATCCGAAGGAAGGTCAGGTAAGTATGCGACATGGAGCGACGACGGCGGCCACCGCGGAGCCATAGCAACCGCGAGGAATATAGCCCACCAGTAGAAACGCCTGATGATGCTACGGAAACTTTCTCCACCTGGCAGCCACCGCCGGAACGCAAGCGGCGCTTTCCACTCTCGATCGGCGCCATCATCGGGATCATTGTTGCCTTGGTCATCGGTGGGTCAGCGCTCGTGAACTATCTGGATCGTCAGGAAGACGCGGACCGGATTCGCGATGCGAACGCGGCCGCACAACAGTCCGGAAACTCGCGAAGTCAGCTAGAGACGGGACGGATCAGTGTCTTCGATGTTCGAGACGGAGATTGCTTCAACACCAATTCGCCCATCACCGGCTCGGCCGTTCAGTATTTTGAGGACGTAACACTTACCCCCTGTGTGGGCTTTTGGGATTATAGAGTTTTGTCATCGTATGCTAGCTCACTTACCGGGGGTTATCCAAGCGATGTCGCGTTCGCCCAAGAGGCGGCTAGACGTTGTCCAAGAACTCACGACTTCTTCTTCTACCCATCCGAAGACACTTGGGCCGAAGGTGATCGATCGGTCGTTTGTCTGGACGAGGGATAGCCACGTGCCAATGACGCTACGCCGTCGGGGTGATGTGCGATGAGTTGTGAAGAAGTTGGCAATCGGTGGTATCAAGCGATGGAAGAATACCTTCGCCTGGCCAAGGCTAGACATGAGGCCATGACGCCCCTGTTTTCGTCAACGCAGTGGGATGAATACGACGCCCTGGACCGCGCCTGCGACGCTGCGTGGTTGGCCCAGCATGCACTTGAGCAGCAATATCGTCTGGCCAAGGAAACGCATCAATAACGGAGGGAACTATGAGCGATCGCGTAAAGATCTTTGGTGGTAATCCGTACGCTACAGGCATGGGGACGCTTGAAAAGTCGATAAACGCCTGGCTTGAAGCCGATCCAACGATCGAGATAACAGGCGTAAGTGTCTCGGCCATGCCTGCATCGGCAGGCTCATCCAACTACTCACCCGCTGCAGTAGTCGTCATTGCATATCGGAACGCTTCTCCAGGAACAACGCGCAAGGTGCCGCTCGCAGGAACGATACAGGCCTAATTTCTTGTCCCGTTAACCTGGCCGGCCAGCAGTCAAAAAAGGAGTCGCTTCACTCCTATGCTGGCAAGCATTCCGCCTCCGTAACACAAACTTAACATACGGAAGTCTATATTAGTTGACTTTCGTACTTGTATCTTATACTTTGCAAGTGTCACAAGAAATCTCTACCCCCTATTGGGGATAGAGTTTCTTTTTTTCAGCTTACATCGCTAATTATCCCTTCGGGGTTTTTTGCAGGAGGCGGATGATGAATTGGATACCAAAAGAGGCGAAGGGATCGCTATACGACCCCAACTTCGAGCATGACGCCTGCGGCGTCGGCTTCGTGACGAGGTCGAGCGCGACCCAAACGCATGACATCGTGACGATGGCGCTGGAAGCGGTGAAGAACCTCAGCCACCGCGGAGCGCTCGATGCCGACGGCAAGAGCGGCGACGGCGCCGGCATCCTGGTGCAGATCCCGAAGCGTTTCATGGCCCACGAAGCCCGCAAGCTTGGCTTCCGTCTCGACGTAGGCGATCGGCTCGGCGTGGCGATGGCGTTCCTTCCGCCGGCCGAGCCGCAGACACAGCAAGCGCGAGAGATCATCGAGCGCAAGGCGCAAGCGCGCGGACTACAGGTGCTCGCTTGGCGCTCCGTCACCGTCGATATGGATGAGCTCGGCGAGAAGGCGCGCTCCACTGCCCCGAAGATCGAACAGCTACTCGTTCTTCCGCCGGAGAAAATGGACGACACCAAATACGAGCAAACCTTGTACCTCGTCCGAAAAGAGGCTGAAACGCAGTTCACGGCTCAGGGGCTGGAGTGCTATCTGCCTTCGTTCTCACACCGGACCCTGATTTACAAAGGACTGATGGTAGCGGGACAGATCCCGAAGTTTTACCTCGACTTACAAGACCCAACTTTCGAGTCGGCGCTGGCGCTGTTCCACCAGCGCTACAGCACGAATACCTTCCCGACGTGGCATTTGGCCCAGCCGTTCCGCATGCTGGCGCACAACGGCGAGATCAACACGCTTCAGGGCAACACCAACTGGATGCGCGCCCGTGAGCCAGAGCTTGAGAGCGAAGTCTGGGGCGCAGACGTCAAAAAGCTGTCGCCGATCATCGTCGCGGGCGGCAGCGACTCCGCGATGCTCGATAACGCGCTCGAAGCGATCGTACTCTCCGGCCGCGATGTCCGCCACGCGATGCTTATGCTGGTGCCTGAGGCCTGGGAGCGGATGCCGCACCTCGATCCAGCCTGGCGCGAATTCTACGAGTACCACACTGCCCTCATCGAGCCATGGGACGGCCCAGCCGCCCTTGCCTTTACCGATGGTAAGGTTATCGCGGCTACGCTCGACCGCAACGGCCTGCGACCTCTGCGCTACAAGGTGCAGGACGATGGCCTCATCGTTGCCGCCTCTGAGGTCGGCGTTGTCGAAATGGACGACGCACACATCGTCGAGAAGGGACGGCTCGCCCCCGGCCAGATGATCGCGGTGGACACGGAGCGCGGCAAGCTGCTCAAGAACGAAGAGATAATGGCCGAGGTCGTGGGCCGCCAGCCATACGGCGAGTGGCTCAAGAGAAACGTAACGCGACTCGCCACGCCGACCAGCCAGAACGGGCACCACAGCAAAGTACCTGAGGACTTGACGCGGACGCAACGCGCTTTCGGTATGACCAGCGAGGACGTGAAGATGATCCTCGCGACGATGGGCAACCAGGGCCTCGACCCCGTCTGGTCGATGGGCGACGACACGCCTCTAGCGATCCTATCGCAACTGCACCGGCCGCTGCCGTTCTACTTCAAGCAGCGCTTCGCCCAGGTGACTAACCCGCCGATTGACCCGCTGCGCGAAGAGCTTGTGATGTCGCTCGACTGTTACCTTGGCCGGCGTCCGAGCATCTTCGAAGAGACGGAGCAGCATGCTAAACTTGTGCACTTGGCGAGTCCGCTCCTCGACGGCCGTCAGATGGAAGCCCTGAAAGGGCTTAAAGAAGAAGCGTTCGCCTGGAAGGAACTGCCCGCTTACTTCGCTGTAGGTGAAGGTAAAGAAGGGCTGGAGCGAGCCGCCAAAGACTTATGCGAAGCGGCCTGCCGCGCTGTCGATGAAGGCGCCACCTTGCTCGTCCTCAGCGATCGCGGTGTCGGCGCCAACAACGCGCCTATTCCGATGCTGCTCGCAACGGCGGCCGTTCACCATCACCTGATCCGGGAAGGCCGTCGGATGAAGGCAGAGCTTATCTGCGAGACCGGCTCGGCATGGGACATCCATCACATCGCCCTGCTTATAGGATACGGCGCAAACGCCGTGTACCCTTATCTAGCTTTAGCAACGGTGAGCGACCTTGTGACGCCTAAAGAGAATGAGAAGGTCAAAGAGAGCGACGCCGAACCGATCAGCATCGAGGAAGCCGAAGCCAACTTCCGCCAAGCAGTCCAAAACGGCCTCCTTAAGATCATGTCGAAGATGGGCATCTCGACCCTGCGGAGCTATCGTGGCGGGCAGATATTCGAAGTCATCGGCCTGGCGCAGGATGTAGTCGACCGCTACTTCACCGGAACGCCGGCCCGCCTTGGCGGCATCGGTTTGCTAGAACTGGCCGAGGACATCCTCGGCTGGCATGAGGAAGCCTATGGCGACGCGCTAAAAGGCAAACTGCCGGACATCGGTTACGTCCACTATCGCCGCGACGGCGAATATCACGCCTTCCGCCCGCAGAGCGTTAAGGCTTTGCAAAAAGCCGTGACCACTGGCGATTACGACCAATACAAGGTCTTCGCGAGCATGATACAGGGCGGCCCGGCTCGCGAACTGCGCGACCTGCTCGCCCTTAGAAGCGACCGGCAGCCGATACCGGTCGCCGAAGTGGAGCCGATGGAGGAGATCCGCCTGCGGTTCAGCACCGCGGCCATGTCTATGGGAGCGCTTTCGCCTATAGCGCATAAGACGCTGGCGATCGCTATGAACCGCATGGGCGGCAAGAGCAACACCGGCGAAGGCGGCGAGGACCGCGACTGGTACCAGCCGTTCCCCAACGGCGATTCGGCGAACAGCCGCATCAAGCAGGTGGCCTCGGCCCGCTTCGGGGTGACCACAGAGTATCTCGCTAACGCCGACGAACTCGAGATCAAAATCGCGCAAGGCTCCAAGCCCGGCGAAGGCGGCCAACTCCCCGGGGCGAAAGTTTCAGCCTTCATCGCCTCGGTGCGGCACGCAATAACGGGCATACCGCTTATCTCGCCGCCACCTCATCATGACATCTACAGCATCGAGGACATCGCCCAGCTGATCCACGACCTCAAGCAGGTCAACCCGAGAGCGCGCGTCGGCGTTAAGCTCGTCGCCGAAAGCGGCGTGGGCACCATCGCCGCGGGCGTCGCCAAGGCCTACGCCGATTATGTGAAGATAAGCGGCGACTCCGGCGGCACGGGCGCTTCGCCTCTGTCGTCTATCAAGAACGCCGGCTGCCCGTGGGAGCTGGGCCTGGCCGAGACGCAGCAGGTGCTGATGCTCAACGGCCTGCGCGGCCGCGTCCGCGTGCGCACGGACGGCGGTCTGAAGACCGGCCGCGACATCGTGGTAGCCGCCCTGCTCGGCGCGGACGAGTTCGACTTCGGGACGGCGGCGCTTGTCTCCATCGGCTGCGACATGGCGCGGCAGTGCCACCTCAACACCTGTCCGACGGGCATCGCTACCCAGCGCGAAGACCTGCTGGAGAAGTTTACCGGCACGCCCGAGGCGGTCATCAACTACTTCACCTTCATCGCCGAGGATGTGCGCGAGATCATGGCGTCGCTAGGCTACAGCCGGCTGGACGACATCATCGGCCGCGTCGACTTGCTGGCGCCGATGGAGGAGCAACTGGTGGGCCGGGCAGCCGCCCTGAACCTCGACGCGATCCTGAAGGACGTCGACCCGAGCGGCACGTTGCCTCGCCACTGCATGCAGCCGAGGAACGACCGCAACATCCGCCGCCTCGACCACGAGGTCATCGTAAACGATATTACGCCAGCCCTCGAAACAGGCGAGGGCGTCAGCCTGGCCTACGATCTACTCAACAGCGACCTTACGGTCGGCGCAGGCGTCGCGGGCGCGATCGCCGAACGGTACGGCATCGACGGCCTACCGGACGAGACGGTCCGCATCGACTTCTTCGGCACTGCCGGTCAGAGCTTCGGCGCTTTCTGCACGAACGGTATGCGTATCGCCCTTCAAGGCGAAGCGAACGACTACGTAGGCAAGGGCATGAGCGGCGGCGAGATCGTCATCAAGCCGACCGAAGACGCGAGCTTCGCCGGCCACGAGAACGTGATCATCGGCAACGTCGTGCTATACGGCGCGACGGGCGGGAAACTCTTCGCCGCCGGCCGCGCCGGCGAACGCTTCGCCGTGCGCAACAGCGGCGCGATCGCCGTCGTCGAAGGCACCGGCGACCACACCTGCGAATACATGACGAAGGGCGTCGTGGTCGTGCTCGGCTCGACCGGCCGCAACTTCGGGGCGGGCATGTCGAACGGCTACGCCTACGTCCTCGACGAGGACGACAGCTTTCCGCGCAAGTACAACCCCGAACTGGTGGATGTCCGCCGCCTGGAGCCGGCGGAAGAACTGTTCTTGCAATCGCTGATCGGCGAACACCGTGACGCAACGGGCAGCCCGCGGGCGAACGAGATCCTGTACCGCTGGGACCGCTACCTGCCGCTATTCTGGAAGGTCGTGCCGAGACCGGTCGCCTACAAGATCGACGGCCACGTGGACGCGCACTCAAGCCGAGAAGAGTCAGCGGAGGAAGTGACGGCAGGCGAAAGCGCGCCGTAAGAAGGCGGTAGAGGACGCATTTCAATACAGCTCGTAGCGGACTTTACTGCCCGTGGACGGCCATTCCTCTTTCATCTACAAACGCCAAAGCCCCCGGCCTTTCGGGGGCTTTGTGTTAAGAATTTTCGCTGCTACTTGGGTATCGCGACAGGCTCGAAGTGTGCTGGCGGGTAGCATTCTTCCGGTAGATCCGGGGCGGGAATCGATTTGTCTCTAGTTCCCATAGTATTTCTTATTAGTTCCTGACAATGCTCCGGCGGAACGTAAACATTGCCCGGTGTCTTCAACAGAAGCGCTCCGATACTGCCAGCGTCTGGACAATTGATAACATCAATCGCAGAAATATCCTTAGACCGAAGTTCCGCTGCATTTCCGTTAGCGTAACTTCTGACTCTTTCTTTAAGCTCTTCTTGACTCAAGCCGCAACTGCTCAGAGCATCCGGCACGGGGAAATTTATGAGAAACTCATCCGCAACCACCTGAGAAGAGTACGAATAGTCCACCGCCTCATAAGGCTCATTAGTAACAGCCTGGGGAGATTCTTGCTCGGCCGTAGCTCCCTTACAAGCTATTACGACGATTACAAACAGACAAACTACCAGAGCAATAAACGCTCGTTTCACTGTAATAACCCCCTGACTAGCAGTCTACGTATTCCCAATTTGATGACCAATCGTCATCTAGAGTTTCTTGCATACCGCCAATCGCGTATACATGCACTGTCTCGTACCACCAACAGGACGGCGAATATGTGGGCAAGGATACCTGATAGCTACCGCAATAGTTTTCTGGCAGCTGGCAATGCCAGGTTGCAGATACGCCATGAGCGGTGTTGGCACCGTACCCATTATCATACCACGCGCATATACTATCACAGATTACATCCCACCAAGAGGCGTGGAACACGCAAACGTTGTGACCCCCTGACGCAAAACAATCGCCATAACCACCTTGATACCACTGCGCCATAACTCCGCTAGGATTACTCCAGCCCTGCATCATTGTAACGTTCGAGACATGCCATTCAGACCCATGGTCAGCTTTTACTTCTTCTTGCTGTAAGAAGATAAGAGCCAGCGAGGACAAGATTAAAACACTTATAATTAACTTCCGCAATTTTAACCTCCTCTACCTGAACATCGATTTTGGAGGGCGCCCACCGGGGGCGTTTCGCTTTGATGCCGCAGAACGAATACGCGGATAAAACTTCGTCCTTAAGCTCCAAGCTAATTACCCCAAAAATCTCTCTTTTTGTGCTCTGTTCCTAGACTATGCTAATCTACTATGAAAACGATCCTACAAATGTAGGGTTTTTCGGTAGTTTTAGGAGGAGGAATACCTTGTCCACCAAGTAGCCAGCTCAGTCCTGGTATGAAGGTTAAGCTTTCTCAGCAGCGCACTCACTTCGTCCCTGGCGGTGTTCGCCGTGATGCCAAGACGCTCCGCTATCTGTTTGTTATGCAATCCGAGAGCGACTGATTCGGCGATCTGCCGCTGGCGGCTGCTCAAATTGATGGAGATTTCAAAGCCTGGTAGTAAAATCCGCCGGCCCCAATTCGCTAGTTGCACCCGGCTAGTACAGCCGGTCTTAGCAAAAAGGCGCGTGAAATAATAACGGACAGTATTTTGGCTTATGCCAAGGGCTTTGGCGATTTCTTTATCGCTCGGGTCTCTCACTAGAAGTTCGATGAATTGCCGCTCGCGCACGGACAATGCGTACCACTCTTGCACAACTTCATCCTAATCCGGGGGGGGGGCCATTTCCGTAAGCTTCCTTACTGCCGCCCTGGCCGATGGAGGAAGTCCACAACAATAGACCAGCGCTATGGTATGCATTTCTTGCTATAAGTAGCACTCTATTTCACTTTTTGTCAAGATATTGGACAAAAGTTATCGCAAACCCGCCAGAAACGCTGCGAGGAGACCAAAGTATTCACCAATGAGGAGATCGGAGAAAGAAGGAGGGATCACTACAGATATGTACAGATGGAACACAGATATTAATAGAAAGCATCCGTCAATATATCTGTGTTAATCATGCTAATTAAAACCCTCTTCCTCCTTCCCCAAATCGTTGACGGCCTCCGCTATGGCGGGCTATAATCAGCAGCGTTTACTTCATTGAGTTCAGCTTGCGAAGGAGGAATAAATGGCAGGCGAATACAAGCAATTCATCAACCAGTACTTCCATCAGTTTTTGACCAACGGCGACGCCAAGGCGACGGCGCAGCTTTACGCCGAGAACGCAACGATTTGGGACAACGCGAACCTGAAGCTGGAGCGCGGCCGCGATGCCGTCGAGCGTGTGCACACCGAGCTTCTGACCGCTTTCCCGAACCTCAGCGGCGAAATCGCCAACGTGGTCGGCGGCCTTACCGACGCCTTTGCCGTAGAACTCACATGCCGCGGCACCCACAGCGGGCCGTTGAAGACCCCAGACGGCGAGATCCCGCCGAGCGGCAAGCGCTTCGAAATAAACGTATTGATGTACGGCCGGGTCAATGAACAGGGTCTTTGCGTAGAGGACCGCTCGTACTTCAACCTTGCTGACTTACAACGCCAGCTAAATGCTTAGCGAAGGACGAGGGCCAGGATTACCAGCAAGATAGCTATGCCCACTGTGAGAATTAGCTGCCGTAGCAGCTCGGTCGGGACGTAGCTATAGTCCCTGGCCGAGCGTTGTTGAGGCCGAACTTGCGGGGTCGCACGAGATGCGGCCCCGCTCTCCGTCTCCGAGGCCGCTTCTTCTGCTGTGGTTACAGGCGCCTCTTCTGCGGGCAGGTAAGAAGCCAAGCGCTCTCGCTCACGCTGGGCCGTGCCAGCGGGACGTCTGCTTCGTCTGCGTTGATTCCTTGATGACATATCTACTTTTCCACCATCTGTGACCTAACTCTCCGGCGGGCCGGTAAGAAGCTTTTCAGCCGCGCGGGCCAATCGCCGTACGGCTTCCTCCATCTCCTCTATGGCAACGTAACTAAATGCGAGGCGCAGGAAATTGCCGGCCGGCTCGCCACAGAAGAAACCGTTGCCTGATGCCACCGATACGCCTTCATTGTAGGCCGCCTTTGCCAGAGCATCTGCATCCAGCCCCGGGCCGAGTTCGAGCCAGAAGAAAAAACCGCTGTCAGTAACGCGCCAGCTAGCCCATTCGCCGCAGTATCGCTCTAAGAGCGCGGCTACTTTATCTCGCTTGTCGCGGTAGAACGAAACCAGCTCCTCGACGTGCCGGTCGTAGTGGCCGTTTTCGGCGAACGCTGCCACGACCCGCGCCAGAAAAGGACTCGTCCCCATATCGAGGCGCATCGACGTGAACACCTGCGTAAGCTCAGCGCTCGCCTGCGTCCAACCGAGCCGCAGCCCGGGGCCGATGGTCTTGCTGAACGTGCCGAGGCGGACCACGCCTTGCCCGCCAGCCAGCGTATAAAGCGAAGGCAACCAATGGCCATCGTACCGTAGCTCGCCGTAGGCATCGTCTTCGACGATCAGGCAATCGTAACGCGACACGAGATCGACGATCGCCTGGCGGCGCGGCAGCGAAAAGCTGATGCCGGTCGGGTTCTGCGCGTTCGGCGTGAAGTAAAGCAACTTCGTACGCCGGCCACGCTCGGTCTCCGCTTGAAGAGACGCTTCGAGTACATCGATTACCGGCCCTTCTTCATCGAAAGGCACGCCTACTAGTTCGACCTGGTGGGCGCGAAAGGTTCGTAACGACCCGGGAAAAGTTGGGTCTTCGGAGATCACGACATCGCCCGGGTCTAAAAAGGCGAAGCAAACGGCGGCCAGCGCCTGAGCAGCGCCGCCCGCGAGCATGAAGTTAGCCGCGGTAAGCTCGGTAGCCTCCTGTTGTCCGATGCGCTGGGCCAGCATCTCGCGAAGCCCGGCGTAACCCTGTGGTCCGCCGTACTGGAGCGCGTCATCGCCCTCGCGCTCTAACACCAGACGGCACCCCTCTTCCAGCCCTGCGAGGGGCACTGCTACGGGGTCCGGCACGCCACCGCCAAGACGTAACAGCGGCACGGAAGGCGGCGCGAAGCTGGCTGCCTCGCTCTGCCAAAGGGGCTTAGCGCGGTCGGCCAAGAGGTCCGGCAGCAACCGCTTCACCGCGGTCTCCTCGTTTAACACAAAAGCCAATATAGCATAACGTTCGCGGCAGCACTAGGTGAGCAGACGCATTCTTCCGCCGTTATACAAGCCCCACTTAGCTTCACTAGCAACGCAGTTTAGTGGCTATAGTTTGAACGCATGAATCTCCCAGTATGCTTGACACCCTCTTATCTTATTGAGATAGTAATATCGAGATAGTAATGAGCAATAATTACTAACTCTAAGGGAATATTAAGGAGGGTATTATGAAGAGCAGACTGTGGAAGTTCGTCTACACAGGCCTCGTCGTCGGTGCATTAGCAGCCGCTGCTGCAGCGCCGCCAATCTTTGGCTAAGTAGTTTTTTATATTCGGATGCTTTAGCATAAACCCCATGTGGGGAAAAGCGAAGGCGCGTCTGCTCCTAAACCGGCAACGGGCGCGCCTTCGCTTTAGTTTACTCCCAATTATCTGCCTGGCAATCCAGGCTTGGCTCGTGTCCGGGGGCGGCTCCATCGAAGAAAACGAAGTCCTACGGCGTACGCTCTTCCCCCTCACTTATGTAGGTCTGCTCGCTTTCGTCTGGTTCAACCGCTGGTCGTCTTCGGTCCTGGTAATCGGCATCGGCTTAGCGATGAATTTCATCGTGATTGTCACCAACGGCGGCCTAATGCCGGTTACTCCTGAAGCCATCGCCCGGTCAGGCCTACACGAAAAAGCTGAGAGAGCAGTGCTGAGCGATCCGCTGGTGCATTCCAAAGACGTTGTCCTCAGGAAGGAGGACACGAGACTTTGGCCGATCTCCGATATTATCGTGATCGAAAACCCTTCTAACCTGCGAATTTTCAGCCCGGGAGACGTAGTTATCGGCTTCGGTCTACTGATAGTCGGCCCTTTAGAGGCCGCCTACTATTACGCGACCCGTAATAGCCGCGCCATCACAACTTCGACTAGCGGAAGTGCCGAAAGCCGTTCCTGATCTTCCAGTTCCTAGTCTTGCGGCCACATGTCTCGAAACGCGTACCACTGCCCCGGATAGCGTCTAACGAACGACTCGAAGATATCGGCAAGGCGCTGGGTCGTGGCTATAACGTCGGCCTCCCCGTCAACCTCGCGATCGGCGAACACCGGCGGGCTGATGTAGGCGACGAAACGGCCATCGCGTTCTCGCAAACCGACGCCGAAGAGGACGGGCGCGTTGCTGAGCCGGGCTAGTCGCGCCGGGCCGCCGGGAAAGTATGTTCGGCGGCCGAAGAATCTGACCGGTATTTCGTCGTAGCCCTTCACGCCGACATCGACCACCAGGGCCACCATCTCTTTGTTCCGCAGCGCCCTCAGCAAACGGACTCCGGACCGTGTGACCGGCAGAAGCGTTACACCCATGCGAGCCCGGCTGCTAACGAACCAGTCCATCAACACCTTAGGCTTTAGCTGTTCTGTCACCGATGTGACCTTGAAGTCGCGAAGCAGGACTATAGTGCTCGCCACTTCCATGCTACCCATGTGGCCGCTCACGAAAATAACGCCGCGGCCGGGAGATAGCGC
>WHTN01000096.1 GCA_009377715.1 Dehalococcoidia bacterium | reverse complement strand
TCTTGCAACCGGTCTTCTCTCTCCAGCGCCCCCATGGGCCCGGCATTCTGAACGTAGATAATATCGGCCGGGCTATTGTTGCCTTCCTCCAATATGGTGGCGGCTAACTCTGGCCCGCCGCCGTAGCGTACACGGACGCTGACCCCGGTCTCTTCGGAGAACCTCTCCAACAGCGGCTGGAAGTACTGCTGGTTCCGATCGGCGTAGATGGTCAGAGAAGAGCCATTGCCGCCGCAACCTGCGATTAAGGACAGGCCGAGAACTAACGAGAGTAGGGAGATCAAATAGCAGTTTTTAGCTCTAAGTAAGACGCTGGTCGCAGTATTATTAGCCATGCCTTAATTTTAATATATGCCCACCCATATGTCAATTCCACTTTGACTTAAAGTTTCGGTTTAGTGCACACATTTCTAGTATTAAATATGGTTGGGATATCCTTGTTGCGGATAGGTTGGATCGTTACAATGGGCGCAACATAACTTCCCAAACTATATGGAGGCAACTCATGCCAAAGTGGAGCTCTCTCTTAAGCACGCTCTTCGTCGCAACATCTGCGGTTGTAGTGCTCGCCCATCCCTTCTCCAGCGACGGCGTATCCGGCCAGACGCCTGACGATAAGATTGTTCTTGAGTGCAGCTTAGATATCTGCATCATGAACCCCGACGGCAGTGGCAAGCAAAACCTGATCGACGACCAGAAATCAGATACTGACCCGGAGCTTTCGCCGGACGGCACTCGCATCGCTTGGGCTGCGACTCAACCAGCTATGTATGATGGAGTGGAACGGCAACAACCAGATCGAAATTACGCCTGGCACAGAAACATCGCAGGAGCCCCCTGGTCGCCGGACGGCAGCCGTTTAGTCTACGTGTGCGTTAGTCCTGTAAACTTCAGCAACGCTATTTGCACGATTAACGCCGACGGTTCGGACAAGCAGCTAATTTACGACCCTGGCGACGATATTCTACAGGTACGACAACCGGACTGGTCGCCAGACGGTAGTAAGATCGCCTTCCAGGGTAATCCCCTTACCTTCGAGCACGACGACGATATCTTCGTCATGGACGCGAATGGCTCCGGCGTCGTGAACCTCACGAATACTGAGGAGCGAACTGAACGTAACGCCGCCTGGTCACCGGATGGGACGAAGATCGCCTTCTACAGTAGCCGTCCTTCTACTGAGGGCGGCCAATCGGCGTTGTACACGATGAATCCGGACGGCAGCGACCGCGACGTACTAGCGACTCCTCCTAACGGCGCGGGAGCGGGTGGCGTCACCTGGTCGCCAGACGGTTCACAGATCGCTATCGAATGCAATGTTGACGATCTGTGCGTTATGGACGCCAACACTGGCGATCTCGTAAGGCAGTTACCAAGCGGCGCTGAGCTTTGGTCGACGTACCATTGGGGATACGCCGGCGGGCCGCCGCCTTTACCTATCGAAGACCAGCTCGGCTCTTGCTTAGACAACGTCAATATCGCTTACGGCCGCGATAATGCCGGCAACGAATGGCTTGCCTACGAGCCAGAGGCTCCAGTATTCCTGCAGACTCTTCACGAGTTTGGAGCGGGCAGCGGTTTCCTTGTCAACCTTGCTACAGACTGCACGATCACCAGCGGCGTTAACAACATCCCACTTTATGCAGGCTGGAACCTCTTCGGCTGGCGCGATGTTCTTGGACAGCAGGGTGAAGTGGAGTTAGAAGACCAGTTGGGCGCTTGTTTCGGTAGCACCAATATCGCTTACGGCCACGACAACCAGTCGAAGACCTGGCTGGCGTTCGAGCCCGGCGCGCCGGATTTCCTTCAAACGCTCCACGAACTCGCTCTAGGGGGCGGCTACTTGATCAACGTTACCGCTGGTTGTGTAATCAGCGACGGCCCGAACAATGTGCCGTTGGCTGGCGGATGGAACCTCTTCGGCTGGCAGTAGAAATTGGGGTGGAGGTAGTAGTGGTGCCCCCAAGGGGATTCGAACCCCTGTTGCCGGCTTGAAAGACCGGTGTCCTGGGCCTCTAGACGATAGGGGCGCGTCTAAATAGTCTAGCAGGGTCACAATTGTCAGACAACAGCAGCCGTAGTCATGAGTAAAATGTCATCCCGTAGATGACTCCCTCCTCGCTACTTTAAGCGTAAGTCCCTCCACGGCTCTCACGACGATCGCCTCCCCCTGCTGGATGGAGCCATCCTCGGCTACTGCTGACCATTCCTCGCCAGCGACGTATACACGACCATAGGGCTCAAGCGCCGAATGGGCGAGCCCGACACGGCCGATAAGCTCCTCCGCTTCCGTTTGCGCGAGGCGACGCCGGCGTCCTTTCAAGAGAATGCCGATGAATAGAGCTATGCAAGCAGTTATGACGCCAATAACGCTCCAAATGAGCCATGGCGACACGCGGAAATCTGGCGAATTCCCGCCGGTGAGTACGAGGCTGCCCGCTATTAAGAATGCCAGGCCGCTGAGGCTGAGCAGGCCGTGGCTGTCAATGAACGGTTCGAGAGCGAAAAGTACAAACGCTATTCCGATAAACGCTACTCCGAGCCAGTTTACCGGCAGCGTGCCGAAGGAGAACAGAGCGACAGCCACGAAGACTACGCCTAACACTCCTGGAGCGATAAGCCCGGGGCTGTACAGTTCGATCAGAATGGCTATCATCCCGATGTTGAGCAAGATGAAAGCGATGTTGGGGTCGCTGATGATGTCGAGGAAGTTCTCTACGAAGTTCATATCGCGTGAGATGGTTGGAGCGTCGGCCGTGCGGAGAGCGACCGTCCCAGAAGGCAGTTCGACCTGGCGGCCGTCTACAGCAGTGAGTAGAGCCGTAAGATTCGGTGCTATGAGGTCGATGACGTTGAGGTCCAGCGCCTCGCGTTCGTTTACGGCTGCCGCCTCGCGCACGGCGCTCTCGGCCCACTCCGCGTTGCGACCGCGCTGCTCGGCAAGGCCGGTGATCAGCGCTACAGCATCGTTCGTGACTTTATTGCCGAGGCTGCCTTCGATGTCCTGACCGCTGGAGTCGACCGGTGTGGCGGCGCCGATACGGGTCGCATCGGCCATCGCTGCAACATGGGCGGCCATCGTAATGAACGTGCCGGCCGAGGCGGCGTGCGCGCCTGAAGGCGATACGTAGACGATGACCGGCACCTCCGAGCTAAGGATGCGCTCCACGATGTCGTTCATCGAATTGACAAGACCGCCCGGTGTGTCTAACTGAATGACGACCGCAGAGGCGCCGTCGTCTTCGGCGTTATCGATGCCGCGGTCGATATAGCGGGCCATTACGGGGTTCACCGTGCCGTCAGCAGTGAGGAGATGTACTGCCCCCGGCTGCGTATCGCCTCCGCCGCCACAGGCCGATGCCAACAGGGTGATCAGCGGTAGGAGGAGCCTTATTAACCGGGCGGCCGGTGACTTGCAGTAGCGAAGTGAAGTCTTTTTCAAATCTGTTTACGTCCTCGTTTCGGTGTAGACATTATACCGTTATTAATTTATTGCAGATGAATTTCCGCTGTGTTACTATACGGGATGTGTCTAAATAGGTACGTAAGTACTAAACGGGCACAACCAATAGGAAAACTTGCAGCTGGCCTGCTGGTAGTCCGGAAATTTCCGGTTCTGCTGGGGGCCTTTCTTCTGTGCCGGAGCGCTTCAGCGCGGCGGCCCCTTGGAAAGGAGGGGAAACGATGCATCTCATCATCGATGGTTACGGTGGTGACTCGCAGCTATTAGCCGAAGGGGCCGTTCTGGAAAAACTTTTAGACGAGTTTCCAGCCCAAATCGGCATGACCAAAATCGCCCCGCCTGCGGTATACCGCTACGTAGGCTCTAAGCCGCAGGATTGGGGCTACTCTGGCTACGTGGTTATAGCTGAGAGTCACATTAGCTTTCATACTTTCCCGGCTAGGAACTGTTTGTGGGCGGACGTTTTTTCCTGCAAAGACTTCGATGCTGACAAAGCGATCCGGCTTATCAAGCAGGCCTTTGCATTGCAGGACGTTCAAGCCCAGGTGCTGCCTCGCGGCTTCGAGTTCATGGAGGCCGAGGCTGAGCCTGCCGAGGAACGTATAAGCGCCTAGCTTTATTTAAGCGAGGTCGACTATGAATGCCCTTCGGCAAGCTCAGAATGTACCTGTCGAACCCATGAGCGATAGTTCAGAGGGCATCGGTGGACACTAATAGATGGCTGACCCACGCTTCTTTCCGCCTCGCAATTTCGCCGCTATACCGGAGGACCACTCGCGACGCGAAACGTCGCGAGTGGTCGTCCTGCCTGTGCCTTACGATAGCACGGTCACGGCGCAGGTAGGCGCGCGCGATGGCCCACGGGCCATTATCGATGCCTCCGAAGACATGGAGCTATACGATATCGGCATTGGCCGCGAGCCGTTCCAAGTCGGCATCCATACCTTGCCGGAGTTGGAAGTGCTCAGCGGTGATGCCGAAGCGATGGTCCGGCGCATCGAAGAAGTTGTAGGCGAGCTTATCGACGAGGGGAAATTCGTCGTGACGTTAGGCGGGGAACATACCGTAGCGTCGGGAGCAGCCTGGGCGCATGCCAGCCGCTATCCTGGGCTGACGGTGCTCGCGTTCGACGCCCACGCCGACCTGCGCGATTCGTATCTGGGCAGTTCTTATAATCACGCCTGCACACTGCGACGTGTCCTAGACGTTTGCCCAGTTGTGCAGGTGGGCTTGCGGAGCGCGGCGATCGAGGAGCACGATCTCATCCGCGAAAACCGCCTGCCGTTTTATACGGTCGAGGCGTTCCGCTCCCTCGCCGATCCCACCGCAGAAATTCTGGGTCATCTCAGCGAACGGGTATACATCACTATAGACCTCGACGGTTTAGACCCTTCTATCATGGCAGCGGTTGGTACCCCTGAGCCTGGAGGCTTGCTGTGGCAAGAGGTAACGAGCCTTCTAGCCGCGATCGCACGTGAGCGCAGGATCGTGGGCTTTGATGTCACGGAACTCGCCCCGCAACTCGGTCCGTTCGCCAACGCCCAGACGGCTGCTAAGCTGGCCTACCGCCTTATCGGCCTCGCCCTTCCGACGGCCGAGAACTAAAGACGACGCTGCATTAACGTTACCGCGAAGGTCGCCGCCATTCATGTCACCCTGAACGGGGTGAAGGGTCTACGGCAGATTCTTCGCTGCGCTCAGAATGACAAGTCTCTACCCGATTATATCCGCGAGCCGCTTAACCTGCTCAACATTGCCAACCGTTGCCCAGAAGGAGACCTCGTCGAAACCTGCGTCTTCGTAAACCTTAATGATTTCGTGCGCTTGTTCGGGCGTAGCGGTTAAGCGCTGAGTCGCGTTGTTGGCCGCCTCAGCCCCCTGGAACGCGTAGTAGTTGCGAAGGTACTGACGTCCTTCCTCGGCGTCATCGCCGAAGGCGAAGTAAGTCGCGCCCTTGAACACCGGCTCGCCTGGACGGCCGGCCTCCTGCCAGGCTGCGCGTACAGTCTCCACGATCCCTTTCGCGCCGGCGGACGAACCGGCGATGTAGCCATCGGCGATACGCCCGGCCCTTTTCAGAGCGTGTTCGTCCCTGCCGCCTATAAGTATCGGAGGGCCGCCCGTTTGCACTGGCGCCGGTCCAATCTTACCCACGTTCTCGCCAAAAGGTTCGCCCCGCCAGATGCGGCGCATGTTCTCGATGCTGCGCTCTAGCCGTTTGCCGCGGGCGTGCATCTCCGCGCCTGTCGCCGCGAAGTCGTTGGGGCGGCCGCCGACGCCGATGCCGAGCGTCACGCGGCCGTTCGAGATAACGTCCAAAGTGGCGAGCTGCTTAGCCAGCATTACAGGTTCGCGCACCGAGCCGATCAGCGAAGTCGTCAAGAGGCGGACCCGTTTAGTGACCGCGGCCGCCGCGCCTAGCGCCATTATCGATTCTAGGTTGTGATAGACAACGCGGTCGTTGACGGTGATGGACGAGAACGGCCCCTCATCGATAGCCTCTGCCCATTTCAGAAGTGTCTCGCCCTTTACGCCTTCCACCAGCGATGGCAGCCCTACGCCGACTTTAATCATTTTTCGCCCTCCAGTGTCCGTTAGCCGCTTATAAATTGAGGTTAGTCTTCGACTATGATCCTGTCAACGCCACATAATCTTGTTCATTTGCTTTGCCTCAGATGTCATTCTTGCGCGACCCCTTCGACAAACTCAGGGTAAACTTTGGGAGTGAAGAATCTACGTGTGAGTTGTATTCACGTCAGACCCTTCGTACATTTTATTCCTGAATGAGAAGTAGATTCTTCGCTTCCTTCGGTCGCTCAGCAACTGTCTTAAAGGTCAAGGGTTTTTGGCTGCCACGGGGTCATAGTGCGCACCATAGCGTTCAAGATAGTGAGCAGTTTATGCATGCAGGCAATGAGGGCCACTT
>WHTN01000095.1 GCA_009377715.1 Dehalococcoidia bacterium | reverse complement strand
GGGTAGTGTATCAGTTTGAATCCCCGATCAACGAAATCAATTCTTCCATCGACCACACATGGTCAGTTAGGCCAGCCGCCATTGCCGGAGTTGTAGGGTAGGGCTTGCTCAGCGTCTTATGCGGCCTCGCAAAATTGTAGTGCATGAAGTAGAGCGCTATCGCGTACATGTGGTTCTCTAGTTTCTTGCTAAAGGCGTTAGTGAGACGGGTAAAGCGCCGCATTGACATACGCATCGTTAGATTCTGCCGCTCTACGTAGCTAGTCGAAATGTAGGCTTCATCCGGCTTGCCGCTAACAACCCTAACATCGGTTCCAATACAAGTTGGGGGGCTGTAGCGCCGTTGTTCCTCATCCGGTGCGGGGCCGTAGAGCTTAACAAGCATGGCGTAGTCGATCTTGCCGCCGAAGGCTGCGTCAACGGCCACTAGATAAGCCCTGTGCCCGTCCGTAGTCATCTGCACACGGTTCGCCATTCGACTAGCCAGGTTGCTCATAAACTGAAAGCCGTCGCCCGCGTCCCTACTGCCAACGTGCCAGCAAGGAACCAGCTTGGTGTCAGCATCAATCGCCGTCCATGTCCACACGTCACCGTATCCAAACTGGCCCTTGTATTCGGCCGGAACGTTCTTCGCCTTGCTGTATACGAAAGACCAAATCTCATCACACTGTAAACGCGTGCATGGTAGATCGCGCATCACCGCGTCCTGATAGTCCAAGCAAGCGGAACCCATCTCTGTTAGTAACTTAACGACCGTGTTCACCGCAGAGCCAGTCATACGTGCTGTACTGCGTAGGGAGTTCCCTTCGCATAGCGCTTTAACTATTTGGGAGCGCCGCTCTATACTTAGTACGTTCATAATGACTATATTATGCTTGAGGGTGTGAGCATTGTCAAGTTCAAATATCACACTTTCACGGAAAGAATGAAAATACTACTTGACAAGCCGTTTCCCGTCAAGTAAGCTAGCAGCGTGACCAATGGAAATAAGGTTTCGCGATGACAAACTCGAACGGCTAGCAACGGACACTAAGTTCGCTGGCGGTTTTACGCCCGCATTAGTTAAGGTGTTCCGAAAGCGAATGCAGATGATAAAAGCCGCGCCGGACGAAAGGGACTTTTACAAGCTCAAATCACTGCATTATGAAAAACTATCCGGTGCGCGAGACCACCAGCATTCAATGCGCTTAAACGACAAGTACCGGCTAATCATAGAATATGAAACAGCAGATAACGGAAAGGTAGTTTTAGTAATCAGTATCGAGGATTATCACTAGAAGGAATGGTGCGTCATGAATGATATTCGTTTAGCAGAAGTATTCCCGCCTGGGGAGTTCATCAAGGATGAACTAGACGCGCGCGGCTGGACGCAGACCGACTTGGCGGAGATTATCGCACGTCCTGTCCAACTAGTTAATGAGATCATTTCTGCAAAGCGCGGTATCACACCTGAAACTGCGAAGGCACTAGGTGATGCCTTCGGTACAAGCGCGGAGCTATGGCTGAATCTCGAATCGATGTACCGCCTTTCGCGCATCCCCGATGCGGATGACGCTGTGGCGAGGCGTGCGAGGCTTTACGCAAAAGCGCCGATTAAGGATATGGTTCGGCGGAGCTGGATAGAGCACTCGGACAGCATCGATGTTTTGGAGCGCAGCGTAATAGACTTCCTTGAAATCGAAAGCCTCGAACAGGAAATAACTCCATGGGCACATGCAGCTCGCAAATCCACTTCTTATGATGAGGTTTCACCGGCACAGACTGCATGGCTCTACAGGGCGCGACATCTAGCACGCGCAATCTCTGCCAAAGAATTTTCTGAGAGTAGTTTCCAGAAAGCAGTAGTTGAGCTAAGAACGTTACTGTATAGCCCTGAGGAAATCAGGCATGTTCCTCGGATACTAGCCGAATATGGCATACGGTTCTTAGTAGTTGAGCCACTGCCTAGCACTCGCATCGATGGGGCAACCTTCTGGCTAAATAGACGGTCTCCGGTTGTAGTGTTGTCTCTCAGGTTTGACCGCATCGATTATTTTTGGCACACGCTAATGCATGAGCTTAGTCATATCAGGAATGAAGAAGGTAATAGCAGCGTGACGCTGGACACAGACCTGGTAGGAGACAAGGCGACACCAACCCAAAATAAGCCTGAGTTTGAACAAGAGGCAGATCGATTCGCGGCCGCCACACTGATCGAGGAGGATGCGATGGCAGATTTCATAGTACGAACTAAGCCTCTTTATTCAAAGATGAAAATTTGGGGGTTTGCGATAAGGCTTAAGATTCACCCAGGGATAGTCGTTGGGCAGCTTCAACACATGGAGGAGATCGGCTACTCCTACTATCGAGACATGCTCGTAAAGGTTCGCCACATTATCACTCAAACAGCGTTAACTGACGGATGGGGCCAAAAGCTTCCAGCCGGACTTTAGAGACGAGGTGTCGAAATGACAAAGACGTACAATGAGCAGCTACAAGAAATCGTTACTGACTATATCAAGGATGGCCTTGAATGGCCCGCAACGACACGTCAGCTCGCCGGCTACGCTATTGACCATCGTAAATGGCGACCGCAGCGGTCAACTTTAGTTGATCGTTGCGCTGAGGAATTGTCGCGCGCCATGCGCGAGGAATACATCGTTGATCCGCAAGGGCGAACAGTACGCGCAAAGCACGTGGCCCGTGTGGAGCGCGAGGGAAAGCAGTTGATGCTTTGGGCCGACATTCGGTCCGCGAGTCGAGAACATATGCAGATGGCTTTCCAGTTGCGCCGCCAACAGATTGTTGGTGACAGTAAACAACTAAAGGCGGATGTGGACAGTTACAACGAAAATCGCACTCGAATGAACCCTATCCAGATGAGCTTCGACTTCACGCCAGATGTGATGGAAGCGGAGGCCCTTATCGCGAGCCTTCGGGCGGGGATTGCCAACGGGCCTGAGCAGCCTTACGCGCTATCTCGCTCCTCTGCTCCGGCGTCAGCTTCGCGGCCCTAGCCTTGCCGCCCTTCTTACCACCTAGACGGCCTAATGCTACTGCATTAGGATTCTTGCCTTCGGTGTCTAGCTCAGGCTCCGGCTGTTCTTCCAATGCGCCCGTAGCTTGCTCGACTACGCGATGGGCGATTACGCTAAAGTCGTGGTCTTTCTTCTTGCTTGAGCGCTTAGCCATATTTTAAGGCTAACGCTATTACGGCGGGGCGTCAAATTCAAACTGATACACTACCAGTAATCGGCATAGCTAGCCTTCTCCTCCTCACGGTGGGCGGACGTTCCCAAGGGCTTACGCTGGCAGCCACCGACCCTGGTTCTTCGCAGGCCGCCTTAACGCAAAACGTCCCACTCATAGCGGGCTGGAACGTCAGCGTGTGGTATATAGAGGACTGTCGCGATTCCCGCGAAGCCTTTCAAAACCTGATCGAGCAAGGCATCCTCAACGTTGCTGGGAAGTTTAGCGCGCAGAACCAGTTGTGGACTACCTTCGATCCCGACGCACCAGACACCCTGAACACTCTGCGCGACGTCTGCGCTAACGACATCATATGGCTACACGTATCAGCGGCGGGGGTATGGATACAATCGTCCGATGAGGAGACGCCGACTCCTACACCGAGCGCGACCACTACGTCTACCCCAACAGCCACTGCCATCCCTACGCCGACGGCCACAGCTACTCCAACGCCCACCTCTTCGCCGACGGCAACGCCGACTTTGACGCCGACGGCAACGGCGACAACCACTCCAGCGCCAACGTCAACACCTCAAACTCAGTTGTCTGTCACCGCCGCTTGGACGACGGAGATCAACAATATTCCGAAAGGCACATTCAGCCAGGGTGAGTCTATCCGCTACTGGTTCACGATAACCAATCCAGGAGCAACTCAGGTCCAGGCGTACTTCGATATGACTTGGACCTGGCCGGGGGGTAGCACGAAATCCACTTATGGGCTGACTCTGCGGCCCGGCACATCTGACTGGTACATCAACGGCGTCTTGCCCGCAGCGAATCCGTCGGGCGCTTACGCTTTCGCCGTCGCCGGTGCGTACAACAGCGCCACCGCTTACTTTACGGTGGGGGCCGGAACCACAACGCCAACGCCGTCGGCCACGGCGACTCCGACACCAACGTCAAGCGCCTCGCCAATTCCGACCGCCACACCAACGTTTACACCGACGCCGACACCAACACGCACTCCGACGGCAACACCCACCGCAACGCCGAGCGGGCAGGTGAGCCAGCAGGAGTGGGAGCTCTACAATCTGATTAACAGCTACAGAAACCAGAGTCCTCAATGCTTTGTCCACCCAAATGGAGGATGGCGTGCTTGGACGGCGTCCGACAGCAGGACGCTCGCTCTCTCACCCACTGTATGGAAAGCGGCCCACGACTACGCGGTATGGCTGGCGGTTAATAACCGAACAGGACACACGGCGGATGGTCGTAGTCCGGCGGACCGCATGATAGCGGCGGGCTATCCCACCCACAGCTTCACCTGGTACAGCGAGATAGCTGCCTGGGGACAGCAAACCGCCTCCCAGGCTGTTGCAGGGTGGAAGACCAGCGATGGTCACAACAAGGCGATGCTAGCCTGCCGGGCACATGTTATGGGCACGGGCTACGGCTATAGTCCCACAGCCGCCTACGGAACGCGCTGGATCGTGGATTTCGGTAACTACGTTGATGGCAATCTAGCGGACTAGCTAGCGCGCAAGCCAAAATCCTCAAAATGTCATCCTCGAGCGACCGCAGGGAGCAGAGAATCTTACGTTTAAATATGTTTCACGCAGGACTCTTCGCGGAGTTTATGCTGAGCGCAGCGAAGTGCTCAGAGTGACAAACTGGAAGGCATCTCCCCTGCTAACTAAGCGCTAACGACCTTGTAGTCAGCCTTCTCCCACGCTTCGATGCCGCCATCGAGGTTGAGGAGCGGGCCGAACCCAGCCCTTTCGAGCAGCGAAACAGCGGTAGAGGCGCGTTCACCGTGGCCGCAGTAAGCGAGGATCGGGCGGTCTTTCGGTAGGCTTTCTATACTCGCCTGCAAATGGCCGAGAGGAATAAGTAACGCATCCTCGATATGGCCGGCCTCGAACTCGCCAGGCTCCCGTACGTCCAGGGCGAGCGCCCCTTCAAGCACAGCCTTTCGCGCTCCTTGCGCGTCGACCAAGCCGGTCGCTGCGGTGGGCAAGCCCGCGGCGCTCCAGGCCTCCATGCCACTGTCTAACCAGCCGGCAATCGTTCGAACCCGACCAGAAGCGTCTGGTCGATTACCTCTGGCAAAGAGCCACCGTCCGTAACGAACAGAAGCGGTGTATCCTGGGGCACGAGCCACCCGAGCCACACCGCGTAGCCATCTCGCAGCGGGTTGCTTAGAGCGCCGGCGATATGCCCCTCCGCGTAATTTCTCTTCGATCGTGCATCGATAACCAGACCGCGAGAACGCGCGCGATCGAATTCTTGCGGCGTTAGCGAAGGAGGAGACGCGATTTCGTCGCGCAGGCGCGGCCCTTGCCGGTTTAATGCCCGCATACGGAAGAAGTAGGAGGGCGCGGCGGGAAATGTCGAGGGGAACCACTTCGTGAACTCTTCCTCATTGGCTATCGAGAGAAGCGGGTTCTGGCGACGTTCCTGCCCCAGCGTCGAGGTGCGCTCGCCGCCGGCCCCAGTGGAGCAAAACGACCCGCCGCCATGGGTCGGATAGAGCAAAGTTTCGTTCGGAAGAGATTCGAAGGCGCTCTGCAGGGTCCGGTGCAAGGCACGAGTCATGTCATCTGTCACGTACGGGGTTATCAGATCAGTGCGGGCGGCCCCGCCGACTATGAGGGCGCCGCCGCTGAAAAGCAGCGGCGGCTGCCTGTCGATGCCCGGGCGATGCGACGGCTTCGACCTCCAAGCCTTCGATGCGAATTCTTTGCGAAGGGACTAGCGCCTGATGCGAGAATTGGGCTTGTCCATCCTTCGGCAAGTAAAGCTCCGCGCCGGCGACGTGTGCGAGTTCTCGCACACCTGAAACGAAATCGGCATGCAGATGCGTCTCGAAGACTGCCTGGATCGTCCAGCCGTTCGCTTTGGCGGTACTGAGATAGCGGTCTACGCTACGGTCGGGGTCGATGAGTACGGCAGCGCGATCGGCCAGTTCGACGAGGTAGGAGCTATTGCCGAGGCCTTCATGCACAAACGGTACGACTTTCATTTACGCCTCCGATGTCTCCGCATCTCGACTAGCATACAATATCTGTAGGGTTCCAAAGCAAACGGTTTTAGCCTCAGCCTGCTCTCCAAATTTACACGCGTGCCTCTGCGCAGCTAAACTGAAAGCAGAAACTACAGGAGCGATCCCATGGACACCAGCGAGCTTGTTAACATCGATGAAGGCATAATCAGCCGCCGCATCTACGTTGAGCAGGATATTTACAACGAAGAGATCGAGAAGGTCTTCCTCCGTTGTTGGCTCTTTATGGCTCACGAAAGCCAGCTACCGAACGCGGGCGACTTCATCACGACGCGCATGGGCGAGGAGCCGGTCATCGTCTGGCGAGACAGCGCCGGCAAAGTGAATGCCTTCCTCAATACATGCTTGCACAGCGAAAGCCGTCTCTGCCGGGCCGAAGAAGGCAATGCCGAGTCATTTACCTGCTTACATGGCTGGACGTTC
>WHTN01000094.1:1641-6873 GCA_009377715.1 Dehalococcoidia bacterium | reverse complement strand
GCTGCCGTCTGGGTTGAGCACGGTAAACGGGAACGAACCTCTAAGCAGGTGTCCATCAACGGTGGAGAGTGTCTGCCAGACGACCGTGTAGAAGCCCGGTCCCAGCCCCTCCCTAACGCCGACGGACATCTCACGCGCGTTCTGCGGGTTGACCTGCACATCGCCGGTATCGACTTGTGCGCCGGAGCCGTCTAGCACCTGAAGGTACGATAGCTCAGCATCGAGCGGCTCGGTAAACGATCCCGTCAACCGGCCAGGAGGATCTAAGAGCCTGGCGTTGACCTGCGGGTCTGAGCTTGTGAGCAAGGCATGGGCGCTCACCGGCAAAACGCCGGCCAAGTATAGCCCTACCCCGGCAAAGACCGCTAGAAGTAGGAGTAAACGCACCGGCACTGCCGAGCCTAAGCTCGTCGCCGCAATGCGAACCACGTGAAACTACCTCCAGCAGCAACGCCAGCTAGCACCGAACCGGCTACTACGCCGACGATAGTACCACCCTTTAGGCCGTCGTCGTCATCTGCATCAGCAGGCGTCGGCGGACTTGGCGTGACGGTTGGTCTGGGCGATGTCGTAGTAGCCGGCGAAGCGGTCGGAACGCCGGTCGGGCTCTGATTACCGGTAGGGCTAGCGCCCACGAAGAAGTGGAATGCGCCCTCCGCCTCCTCGCCGTCTTCATCGGACAGTGTATGCCAGATCACGGTATAGCGTCCGGGCGGCAAGGATGGCGGCAGTTCGGCGTACATGTGGGTGCGATCGGCGTCGTCCAGCACGGCCTGCGACTGGACGGCGTCTCCTACGTCGTTAACTACTTTAAGTTCGGGAAGGCCGCCGGAGCGGCTAAGCTCTTGCGTGAAGTAAACGTCTACCCGCGGCGGCGATTGCGGCACGACAGCGCCGTCGGCTGGGTCGGAGCGTTCGTAACGAGCGTGGCCGAAGGCCGAACTTGCGGTAAAAACCAGTCCAGACAAAACCAGAGCGCATGAGGAAAGTAGACTTAACCACCGCATCACAACACCACTCCTTCATTCTTAATCAACTGCTTAATCATCGTGGTCTGGAGCTTCCTCACCGGCTATGTAAGCGTAGGCCAGCCCTTCGAAGTTGTGGAAGGCGTCATGAGAGGCGGTGGCGAGTCGCTTCGCGTTCGTTAGGTCATTGGAGCTTAAGGCGTTTTCAAAGTCCGTTAGCGTCGCTACCAGTTCACCCGCCTGTTCCTCCAACTCTGCAGGCCAGGTCATCCCTTCGGCGGACTGCCGGGCTTTTCTTATCCGACCCAAGATGCCTGCCGGTATCTCGGACGCGGCCTGCATCTCCTCATCGATGGCGTGGAACCCAGTGGCGTTTAGGGAGTTCAGAGCGGCTAAAGCCTGGCCCTTCTCCAGCGAACGTCCCAACTGCTCCAGTTGGCCTTGCAGTTGCTGCACCTGCAGTTCGGACTCTTGTACCCTCGGCCCGAGGTCCCCGTCATCGCTGCTACAGGCGCTTGCCGTAACGGCCGCTAAAACGACGATAGCAGCAACAGGTACGAAGTAGTTGATCTTCACGATCATCAATGCCTCCTTTCGGCGCGCAAAAATGCTTATCGCCAGCCAAGCTTAAGCTTGCCCTTGCGATAGAGATGCGGCGCGTTAACCGAAGCGAGGAGGAGGCTTAAACGGAGAGGCGTAAGATTCGACGTGAACGGTCTGTTCGGAGAATTCGACTTTGCGCGGCGCTGAATCGAGAGCGAACGCTAGATCGGAGGAGACGACCCATGGCGAAACGCCGACCGAGGCCTGATCGGAGCAGTCCGACGGGCCGATATGGCAGTGGGCGATGTGCTCTTCGATATCCGCCGCAGTTTTGAAGTCGTGCCCGTCCGATCCACCGAGCGGCCCATGGCCGACGTATAGGAGGTTCGGCAAAAAGGCTGCCAGCAACACCACCAAAGAAGCTGTTGCTAACAGCCTTTTTGCCCGTCTGGTGCCAAATAGGACTTTCATCATCGCTTAGTAACCTAGACAGAACGCTGCAGGACACGCTCTCTACCATTATACGCAGGCGCGAACTTATGGGTTTTGGACAATGCGTCCACAAAAATGCCATTCTGAGGAGTCCGCGAAGGCGGACGACGAAGAATCCGAACACCTATAGGGCGGATTCTTCGCTGCGCTCAGCATGACATTTAGCGAAGGTTCGGACTGACAAAAAAAGGCGAGGTATTCCCTTGACGCGATGGGGCGCTTGTAGTAAATTCTCGCCAGCGGTAAGGCAAAGGGCACTTAAAGGAGGAGACCATGGCTCAGAAAGCTGGTTCGAAGGCGGAGCAGGCCGGCAGAGTATGCTGCAACGCTTGCGGCTATCCAATTAACGTAACGCAAGGTCAGGACCTTCCTCCCTGCGGGAACTGCGGCAGGGGCGACACGACGGAGTGGGACGCCTGCCGGGGCGGATAATCTCTAATCCAGTTCAACGCACCAACAAGGCGCCGGCAATTTCCGGCGCCTTGCTTTATATCTCTCGCTTAAGGGGCGGTCCTATCATAAGAGGCAGTCCTACTTCGAACGCACCGCCCGAGTCATTCTAAGCGACCGTCGGGAGCGAAGAATCCGCAAATCATGTGCTCGGATTCTTCGTCTCTTCTCTCCTCAGAATGACATCGCGTGAGTTTTCGACGGTTGCAAACCTTCGTTATGTACGCCACTATAATCTGCGCGTATAGGAAATAAATTGCCAGCGAGGAGTTGACATGGCCACATCTGTAGCATTTCGTTTGCCGACAACCGTACGACCCCTTAAATACACGCTAATCCTGACGCCAGACCTCGAGAAATTCACTTTCGAAGGTGAAGAGACGATCGATATCGAGATCGCCGAGCCGAGCGAGCGCATTGCGCTAAACGCTATCGACCTCGAGGTTTCGCGCGCGGAGATCACGCTCAGCGACGGCAACATAATCAACGCGACCGATATCGCCCTGGACAGCGAGGCCGAAACCGTTTCGCTATCCTTCGGCCAGCCACTCGCGCCAGGCTCCGCCAGCCTCAGCATTCAATTCTCCGGCACCCTAAACGACGAACTACGCGGTTTCTACCGAAGCCAGTACACCGATGCCCAAGGCCAGCAGCGACACCTCGCCACAACGCAGTTCGAAGCGACCGATGCCCGTCGCGCTTTCCCCTGCTGGGATGAGCCGGCCGTTAAAGCCGCTTTCGACGTCACCCTGGTCGTCCCCGAGGAGTTGACGGCGATCTCGAACACTCCCATCGTGAGCGAAAGACCGGTGGAAGTCGGCAAGAGGGCCGTTCGCTTAGCCGAAACGCCGAAGATGTCCACTTACCTGCTGGCGTTTGTCGTCGGCGAAATGTCATCGGTGGAAGCGACCGCGCCGAACGGGACGCTGGTACGCGTCTGGACGACGAAGGACAAAGAGGCGCAGGGCCGCTTCGCGGTGGAGAACGCGGTGAAACTGCTCGGCTTCTTCAACGACTACTTCGGCACGCCTTACCCATTGCCGAAGCTCGACCACATCGCCGTGCCCGACTTCGCCGCCGGCGCCATGGAGAACTGGGGGGCTATCACCTACCGCGAGACGGCACTGCTTTTCGACCCCAACAACTCCGCCGCCAACACTCGCCAGCGCATCCTGGAGGTCGTCGCGCATGAGATGGCGCACATGTGGTTCGGCGACCTTGTGACAATGGAGTGGTGGGACGACCTCTGGCTCAACGAAAGTTTCGCTACCTGGATGGGCGATAAGGCGGTCGATAACCTCTATCCGGAATGGAATATGTGGACGCAGTTCGTATCGGCGGATACTAACGCCGGCCTCGGTTTGGACGGCCTGCGGAACTCACACCCTATCGAACAGCGGGTGGAGGACCCGGCCGAGATCCGCGAACTGTTCGATGCGATCAGTTATAGCAAGGGTGGCGCAGTGCTGCGCATGCTGGAGACGTTCCTAGGGGCGGAGACCTTCCGTGAGGGGATCCGCCGCTATATCGCCACGCACCAGTACAGCAACGCCCGCACGGAGGACCTCTGGGCCTCGCTGGAGGCGGCCTCCGGGCAACCCGTGATGACTATCATGGACTCCTGGGTCAAGCAGACCGGCTATCCGCTGCTAAGCGCCGAAGTCCAGCGCGAGAGTAACCAAGCCAGCGTGAATCTTTCGCAGGAGCGGTTCCTGTACGACAACCTGCTCGGTGGTGCAACGGACAAGACGACCTGGCAGGTGCCCGTAACGTTGATTGCCCAAGGCTCGCAAGAGACGATCCCGTTCCTCATGAGCGAGCGTAACGACAGCTTGGCGCTCGGCGACCGCGCAGCGGGCTGGCTCAAGGTCAACGCCGGTCAGACCGGGTTCTATCGCGTCAACTACACGGACGACGAGTGGAGTACACTCCGCGCGGCAGTAGAGGCGAAAGAGCTGCCGGCCGTCGATAGGCTGGGGCTACAAAACGATGCTTACGCTCTCGTGCGGGCTGGCTACGCGCCGGCGAGCCTCTTCCTCTCGCTGGCCGAAGCCTACAAGAATGAAGACGACGCCTCGGTCTGGGGCGACCTGGCCTCGAATCTGCGCGGGCTAGAGAACCTGATCATCAACGAGCCGTTTTTAGACAAGTTCCGTGACTTCGCCCGCGGCCTCTTCGAACGCATCGCCAAAGAGGTCGGCTGGGAGGCCAAGCCGGGCGAGGGCCACCTCGACGTCCTGCGCCGCAACACCGTGCTCGGAGTTGCGGGGAGTTACGGCGATTCGGACGTCCTTACAGAGGCGCGCCGCCGGTTCGATGGATACTTACAAGATGCTTCGTCACTGCACCCGGACATACGCGGGCTAGTCTACGGCCTGACGGCACAAGAGGGCAACCGCAGCATCTACGATAGGATCTGGGGCCTCCAACGCCAGGCCAGTTTGCACGAAGAGAAGATACGCCTACTGGGTTCTCTAACGCGGTTCCAACAGAAGGAGCTGCTGGGCGAGACTCTGGAGCGCGCTCTTTCGCCTGAGGAAGTGCGCTCTCAGGACACGCCGCTAGTCGTCCTTGGCGTCGCCGGCAACCGGCATGGCCGAGACATGGCCTGGGACTTCATCAAGGAGAACTGGGACGAGATCGACCGGCGTTACGGGCGGGGCGGCTTCGCCATCATGCGACTGGTGGGCATCACCGGTGGCTTCACGAATGAAGCACGCGCTCAGGAGGTCGAGGAGTTCTTCCGCGAGCATCCCGCCCCTTCGGCCAACCGCACGAT
>WHTN01000094.1:0-1631 GCA_009377715.1 Dehalococcoidia bacterium | reverse complement strand
CGCACGATTCAGCAGTCGCTCGAACGCATTCGCCTGAACACGAAGTGGCTCGAACGCAACCGCCCGGAGTTAGCTGCCTGGTTCGCGGCGAGAGCCTAACGGGCTAAGTCGGTCGGCTGTGACTTTTCCGCGCGCGGAACGGCTGCAATTTGTGGTGTTCATCGCTATCGGCGTAGCACTGCTGACGGTCACCGCGCTCATTCCCGCCCTCGGTGTTTTCGACGTGCCAGAATTCGCTCAGCAGGCCGAAACGTCGGAAGGCAGGATCACTCGCGTTCTCGAGGATAGGACGGAGTCCACTCAAGCCGGCCAGATCCGCTACCGCAGGCTAGAGGTCGACGTAAACGGAGAAGTCGCCGAGGTCGAGCAGCGCTACGTGGAAGGGCCGGGCGATATTGAGTTAAGCCCCGGCGACGATATCGTGGTTGGCACCGCGCCGGGGCCAAGCGGCGACCAGTACTTCATCATCGATTACGTCCGCCGGCCTGCGCTTCTGCTATTGGGAGTCGCTTTCATCGCGCTGGTTGTCCTGGTCGGCCGCTGGCATGGGCTGACCTCACTGCTGGGCCTGGCGGCGAGCCTGCTGGTCATAGTACGGTTCATAATCCCCGGCATTCTGTCGGGCGCCAACCCAGTGCTAATTACCATTTCCGGCGCGCTGGTCATCGTTTTTGTAACGCTCTACCTAGCGCACGGAGTCAGCGCCAAAACCACTGTCGCCTTGATCGGCACGGCGCTGAGCTTCGGTCTCACGGCTGTACTCGCTTACGTAAGCATAGAGATCGCGAGGCTATCAGGCCTGGCCGACAAGCAATCGACAGCGCTTCTCATGGTGTCCGGCGTGGAGATCGACTTTCGCGGGCTGCTGCTCAGCGGAATGATCATCGGCGCGCTGGGCGTGCTCGACGACGTCACGACTACGCAGGCTTCGTCCGTCTTCGAACTGCGCGACGCCAATCCGCTTATGAGAGCGCGCGAGCTTTACCGCCGCGGCATGAACATCGGCCGCGATCACATCGCCGCTACTGTAAACACTTTGGTTTTGGCGTACGCCGGGGCCTCGCTTCCCGTGCTTATAATATTGGCTGTCGCCACAGACCCCCTAAACCTTGTGCTGAACAGGGAGTTCTTAGCGACCGAGATAGTGCGCACCTTGGTGGGCAGCATGGGCCTCATAGCGGCTGTGCCTATCACCACCGCTCTCGCGGCACTCGCAGCCGACCGGCTCGCGCCGCCTCAAGCCGTGGCCGGCGAGGCATAGCGGAAGGGCCTCGACAAGCTCGGGGTCAGTGTAAGAAAGCCAAATAAACAAAGCGCAGAATCGTGCGATATCGAAGGTCCTGCGATAACGGAACGTAGAGGCGGATGGCCATCCGCCCCTACGTTGTTTGGGCGAAACGGCTGCTTCGTGGCGTGGCGATCAGCAAGGATGCTAGAAGTGGACAGGCCTGAAGGTCGGTCCCTACGTTGGTCTTTTCACGCGTTCATTGCAACCGTGGCCTGACATCTGGTACGGTTGGCGAGATTTCTTCATCACCGTTGAGACTATGGCCTTCGCTAAAAGCATTCCCAACCAGTCCGCCGTTCCCTGGCCCGCCCTCTTAGTCGCTGCGAGCGGGCCAGCCGTGGCT
>WHTN01000016.1 GCA_009377715.1 Dehalococcoidia bacterium | reverse complement strand
CTGTTCCGCACTTTCACGCCGGTGGTCGAGGTCAAGAGCATCGACGAGATGCACCTGGATTTTCGTAACATGTCGACTTCAGCCAACGATCTTCTCTCCATCGGCCGGCGGATCAAGGCCGCTATTCGCAATGACATCGGCGAGTGGATCCGCGTCTCCGTCGGCATCGGGCCGAACCGCTATCTCGCGAAACTCGCCGCGTCGATCCGCAAACCGGACGGGCTGGAACAGATCGACGCCGGTAACGTACGAGAAGTCCTATCTGGGATGGAGATCACCGACATACCGGGCATCCGCGAGCGTGGCCAGGCGCGCTTGGAGCGGGCTGGAATACCGACTCCTACCGCTATGCTTGACGCTTCGCCGCAAACGCTGATGTCCGCCTTCGAGAGCATCGTCGGCTACTACTGGCACTTGCGGCTTCGAGGCTGGGAAGTCGACGACGTAGACAGCGGCAGGCAAGGCCTGGGCCACTCCTACGCGGTCACACCACCCACCGCTGAGCCTGCCGAGGTCGCTCGACTGCTCTGCAAGCTCGCCGAGAAGGTCGGGCAGCGGATGCGGCGGGTGGGCTATGCGGCACGTGTCGTTCATCTGAGCTGCGGCTTCGCCGATGGTAGTAGCTGGAACAAACGCGTAACGATCGCAGTCCCTATCTTCGCTACCAGCGACATCTATCACTACGCCTTGCGCCTTTACAGCCAGGCCCCGCAAGGCAAGCATGTTTCGGCACTCGCAGTCTCCTGCTACCGCTTGATGCAACCGCTAGGCCAGTCATCCTTCCTCGACGATGAGCAGAAGAAGCGGCGGCTCACAGAAGCGCTGGACGCCATCAACAACCGCTGGGGCGACTTCACGATCACGCCCGCCCGGATGATGGGCATGGAGGACACGATCCTGGACCGCATCGGCTTCGGCGGCATTAAAGACTTAGAGGAGTTCGAATACGAGGATGAAGTGAGGTATGAGCCGGTTTTTGCTTAATATGGCCATGCTATAATCGCACCAAGTTTATCTCTTGTTTTCGGAGGTTGGCATGGCCATTGTTGTATTGGCCGCCAAGTCAATACAAGTTCAGGCCCATTGGATCTCCTCGGTCTAACAATCGACGGCAAACCTTTAGTCATCGAGCTCAAGCGCGACAGGGCCCCAAGAGAGACTGTGGCCCAGGCAATAGATTACGCCTCTTGGATTGCAACCCAGGCAGCCGAAGAAGTTAGAAGCATTGCAAACAACTATCTCGGCCGACCCCTAGAAGAGGCCTTTCTTGAAAAATTCGGCCAGCAAATATCAGAGATTAAAGTGGATAGTCCCGGGGACAAGGCGCGCAGGGTTCGTTGACCTTCTTCTCCGATGGCATCAAGGCGAACCGGAGGAGCAGGAAGTGTCCGAAACTAAGCCTGTAATGGGACAAGGAATGACCGAAATCCCATCGCAAGCACAAGCATAACGATCCTTTCGTTCTACCCGTTTACTACGAGCCCGTTCTTACTGTAATATCGCCTTGATTTTAGATCGAAGAAACGAAGGGAGGTTCACTTAATGCTGTACGAGATCCGTATTCATCACGCTGCTCCGGACAGAAGAGAGGCAATGCTCAACCGCTTCCAGAACCAAATAATGCCGTTGTACCAAAAGCACGGCGTTAAGGTGATCGGCGCCTGGACATACACGGTCGGAGACCCAACCGATCAGCTAAGCGTTATCTACCAGTGGGACGACATGCCGAACCGCAACGACGGCTGGGGCAAGGTGGAGAACGATCCTGAATGGGCCGCCATTCGTGCCGAGACGGAACGGGACGGCCCGATCGTCAGTCGCATCGAAGCCCATATGCTCAAGCCGACCGACTTCTCGCCGCTTCAATAAGGAAGCACGTGACGGTTTTCACAGAACCTTGCTTGAACGGATGTGCGGCAGTAAAATAGGGTCATCATAGCTGCGACATAGCAAAAATCGGAGGTTTCCTTGTACGGAGCTGGCATCGGTAAAGGCATGCTAATAACGCTTAAGCATATCTTTAAGCAGCCGATCACAGTCCAATACCCAGAGCAGACCCGCAACGTGCCGCCACGGGCGCGCACCAACCTGCTCTGGTTCGAAGAGCGCTGCACGGGCTGCAGCACCTGCGCGCAGTCCTGCCCCGATGGCTGCATTCTCGTCCAGACGTCCCCTAGAGAAGACGGCCGACTAAACATCGACCGCTACGAGATCGACTTCCGCCTTTGCATGTACTGCGGCCTCTGCACGGAGGCCTGCCCCTACGAGGCCATCCAGGTCGGTGGGCCATACGACGACGCCGTCAGCGTCTTCGACAACATGTACCGCGACAAAAACGTGTTGACCACTATGGCGCAGGACTACCTAGCAGGCCATGAGCACATCTACCCCAATGGCCGGGTAGCTCCGCAACCGGGAGAGCATTCCCACATCGATACGCTGGAGAGGCCTAGGTAGCAGGGTAACCGTGGCGAAGATAACATCGACGGCCAGGCCGTCGAAGCGCCGGACGGATCGCCTCTAGTAGAGGCGATCAAGAACTCCGGCATCTACATCTCAAACCTTTGCTACATCAACGGCCTGGCACCGTACGCTGGCTGTCGTACCTGCCTGGTAGAGATCGAAGGCCAGCGCGGGCTTCAGCTCTCGTGCACGGCGAAAGTCTCCGATGGCATGACGGTGCGCGTAGATACGCCCGTCGCAAACGATGCCCGGAAATCGGTCATCTCCATTATCCTGGCCAACCACTCCGACCGCTGCCTAACGTGCCATCGCGTAGTGAAATGCCGTGCCGGTGATACCTGCCTGCGCGACGACGTCGTGACGCACCGCTGCGTCACCTGCTCGAAGAACTATCGCTGCGAACTGCAGACTACCTGCGATGTCGTCGGCATGGCGAATTACGAGCCGTGGGTCGGCGAGCCGAGGTCGTATTACGAGACCGAACCGCCTGCCGCCGACCGCGCCAACCCTTTTCTGGAATTCGACCCGCAGATGTGCATTCTCTGCTCGCGCTGCGTTCGCGCCTGCGACGAGATCCGCCACACCGGCGCCATCACCGTCGCCGGCAAGGGCTGGGACACTCGTATCGCCTTCGGCGCCGGCGGCGCCGTCGACGAGTCGAACTGCGACTTCTGCGGCGCCTGTATAGACGTCTGTCCTACCGCCACGCTTATGGAACACCCGAACAAGTGGCAGGCAACCAGCGTCGATCAGTGGACACCGACTACCTGCTCATCTTGCAGTGTCGGCTGCACCATCAGCCTCGGCGCTCGCGGCGGCCGCGGCGTTATCGTGCGGCCGGAGGCATCCAATCCGGTCAGCCGCGACCAGATCTGCGTCCGCGGCCGCTATCACTACGATGCTATAAAGAAGACCGACTACCTTAGTCAGCCGCTCTTCCGCCTGGATGGCGATTTACAGCCAACGACGTGGGACAACGCCCTCGCCACGACCGTTGATCGTCTCAGCGAAATCACACGAGCGAATGGCCCGCAGGCCATGGGCTTTTTAGGATCGCCGTTCGCTACCACGGAGGAGAACTACCTGCTGCAGAAACTGGCTCGTACGCTGATAGGCACGAACAATATCGATTACAGCCTCGGCGCTGTGCCGGCGGCGATCGGCAAGGCCCTCGAGGCCTCCTTCGGGACCCAAGTGCTTCCCGCCGACATGACGAAGCTGGCCCGCAGCCAGACGATCCTGGTCGTAGCAGACGACCTCGAATCTAGCCATAACGTCGCTGCGCTGCGCATCAAAGACGCGGTCGTCAAGGGCCGCGCTCGCCTGATCGTCATCGCCTCCAGGCGCGGCGAGCTCTGCGATTTCGCTCGGGCCTGGCTACAACCCAAGCCTGACCAGGAAGTGCAGATGCTAGCAGCGCTCGCTGAAGGACTACAGACCGATAGCACCAACGGCGCTAGCGACTTCGGCACACCATTTGAGGCGGCCTGGCAACTGCTGAAGGAAGCCAAAGAGGCCGGCGCCGACCATGAGGTCTCGCTAGTCTACGCCATGCCCTATATCGGCGCCAAGCTCGCCGAAGTCACGACGACCGCGCTGGCTAACCTGGCGATCGCCTGTTGCGGCCCGGAGCGCGCGGCGCAGTCGTTCTTCGTCTTACCGCACGAGGTTAACGTTAATGGCCTCAGGGACGCCGGCGTTGCGCCCGATCTTCTGCCGGGCTACGTCCCCGCGGAAGAAGCGGGCATGAGCTTCCCACAGATGGTGGCAGCGGCTGGAGACGGCCGCTTGAAGGCGATGGTCGTGATGGGCGATAACCCGGTCTTCTTCGCTCCGAACAAGGAGCGAGTACGACAGGCACTCGCCAATTTGGATCTGCTGATCGTAATCGATAGCCTTCTCTCCGATACCGCTCGTATGGCCCATATCGTATTGCCTGACGTCGCGACGTACGCCAAAGACGGCACGTACACGAACGCAGACCGCCGTGTACTACAGCTTCGTTCTGCCGTCGCGCCGCTGGGTGAGATGCGGCCTGCCCTTCACATCCTGAACAGGCTAGGCAGCGGGTTAGCAGAAGGCCTGGGAAAGACCTGGGATACCCAAGCAGATGCAGAGGGCGTAATGGACGAGATCGCGCAGGTAATGTCACTTTATAGGGGCAGTCGGTACCACTCCGTTAACTCTGGTTCGCAACAAAACTTTGCAGCAGTACCATCTGCTCAAACATCCGCTCAACCTCTCGGCGATGTCCCTGCCGCCACAGAAGAAAGTAGTGACGGACTGCTCTTGATCACCGGCCGGACGCTCTACACAAGTCTGGAAGGCGCCACTATCCATCTACCTCAGGCTGACAAGCTGCATCACGAAGAGTTTATCGAAATCAGCCCTCAAGACGCCGCCCGCTACGGCATCCGCGACGAGGAAGAGATCACAATTACGAGCGACCACGGCGAACTGACGATGCGCGCCAAGATACGCGAAGAGATAGCGCCGGGCACCACATTCGTGCCGTTCTACTACGATGGCGGCGCGGTCACCGCCCTGTTCGAAAGCGACGAGCGCTTTGCTCCAATGGTCAAAGTGGCTATCCGCGCCACCGCTTAGCTTTGAGCAATACCCCATCCAGGGGCATGCGTTTTCCATGCAGGACTAGCCGGCGGGATTGAAATTTGAGAGGCAAGATGCCTAACGAGGCACTGTCCGAACAGCCCTTAGTTAAACTAGGCATTGCCAGTGATGAGATCGAACTGGCCCTCTGGCGCGACGTGCTCGCACAGGACGGCATCCCTTCGCTGGTCAAGAACAGAGACGTACTCGCTTCCACCTACCGGCTTTCGGCATCACCATACAGCCTAGAAGTCTACGTCCGCGCTTTAGACGAAACTCGCGCTCGCTGGCTTTTAGGCCTCCAAACCGAGGGGTGACGTTATGGCTGAAATGCCACTGTTCCCGCTCAACGTCGTCCTCTTTCCCGGGATGCTGCTCCCGCTCCATATCTTCGAGGAACGCTACAAACTCATGATCAACCGCTGCCTCGACGCAGGACAGCCTTTCGGTGTAGTGCTGATCAAGTACGGACAAGAGGAGGGCGGCTCGGCCGTCCCCTTCGAGATAGGCACTTCGGCCGTCATCGCCAAAGTGCAGCAATTGCCCGAAGAGCGCCTAAACTTGATAGCCGTAGGGCAGGAGAGGTTCCGTATCCTGCAGATCATCCAGCAGAACCCGTACCTAGTGGCCGATGTTGAACCGTTGACGAGCATGATCGGCGATGACCCCGAATTCGGCGCGGTAGCGGGCACGGTGGCGGCGCTTTTCGAAGAGTACTACAGGCTTCAGCTCGCGATGGATGGTCAATGGGCGCGCACGTTTCCGATGCCAGACAATCCGATGGTGTTGGCAGACTTCGTGCCGGCGCGCATGACAGCGTCTAACCGGATCAAACAGTCGTTATTAGAGACGCTGTCGGTCACAGAGCGCCTGCGGCGAGAGGAGAGCATCCTGGGCGAGGAGGTCCGTGCCCTCAGCGTTCGTCTGCGGCAGGTGCAGCGGCAGCGTTACAGCAGCCTCATCGTCCTCAACTAAGCGTTACCTGCACTTTCAGCGAGCCGCTGCTCTTGTCCGAGGCGATCCGGAAAGCTTCAGCCGCCTCATCCAACGGCAGACGATGGCTAATGATGCCGCGCGCTCGCCCTGGGTCGCCGGCGAGAATCTCAATAGCCGTCGCCACATCCGACCGTTCCGGCGACTGGCAATACCCCTGCGTGGCGAATAGATGCACTTCCCTGAGGGCCATGAGGAGCGGATTAATGGCCTTCGGCTGACTGAAAATGCCGAGCACGAGCACCCTGCCGCCTGGCTTAACCAAGCTTATGGCCTGCTCAAGCGTATCGGCCTGTCCGCCCACCGCCTCGACGACCAAATCGATGGGGTGGCCGGGGAGGTCTCGACGAAGGCCGTCCATGCCCAGTTCAGTCGCCTCGTACACGCCTTCGGCTCCGACAGCTAACGCAGCGTCCCGTTGATGAGGGTACCGATACGTGCAGACCACTTCACCTGCGCCCATCGCCTTTGCGGCCATAGTTGTTAGCAGACCGATAGCGCCCGCGCCCAGCACAAGGACGCGCTCCCCAGCTTTGAGGTTAGCCAAGTGCAAGCCGTGGACCGGTATCGCCAATGGCTCAGCAAGCGCTCCGAGTTCGTAATCGACGCCGTCAGGGAGCGTGTGTACCGCCTTAGCAGGCACGCGCACGTATTCGGCCATGCCGCCGGGATAGGTCATGCCCAAAAAGCTGCGCCGCTGACATAAGTGTTCCGCGCCCCTTGTGCAGTAGGAGCAAGCGCCACAGCCAGTAGCGGCCGCGAGGGTGACGCGGTCTCCTACTGCGAATCCTGTAACATCGGTTGCTACAGCGGCGATCTCGCCGGACACTTCATGGCCGCAGGGGATGCTTTTGCGGGCGGGAAGATCGCCTCGTAGCGCGTGAAGGTCGCTGCCGCAGATGCCACAGTTTCGTACGCGCACGAGCACATCGCCGGTGTCCAAAGCCGGCACGTCGATATCGCGCACTTCGATCTGGTCTCGCCCTGCTATGAATGCCGCTCGCACGATTTAACCTCTGCGCCATTTTATCATCCACTGCCCTTTTCACAGCCAGCATGCCGATCTATAGTTGTCCAAAATGCGGGACATGGAGGAGGCGGGTAATGCGCTTTTATAACGAACCGGTCGGCTGGTGGGGCGGCCCCTGGGGTCGCTCAACACCTATGTCCATCGTCGAGCTTATCCAGGCCGGAAATATGTCGCCGCGCTTAGCGGCCCTCCTCTGGCTGGGTATGGAGCGCGGCGCGTCTATAATCGTCGCTTCGATGCCTCAGGCGTCCGGGAAGACGACTACCCTTACGGCGCTCTTCGACTTCATACCGCAGTCGGCCGGAGCGTACTTCACACGTGGCATGGGCGAGACGTTCGACCTGCCGCCAGTGGGTGAGGCGCAGCCGATGTACATCCTCGTCAACGAGATCAGCAACCACACGCCAGTCTACACCTGGGGGCCGTATGCCCAGCGCGCCTTCGAGCTAACGACCGAAGGTTATTCGCTCGGCTCAACCATGCACGCGGAGAAACCGGAACATGTGGCCTGGATCCTGAACCAGCAGTTGAATATCCCCGAAGCGCAGATCGCCAACCTCACCTTCATCGTGACGATGTACCTGCTCCGACACGAAGGCCAACTTTTACGCCGCGTTGCCGAAGTATCGTTTCAACAGTTAAACGAAAAGGGAGAACTCACGATGACTATAGTCGCCGCCTGGGACCCGCAGGAGGATACTTTCCACGTGCTGGAGTTTCCGGAGCAAATGGATCTCGTGGCTGGATGGGCGCAGATGCAGTCCGCGGAGTTCACGAGCGAAATGGACCAGCGGGAATCTGTTTTAGCGAGGCTTCTCGACGAAGGCGCCGTAGACGGCCCGAAGGTCGGCGCGGCTGTTACAGCCTATTACAAGCAGCATGGGCGCTCTTAATCAGTTTGCAGGCGCCGAAGAAGTGGCTCGCTGCAAGAAAGATCCGGCAGCGTCAAGTCCGCCCCATCCGCTCGAAGCTCTTCTTCGCTATATCTCCCTGTCGCCACGCCGACGGCGATCGCATCGTTGGCCTTCGCAGCTTGCACATCACGCGGCGTATCGCCTATCACGTAGACCTCGCTTTTACCATCGTCCGTAGAACTCGCGTTGAGTAAGTTTGCGAGGCGCTCGATGGCGATCGCGACAACCTCAGAGCGCTCCTCGGCGTCATCGCCGAAGCCGCCGTCGCGAAAGTAATGACTGAGGCTGTAGAAATCCAGCTTAAGCGCCGCGCCCTCCCGTATATTGCCGGTGGCCAGACCGAGTAAAAATTCAGGGCGTTGCCAGATTGAATCGAGTAGCTCCTTTACGCCGGGCATAATCTTTCCAGAGCCTTCGGTACGGAACTCGGGCAGCAATACTGGGAGGTGTTGTCGGTAAGCAGTTTTGAATCGCGGGAACAGGTCAGTGAAGTCACCTTCGATACTGTTATTGGTCATCGCCTCGCGAAAAATGGCTGAATCGGTGAGGCCAGAGAAGTCCATACCGACAAAGCCATCGTCGATGCCGAAGAGATCGAAGAAGGTACGCTTCATAGAAAGCGTGCCCGCTCCACCCGTGTACAGGAGAGTATTATCGATGTCGAATAGAATGATCTTGGGATTCAAGCTCGCTGGCGGTATCCTGGATTTCCCCGATTATCGTTCGACAGGCTTGCCAGCCTTGACCCAACCATCGGTGCCGCCTTCCAGGTTGAAAAGGTTGATGAAACCCATAGAAGCCGCCACTTCGCAGGCTAAGGCACTGCGCTGACCTAGGGCACACACGAAGACGATCGGCTTGTCAGTGGCAAGCTCGCCTTTGCGGCTCATGAAGCCGGTTACCGGGTTTATCGGTATGTGCAGAGCGCCGGGAACGTGCCCTGAGGCGTACTCGAACGGATCGCGTACGTCCACGACCTGAACATCGCCGGACATCATTTCCTCGGCTTCATCTACATTGACCCTGGTGAAGGGTTCGCTTGGATTCTTCTGCGCCATTTTTGAATTCAACCTCCTACGGAGTTCGTTATCCGTTTGCCTTTAAATGATAACATGGGTGAAGTTTGAGATGTAGACGCTTGCGAGCCTGCTGTGGGATGTCTCATTGTCTAAGCCACGCGTTTTTGTGACGGGTAAACTGCCGAAAGAAGCGCTCAAGTCGCTTGAGGCCATTGCCGATGTCACGGCTTGGGACAACGATCTACCGCCGCCGCGCGATGTTCTTCTGCGAGAAGCCAGCCGTTCCGATGTCCTTATCACGATGCTCACGGCTCGCATCGATAGCGAAGTGTTCGCGATAGCCCCGCGTCTCCGCGTTGTCGGCCAACATCGCGGTAGGCTACGACACATCGATCTGGCGGAGGCGACCCGCCGTGGGGTCGTGGTGACGAACACTCCAGGCATTCTCACGGAGACGACCGCCGATCTCGCCTTCGCATTAATGCTGGCGACGGCGCGTAACATCGCTTCGGGCGACCGCTACGTACGCGAGGGGAATTGGCGCATCTGGGATTTCAACCTGTTTCTCGGGCGAGACGTACACGGAGCGACTCTGGGCATCGTTGGCCTCGGACGTATCGGCATAGCGATGGCCCATCGAGCGCGCGGCTTCGGTATGCGCTGCCTGTACTACAGCAGAAAGCGAAATCCGGAAGCCGAACGGCGCTACAGGTTGGAATACGCAACGCTCGACAACCTGCTCATTACAGCGGACTTCGTGTCGCTGCACGTGCCGTTAACGGGCGAGACGCATAGTCTTGTGGGAAAGCGCGAACTGGCTCTGATGAAACCGACCGCGTTCCTCATCAACACCTCGCGCGGTTCGGTCGTGGACACAGAAGCGCTCTACGAAGCGTTACGGGAAGGGCGAATAGCCGGGGCTGGTTTAGACGTTACCGACCCCGAACCCCTTCCTATAGACAGCCCACTCTTAGAATTGGATAATCTTGTAGTAACGCCACACATAGGCAGCGCGAGTTCTGCGACTCGCCATCGTATGGCCGATATGGCCGTGATGAACGCCTTAACGGCTATGCGGGGAAAGACCCCACCAAACTGCTTGAATAGAGACGTGCTGCCTGACTGGCGGAAGTTTATGAGAAAAGCCCCCTGGGCAACGGGAGAGTGATGGTCAAAAGAACCACCAGCGATAGAGATAGCAACTTATGGCTTGCGGAGACCTTATGGGACTTAAGTGCGGTGCAATCCGGTGACTTTACCTTGGGCCGGACAACGCTCCATTCGCCTGTCTACGTTAACGTCCGCCTCCTGATAAGTCGCCCGAACGATCTGCAGCGCGCAGCCAGTGTCATGCTGGAAGAAGTGCGCACGCTGCAGGCGATGCGGAACCCCCATGTCGCGCCGTTCGATCTGGTCGCCGGCGTACCTTTCGGAGGCCTACACCTGGCGACCGTCTTCACGGTCATGGCTAACGTGCCGCTTATTTATATCCACCCAGCGAAGGCACGGGACGGCGCCCACGAGTTCATCGAAGGCCGCTACGAACGGGGCCAGCGGGTTCTGATCATCGACGACCTGATAACAACGGGCGGTGGCGTTCTGGAAGCAGCCGTGACGCTAGGCTTGGCCGGCCTCACGGTAAAGGATATTGTCGTCCTCATCGATCGCCAGGAGGGGGCTCGCGAAAGGCTGCGACGCCACAACTATAACCTCACGTCCATCCTCGGCCTCGAAGTGATGCTCAACTATCTCATGTCGCAGGGCAAGGTCGATGAGAACTGGTACAAGCGAAGCCTTGATTACATCGAAGCGAGGCGACCGGAGACCGATACCGACTAAGGCGAAGTCCCTAAAGCCGCGGAAAGCCTCTCCATCCGCTCCAAGACTGGCCGCGCTTCTTCGCCTTCGACGAGAGACGGCACTCCTTCCTCCGGATCTAGCCGCACGGGAATGACCTCATAATCGATGACGCCGCTGGCATCCAAGGTTATGCTCAATATCGCGGACAGCGCCGATGGTAGACCGGGCCTGGCAAAGTCCAGTGCGTCAAGTTCGAAGACGAAGTTGCCCAAGCTGTAAGCGATGAGCGCTCCGTTGTAGACTTCCAGACCCTGCAGGACGTGAGGGTGATGGCCGAGCACAAGCGCCGCACCGGCGTCGACCGCGGCGTAGGCTAGATCGCGCTGTATGCCGTTCGGCGGCTCCTGATACTCGTACCCGCTGTGCAACGACACTATAACTATATCTGCCTGCGTCTTCGCCTGTTCCACGCCCTGAGTGACGCTTTCGACCGTCGCCCAGGCGATGCCAGGCGTCGTTTCTGTCGCAGTTGTCCCACGGACACTAAACCCGGTACGGCCGTCATCCGGCGTATTGGCGTACGCTAAGAAGGCGATGCGAAGCCCATTAACGTTCAGTATCGCAGGACGCAGTGCAGCAGTGAGGTTCGGCCCAGCGCCGGCATACGGGATGTCTGCGCTATCGAGAGAGCTTATCGTACTCAACAAGCCTTCCGGCCCGTGATCGAAGGCATGGTTATTCGCCAGCGCTAGGACATCGAACCCGGCCCAAACCAGCCCCTCTACGCTAATGGGGTCAGCGCGGAACACGTAGTCCTTGACGACAGGCGTATCCGTGGGGGCGACGGGTACCTCCAGGTTGCCGAAGGCGACGTCCGCCTGCTGCAAGACCTCCGCCACGTCCGAGAACGGATAACGCGGCCCCTGCTCCCGTATTAGCTGCGCTATCGTTCCACCGAGCATGACATCGCCAACAGCCACCAGACTTACGCTTTGCACGGCCACTGGCGTCGTGGTAGGCGATGGCCTCGGCCCTTCTGTATGCGATGGGGTGGGCACGGTCTCTACAGAAAGAGGCGGATCGTCCTGAGACTCCGCGCCGCAAGCTGCACACAGAGCGACCAGTAATGCAACCAAGACGACCTGCGCGACTGCCTTTGCTCTCATTGTGCTTGTCATCATTCTGACTTTATACTAAAAAGACGTGATGCTGAACTGTCTTGCGTTGGGTGGAGGCGGAATGAAACGGTGGGCAATATTAACGCCGCTATCTCTGATATTTACGGCGGTCGTCGCTTGTGGCGGCGGGTCTACCTTATCGATCACCGATACGCCAACCCCTACAACCACAACAACGCCATCGGCATCTTCGGTGGTGAGCCCCACAGCTTCAGCGACACCAAGCACCGCGCCAACTTCCACGCCTATCGCTGCTATCCCGCTCGGAAAGCTCGAAGAGCTATCCAGCTATAGGTACACCATGCGCTGGGAGGTCATTGGGGCCCCCAGCCTCATCACTGACCGTCTGGGTCGAGCCTGCGATCTCGAAACGATCCCCAGCCCCTTCGTTGCGAACGTTAGGGGGGCCAGCGTAGACCCCGATAAGCTAGAGACGGTATATTCTTACAGCGGCTGTGAAGGCGAACTGCTTGTCACCATATCAGGCAAAGAACAGTGGGTTAAGCTGCCAGGCAGCGACGTTATTGGCCCTACCTCGTTCCAAGGCTCGTTAGACGACGTCAATGAAGCCGCTGCATTTTGGGATAATCAGGTCACGAAAATGTCGATACCTTTGAGTTGCGTTGGAGAGAAAGAGGTTGTAAACAACATAAACACGCAACACTGTCAACTCACCGATGGCTCAATCCAGCAGATGGCTGCCTTGTTCGATGTGAACATTGACAAGGGTAGAGTACAACAGATCGACTTCGATGCTTGGTTGCATGAGGGCGAGAGATATCCTGTTCGTGTTGTCATCGCTTTAAAGGGACTCGATGACAAAGACAAAGAGATCAGCGTAAAGTATGAAATGAATATTACTGACGCTAATAACACTCAAGTCCAGATCCAAGCGCCCCAATAGCTTCCTTAACATCCTCTAATGCGAGTATGGCTGATTCGTTATATATTTGGGTACGGGAGCTTTGCGATGAAGGAGAGAATGTTGTGAAGAAGTTTATTATGCTGGCTGCTGCGAGCGTTCTCGCAATCTTAGCCATAAGTGCTTGTGGCGGTGGTGGCGACGATGAAGGCTCCGCCACAAGCTCGCCGGCAAGTACGGGTTCGCCCGCCGCTACCTCGGGTACAGGTTCACCTTCAGCGACCGGCACTCCTCAGCCAGCCGGTTCGCCTGGAGCAACTTCTTCGCCTGCAGCGGGTAGTGGCGACTTTAAGGATCTTACTGGCATCAGTTCTTATAAGTACGTAATAAATCTAGAAACTAAAGGATTAGAGAGCTTAACCGAACAATTCCCTATTCCTGCTGGCTCCGATACCCTGAGCCAAGAGTACTCAGGTGCATATGTAGGTCCCGACAAAGCAGAACTCCACATTAGGATCAATAACGAAAGCGTTATCGATCAAGTGGTAATCGGCAGCGAGCAATGGCAGAAGGTGGGGGGGATAGTACTTGGCCCCGCTCCAGCGGAGCAGCCTGCGTCTGAAATCGTGATTTTTCCGGTCTTCTGGGATGTTGCCGGCTCGGTACTGGAAGGCCAATCGTGCAACGAAAGTCGCCGGGAAACTATAAATGGAGTATCAGCAAAGCAATGTCAGTTGCCTGAGTCCACTGTTGAGGGCATAGCGCCATCCCTAGGAGGATTGGGAGATGGCGGAGAGATAACTTCAGCCACTGTGGAAATCTGGATTCATGAGAGCGAAGGTTGGCCCGTACGGCTTCGCACTCAGTTTGCAGGCTCCGAGGGGGACGGCTCTCCGTTCGAAGTGCTGCTGAACATCGATGTAACGGACGTCGGCAGCGCCATCGATATTCAGCCCCCGACAAGTTAGGGCCAGCGGCAAGCTTAAAGCAGCCGGCGGATAGGCTTCCGTCCGGGCCGCGGGTCGTAGTTAGATTTGAACATTTCGAGCTTATCCCGCTCGATCAGATATTTGCCGGCGAAAATAACCGCCGGGACCTTCTTCTGCTTTATTAGACGCCGAAGGCTTTGAGGATGTATGCCGAGTACCCTGGCAGCCTCCACTAAATCTAAATAGCTATCGAACGGGCTCGTGACCATTCTATACTCCATTGCTAAGCTGCTTAGGCGTATAAATATTTTAGCATTCTTTTCGGTTAATGAGAAGCTATCTAAATTAAAACGTCTAAGGCGGCATAGCGGCTACGATAGAAAATAAGCGGCGGCCCTTCGGTGGCGACGCTGGCTTCCTGGACTTCGCCAAGGAAGATCGTATGATCGCCACCTGGATACGCGGCGTAAACCCGGCAGTCCAGATAGGCCAAAGAGCCATCGATCAGCGGACAACCGAGAGTGCTCAAGTGGTAGTCTACGCCTTCCAGGATGTTTTCGCCTGGCTGCGGTTTTGTGGCGAAACGTCGGGACAGATGCTCTTGCGACTGGTCAAGGATGCTAACAGCGAAAACACCGGTCTTTTCGATCGCTTCGTGGGTGAAGGCCGTTTTATCCACGCAGACGAGCACCAATACGGGGTCCAGGGAGACTGAAGTGATTGCATTCGCAGTCATGGCGAAGAGTTGGCCCTCTATGTGAGAGGTGACCACCGTCACTCCAGTTGCGAAGAGGCCCATCGCTTGACGGAACGCGTCCCTGGTTACGACCATTTCTTCTGCTCCTTGCGATATCGCATAACGAATTAGATGCTAAATATCACAAAGGTCAAGGAAGCGCAAGGTATTTCGGGGTAGTTTCTTCTGGACGGCTGGTGCAATTAATCGGTCTGAGTGTTAGGGTCATCGTATGAGCCAGAAGCTTCCTCAGACAGCCAGTCCCTGAGCAGTTCCATCATGACGAACTTGTGTCCGCTACGCCAGACGGTGCCCGAGGACACGAAACCGGCTTTCGCGAAGGAGCGCTGGGCGCGTTCGTTCCACTCCAACGTATGCAGATAGATACGACGAAAGCCCCGCTCGCGAAAGAGATAAGCTACGAACGACGATACGGCATCGCTGCCATAACCGTAGCTCCAGCGGCTCTTATCACCTATAGATATACCCAACTCGGCCTCGCCACGATCGATATCGGCGTTGTAGTACATCACGTTGCCGATGTGCCGGCCGTTCTCGTCCTCGATCGCGTAAGTGGAACGGTAGCGGCTTTCGTATTTCAGGTCACGCAGGTAGCTAGCGAGGAAGTCCTGGTACGAGATGCGCAAAGGCGGAGCAGCATCGAAACTGGCCAGCTCTGGATCGCAGCGCCACTCGTAGTCGGCTGAAGCATCCGCTAGGCGCTTTCGGCGCAGCAGAACCTTCGTGCCGCGAGCGATGACATCGCTGGCGGTTTCGGTCATTCGGACCGCTCCGGACCGGCTAACTTCTGGCCCAGCAGCTTTTCCGCCTTGCGGATCATATTAACTTCGTTCTCGTAGCTAAGGAGCCTGTAAGCCTCTTCGATCGAGAACCATTCCACCAAATCGTATTCCATGTCGTGATCGTCTGTGCTACCACCGATCGGGATCATAAGATAATGATGCACAGTCTTATGATAACGCATGCCTTCGCGCGGGCTGGAAAACCAGTATTCAATAGTGCCGATCTTGTCCTGTATCGACACCTGCAGTCCCGTCTCCTCGCGTACTTCACGCAAGGCCGTCTCTTCCAGGCTTTCTCCGGTCTGAGGCGTTCCCTTGGGCAAACCCCAAACGCCATCGTTTTTGCGTCCGCATAAGACGACTTCTACGCCAGGATCGCCAACCCGATAAACGACGCCGCCCGCAGAAACCAGCCGTTCGATCGGCCACTTCTGCCCTCCCCCCTGTTGTGGTGATGGCGGCGTCATAAGCGAAAGCGAAACGCCAGGGGATCGTTGGTGAAATCGGTCTCCCCCAATGCTTCCTCTATTAACTCCTTAAGCGGTTCATCTGCGTTATGTAACCTTTGCAGCAACAAAGCTTTCGCTTCGCTGCCGCCGATCTCGCCCAGTGCAGATATCGTCGCAGCCCGGACTTCACTGTCTTCGTCGTCCAGGAGCGGCTTAAGATGAGGCACCGTCTCATCTTCGCCGATAGCGCCGCTGGCGCTCACCGCCTCGAAGCGCATTTCAGCTTCGCTGCTAGCTAATTCTCTATAAACGATAGGCAGCCAGCCGCTATCGCAACTATTGCCCATCGCATGCACGGCGCTCAAACGTAGGGAGTCATCTTCGTCCTCGTACGCTTTGCGGATCTCGTCTTTTACCCAGTCCTTGCTGGAGTAGCCGATAGTCTCCAGAGCAGCAGCCCGCACAGTTATGACTTCTTCTTCATCATTTACGGTATCGCGCAAAGTGCGCAACAGGTCATCTTGTTCCTCTCCAGAGGCGTTATTGAACTCGTTTTGCAACACATAGCGGCCCAGCGCCGCTGAAGCATGGCCGCGCACGAGGTATTCGGGATCGGAAACAAGGATGTTCTTTAAATGCTGTTCGAGGTCGCGCCCCGTATATTCCCACAACCCCTGAACAGCCGCGATACGCGCCTCAGAGCTTTCGTCGCCGAGCGCGAAAAGAAACAGGGCGTTGAAATCGAGGGTCGCATCGTCCTCGGACAGTTCTACGAGCTGCTGCGTTAGCCACGTGCGGCGAGACGGCTCTATCTCGCCCCACTTCGCTCGAAGATCGGCTAGGCGATCGTCATCTAGGTCTGAGAGTGAGGTAAGGTCATTAATCTTGATTGTGGCATCCGGATCCGTTAGCTGGTCCAGCAAGACGTCCAGATATTGAAATTCGTTCTCCATGCTAACCTTTACTCGATACGCTGAGGCGGGCGAAGTAGATCGGCGGCACGTGCAGCGAGCCGCCTACCCAGCGCAGTTCGTTGCCAAACGCAGCTACCTCTTTCAACGCCTCGTGTACGTTGCCCGCTACCATCGTATCTTTTACCCGGCCTGTGACCTTGCCGTTCTCAATGCGATAGCCGAGCAACACGTTGCCAGCGAAATCACCACCCAAAACGTTCCCCTGCCCCGCTCCCATTAATTGTTCTACCAATAAACCATTTTTAACCTCTGCGACCATATCGTCAAGCGAAGCGTCTCCCCCGCTGAAAACAAGACAACTCGAGGATATGGTCGGTGGCGAGGCGAGGGCTCGCCCACCGCTGCCAGTGCTCTTAGCAGCTGCGAGGCCTGCGGTCTGAAGGTCGTACAGGAAATTAGCGACCACGCCGTTCTCGACAAGCGGTAGGCAGCGACTAGGCACACCTTCTCCATCGATAGGGCGGCTGCCGAGTCGCCAGGGCACTGTCGGATCGTCCCAGAAGGAGAACCGGCGGTCATACGTTTCTTGACCGAGGCGATTGCCGACGGGCGAAGCGCCCTGCCAAACCGTTCGACCGGAAAAAGCGATCGTCAGCGGCCCGACTATCGCGCCGGCCGCACCGCGCGGCGAGAAGATCACCGGCAATTGGCCGGACGTAGGTTGGGCAAAATCCTTCGCCAGTTCTAGCTGACGAACGGTAGTCTCGACTATGCGACTGGCGTCCGTTATCGGCTGGCAAGAGGCATCGCTATCGCCGACGAACAGCATATCGGTGCCGCGCACGAGCGTACCCTCCAGGCTCAGCGAGAAGGTCGTGCGGCTGTAAGAAGCATCGTTACCGCTGGAGTTGAGGACGCGGACCGTTTGCGTTGCTTTCCGCACCGAGCCTTCGCACTGCAACTCCGGCGTATGGTGGCGCACGGCATCGATCATCGACTGCCCGAGTTCGATCATATCTTCTGTAGGCAACGCTTCGGTCGCCGGGTCATATAGATCTACCGACGTCAGGCCGTTCTGCGTCGGCATCTCGAAACGCGCCTCCGCCCCGAAGGGCGCGACATCTAGCGCCATGTTCAGAAGCTCGGCGGCTTCATTCATCGCGGTCGTCGAGGCAAAGCCGATACGGCCGTCTTTAATGACGCGCAGCGCGATGCCGGTGGTCTGCCGCGTGTTAAGGGCTTTAAGCCGGTTCGCCTCGAACAGCACCGGCGTCTCATCGCTCTCCACGACGAAGACTTCGGCTGCTTCGCAGCGCCGTCGTGCTAGTTCAAGCAGTTCTTCTGGGGTCATGGCGTTTCCGTTTCTATATCTTCGATCCGAAGGAGGCGAGCACTGTGGTGAACGGTCACAATTGCGACGTCATTGTCACTGAGGACACAAACCATCCTGTACCCGTGAACTAGATCTCCCTCATTTCGTCACGCCCAAACTCAGGCACGACGCGACCTATCCTGGGGAAGTCTTTAAGCCGCTCAACAGAGTGCCTGATCTCTATGAGGAATGCGGCAGCGGCTCTCGGAGCATCGCTAGCAATAAAGTAGTGGCATCCAGATCGTGCTGAGACTGACCACCCCAGACTACTTCGCCCATTCCTTCATACGCTTAACTAACTCTTCATGTGAAATAGTTCGACCAGCCTCTACGTCAGCAAGCCCTCGCTCAACCTTAAGTAGGAAATACAAGCGCTCCATAAAATCTTCAATCGTGGCATCCTCTGGAAGATTATCTAGAGACCTCATGATCTGCTCTTTCGTCGTCATCCTGGCACCTCTCTCTTAGCCGTCATGACTAAACTACTTCGTAAGTTTATCAAAAGCCCTTCTATCTCCGCCGGCTTGCGTAGCACGAACACCTGCTTGCCTAGCGCGGCCTGTTCTTCTAACAAGCGTAGCACGGTTGGACGGGTACGCTTGGGGTAGTCCCAAATCCACCTAAGAAACGCGAGAGCGAAGCGCTCCGGGCAGCCGGGCGCCATGTCGGCCCTCGTCCGACCGCTATAGCATATCCAGCGATTGACCACACGCCAGAGGCTGATCTGAAGCGGAAGGTCGAGGAAAACGATCGTATCGGCGGCGAGCAGACGTATGTCGAAAGTGCTGGTGTAGTTGCCGTCGCTGACCCACGCGTCGCCCCGGACCGCTTGCTCAACGCGGGAGCGGAAGATGTCTTTTGGCGTCTCAATCCAGCCGGCGTTCCAGAACAGCGCGTCGAGGTGGATGACCTCTATCCCAAGGATTTGGCCTAGATCCCGAGCGAACGTCGACTTGCCGGAGCCCGCGTTGCCGATGACTGCGATTTTTTGCATATGCTCTATCTAACTAACTCAGAGCCCTTAACGTTCGAAGACTTTAAGGACGCTTTGCCTTAGCTTTTCGTTCTTCTTCCTCGTCCAATTTTTCCTTCAGCCAGAGCCAGACGATCGTCCGCATGGGTATGCCTTTCGCCTCGGAGTAATTTCGTGGCCGTTCAACCAGATCTTCTCGCAGACGCAAGGAGATGCGCTTCGTAGGCGCCAGCGGAGCGATTGGAAATTCTTCTTCCACAGGTTCAAGTTGATCCCAAATATCTGCTAGACTGTGGCTTCCAAAGTACTCAGCAGCTTCCTCCTCAGTCATGTTTTCGGGTATCTCATCCAGGGATTTTATTGGCTTTAGTTTCTTCTTCGACATTATCGTCTTCTTTCGCGTCGGTGGCGACGCCTCTCTGCTTCGTTCACATCTCTCGCTGTGACTACCCGTACAGTCCTCCCAAAGCTTTCTTCAAAAATCACAGTAAGACGCCGTCCATTAGCGGTCTGGCCCCATGCAGCGTAACGTCTCCGCCAATTCTCCGGATCGATGGCCTACTTTCGAAGACTTCTTCGACTTCTCTTTGCTCGACTCCATGCCGGGCGATGTGTTCAACGTTGGAACGATCCCAATCTTCAGCGGCCTCCCACCACACACTCCCGTATGCGGATGTGCGGGCTGCCGTTGGAGACGGGCAGAGGCATCTGACCGGCTTTGCCACAGCCGCCGCCCTGATTGAATTCGATGTCATTGCCGATAGCGTCGAGGTTGGCAAGCGTCGTGAAGAGATTGCCAGTCAGGACCACCGGCCGTAGCAGTCCTTCTACGCGGCCGTTTCGGATCATGTACGCCTCGCCAGCAGAGAACGTGAACATCTCCATACTGGTTGTGCCACCGTACCAGTTCTTGACGTAGATACCCTCGTCCACGCCTTCCAGTAAGTCCTCAAGGGTCGCCTCGCCCGGCTCGATGTAAGTGTTGGTCATGCGCACGATCGGCGGGAAGCGATAGTCGATCGCGCGTGCGTTGCCTGTCGGGCGTTCACCCATCTTTCCGGCCGTCTCTTGAGAGTGCAGGCGGCCGACCAGCACGCCTTCCTGGATCAGGTACGTCTTTTGGGCGGGCGTTCCTTCATCGTCGTAGCGGTAGCTGCCGCGCAGGCCCGGCACGGACGCGCCGTCCACGATGTTCAGGTGTGACCCGCCGAACTGCTTGCCGAGCACCATAAGCTCCTGCATTTGCGGGTTCTCGTACACGAAGTCAGACTCCGACAAGTGGCCGAACGCCTCATGCGTGAAGACACCGGCGAGGATCGGGTCGAGGATGACGGTATAAGCGCCACCCTTCGCGGTAGGGGCCGAAACCATCGCCACAGCTTTCTCGGCGGCTTCCCGGGCCTGGTCGTGCAGGCTTTCGACGAACGAGAAGTCATTGAGCGCGCCGAGGCTGAAGCTGGCCTGCTGAACGTCGCCGTCCACCCTGGCGGTTGCACTCAGGCGGCAGATTACATCGATACGCTCCTGCTTGATGTAACTGCCGCGCGAGTTAGCGAAGATCACCCTCTTATCGGATTCGCCATAGACAACGTTCGACGTTTGGATTTTAGGTGTCGAACAGATGATATCGTTGTATTCGTCCATCAGACGCTTCTTTGCGGCGAGCGGCACATTGCGCGGGTCGTTGACGATGCCTGGAGCAACGATATCCACCACTGGTGGCACTTCGGCAAGCTGGCTCTTCTCATGGCCAACGAGCCGCGCCTGGCTGACGGCGAGAGTCACTTTGTCGCGCAGGCCATCGAGGTCGTTGAAGCTGACGAAACCCCAGCCGCCGCTGACCAGCGCGCGGACGCAGCCGCCGAAGCTACGGTTCCGGCCAATGTCCTCAAGTTCTCGGCCGCGGTAAATGATCCGCGTGGCATCGGTATCATCGACGCGTATCTCAATGTAGTCGGCGTTATGCCCTCTGAGCGCTGCTTCCATGATATCGCGCATCTCGATCCTCCTAGTCCGAGTCTACGTACGGCTTAAAAGATTTGTCAAATGACGGCGCCGTTTCCAGACTGACGGCAACGGCAATAAAGCTATAAGGATAGCCAGGGTTATCACCGAAATACGGACGCCCCAAAGATACGATTGGGGCCTGTAGTCGAATCTAACCGAATGTTCGCCGGCAGGGACATAGACTGCGCGGAACATACCGTTCGCCTGTAGAATATCTTTTTTGCGGCCGTCGACTCTGACCTCCCAGCCGGGATAGTAAGCATCGGTCAAAAGCAAAAAGCCACCGGTTGCTGAAACTGTGTCTATCGCGACATGTTCAGGCTCATGCCTGATGATCTGTGCTGTATCGGCAAACGTACGCCTAGGGGAGCTAATGAGTTCACTACGCTGCTCAGTGGTAAGATCGGGAGCTTCCATTAGGAAAATGTTTTCGTCGAAACGTGACCGCAGTTGGGATGCGAGAGCTTCTTCATTCGCTACCACCTCATAGCCATGAATGAGGGAGGCGCGCGGCAGTGCATCCATAAACCGGTAAATCTTAATAGCGTTCAGCTCTTCCCGAACCAAGTCGGGATCGAGCATAATGGGCCGACTCATCCCTTCCGAGCGGTCCAACAGACTCATAGCGTTCAGTCGTAGTACACCGTCGTTTAGGAAGCTCTGTAATTCGATGGAGCGCACTTCGCTAGCAGCGCTAATGGGTATCACCGTAACATAAAGCAGGTTGCCTTCACGGCGGGGATCTTCGGTCAAAACCGAGCTTAGCGAATGTCCTATCACTCCACTTCCAACGGAATACTCGCCTACAGCCGTATCAATCCCGGCGCGCATGAGAAACACTTCGTTCTCGCCGTTCGCCTCGATTAGGCTCACGCTGCCTACCAGCTGCCATTCGGCAAGGATGCCACCTCCGGGCCTAAATACGACACTATCGCTAATCCGTCGGCTTGCATCTTAGGTAGATTATCGAGCAGAAGAGGCTCGTCGGCGCGTATCTCAACCTCGGTCACGAGATCGAAGTAAGCGCCCTGGGCGATAACCTCATTGCTTCGGTCGCTGACGATGTATTCGATGTTTAACATCGGCAATAAACCCAGTTGTGTAAGTTGTAGGCTCTGACTTGAGCTGACCGTTCGCCATCCGCAGCGTCAGGGTTAATCCATCTAAGAAAGTTACGGTAATCCTCCAATGGGAGTAAGCCATATGAGAAGCCGGAAAAGCTCGCTATGGATAAGCCAGATTTAGGTCCGACTTTATCGTGTCAGCATATCGCCGGGCGTCTTCCTCGTTTATCGCTGCAAATGAAGGGGGTATGTCGTCATTCTCGCCCCGATCGGTTTCGGGGAGACTTAAAAAGCGCGCAGGTTCTGCATTCTGGATAACGCTGAAAGCAGCCGAATTGGAAGCCAGCACATCTTTATCCAGCGTCGAAAAGATAGGCAGATCTGCGCCCGCTAGGAAAAGCTCCACTATAACGATGACCAGCGTAAAAAGCCCCGCCCAAGGGCCAAGACGCAGCAGCGGTGAGACGATGATGATCTCCAGTGCAATGACCGCGAAAGCGATCCAGAGCCGCCCAACATCGGCTTCAGGAAAATCGAGTCGCTCCTGAAGGACGGTGATGGCGACGATGATACTTATAACTAAGAGGATGAGCGCAGCATAAGGGCCTAATTGCCGGACCGGTACACCAGCGAGTACGTGCCACAGGCCCCGCGAACGACGATCTCGGCGCCCAAGCCGGCCAAGCCAGCGCCTGCGAACGCGAACAGAAAAAGCCAGGTCGTCGGCTGGCTGAAGCGGTCGAGTAGAGGCGCGTGGTCGAAGAGCCAGAGCATCGTAGGATTGTAGCTTCCCAAGGCCATTAACAGCGCCAATGCTGCGTACGCGAGAAAAAGCCAAGTCCACATCCGGTCTGTGCAGCGAACGACAGCCAGCATAGCCAGCCCTATCGGCAATATGCCGATGAAAGCTATTGCGAATCCAGAAGGGTGATCGCGAAATCCGGGCAGAAGAGCTTCGAGTAGCGACCGCGGTGGAAGTGAGGTCTGCATCGCTGTTTCGAACGAAAGGCCTCCACGCGCTGAATGTTGCCATAGTTCTATTGTTGGCAGGAGTTGGACGGCGACCAACCCAAACGCAATAAGCGGTAGAGTTAGGAATATAAAGAACGGTGCGCGGCTTTCCCAACGCCAATCGCGGAAGATGGCCCACAGTCCCTCTCGCCTTCGCGAGAAAGCGACGCGGGTGGCTCTGGCAATTCTGAGGATGGCTCGGAACAGACCGAACAAGCCCAGGGCTATCAGCGAGATGTAGCCAACATAAAGACTGCCAGAAGCCGCTTGCAACCCAAAAGCGATCGCACCGAGGGCCAGGACGGCAGCCCCTGAGAACGCAGTACGCCATCGGCGGCAAAGAAAAGAACAGGCACCCAGGCGGCTGCTGCCGTCACTTCCGGCTCGCCGAGATGTGATGGCAAGAAGCCACCGAACGCGTAGACGACGCCCGCAATTAGGGCGGCCGGCCTGCTTACTTCAAGGGATCGCCTAGCAAAAGCGTACATGCCTACGCTCGCTATTAGGCTATGCGCAAAAGCCCCCTGAGCCAGCGAGGTTGGCCCATCGAACGGCGCCGCTAGCCAGTTAATCGGATAGAAGGCCCCCGTCGTGGGCTCTGCTAGCAACGGCACTCCCCCGAAAGAAAAGGGGTTCCAGAGCGGCATGTCGCCTTGCGCCAAACGGTCGCCGATGTACTCGCTGTAAGGGTAGACGTGAAGGACGAGGTTTAAATTTGCAAGCACCTCATCGCCAAAGAGAACGCGGTAATAGAAAGCGATAGTAAGAAGAATCAGCGCTAAAAATACAGCGAAATCTAGGATTATTGGGGAAGTTGTAAGCGCCTGCAGCGCATTTCGCGCCAGTCGCCGTGTGCTCATCGTTACAGGTTGCGCGATGCCGTGACGCTAAGCGTCGCGTAATGCATCGAACCCTACTACTTCGTACTTGGGCTCACGCTGCATCAGTTCGATCGCAGCTTGACGAGGGTTGAGGCCCTCGAACAAGATGCGATACGCCTGCTCGGCGATGGGCATTTCCACGTCTAAGCGCCGCGCTAGTTTGTGAACGGCAGCTGTAGTAGGTACGCCCTCGGCAACTTGGTTCATCGATTTGAGGACTTCTTCTAAAGGACGGCCTTTCGCTAACTCCTGACCTACAAACCGGTTACGGCTAAGCGAACTGAAACAAGTGGCCATAACGTCGCCCAGACCGGTAAGTCCGAAGAAGGTCACTGCCTGGGCGCCTAAGGCTGTTCCGAGTCGGGTCATCTCCATCAGGCCTCGTGTCACAAAAGCGGCCTTGGCGTTCGTACCAAGGCCAAGGCCGTCCGCCATACCTGCACCCAAGGCGATCACGTTCTTCAGCGCGCCGCCAAGCTCCACACCGATAACATCGGTTTGGCTATAAACGCGAAACGTCCCCGTCTGCACCGCGTCCCGCATAAGTTCGGCGGAGGCTAGATCGCTGGCCGCAAGAACTGAGGCGGCGGGCAAGCCGGCAACGACCTCTTGCGAGAGGTTTGGACCGGAGAGCGCGCCGATATTCCCTGGGGCGATGTCTGGTAATTCTTCGGCCAGAACTTCGGTCATTCGCTTGCCCGTTTCAACCTCCACGCCTTTGGCAACGCTCAATATCAAGGCAGCCGGAGAAAGCGCTCCCTTGATATTCTGAACGTTCTCACGCATGGTCTGTGAAGGCACCGCCATCACTATCAGGCCTACAGCGGAAAGAGCTTGCTTGTCCTCAGTTACCCGAAGATCGGACGGTAACTTAATCCCGGGCAGGCGTCGCTCGTTTTCATGTTTCGCTGCTAAGTCGGCGGCTTCTTGCTCGGTCCGCGCCAACAGAACAACTTCGAGGCCCTTCCTGGCCATGAGTACCGCCAGCGTCGTGCCCCAACTGGTGGCCCCCACCACGGCTACTTTATTTATGCCGTCGCTGGCCAACGGTATCCTCAGCTGTCCGCCAGTTGGCGGCGGCTTCCTTGACCGATTTTGGGTTCAGTGCCGTCGAGCAGACGCCGGATGTTGTCCCGGTGTTGGAAGATTACGATGGCCGAAGCGAAGGCGCCAAATGCCACGTAGGTGTAGGGAACAAGCCCCGACATGGCCAAAACTAAGAAAGCTAACGCACCAATGGGGATCGTCACAACCGACATGAGCGACATATAGCGAAAGAGATAGATGATCCCGAAAGCAAAGGCGACTAAGATTAAAGTAAGCGGCGCATTCATCCCTAAGAATGCGCCGTAAGTGGTTGCTACGCCCCGGCCGCCTCGAAATTCGGCGAAGGCAGGCCATATGTGGCCGATGAGTGCGGACAAGCCGGCGACAACCTGCAAGTCAGGCGAATCGAAGATCGCCCAGGTCAATATCATGGGGACGAAGCCCTTCATACTATCGGCGAAAAGCACCAGCAGCGAAGGGGCGAAACCCAGGCTTCTTATGCTGTTTGTAAACCCGGTCTTGCCGCTTCCGTAGGCGCGGATATCGATGCCGCGCAATAACTTACCCACCAATAAGCCGGATGGCACAGCGCCAAGCAGGTAGCTCAGACCGATCACTAACGGATATTGCCAGACCATTATCGTTCGCTGCGACTCCTGAAAGTCAATTTTAGCGCGGTGCCTTGGAATCCGAAAGACTCTCGCAATATGTTCTCAAGGTAACGTCGATATGAAAAGTGCACTAAAGAAGCGTCGTTAGCAAAGAACACGAACGTAGGCGGGTTTACTGCGGCCTGCGTCACATAAAGTATTTTCACACGCTGCCCGTGGCGTGCTGCCGGAGGACGTTCGGCTACTGCGCGGCGTATTACGGCGTTGAGCTGGCCGGTGGAGATGCGCCGGCGACGCTCCTGGCTGACCTCCACTACTTTGTCGAGGAGCGCTTGAATGCCTTGGCTTTCTTTCGCCGAAACGAAGCAGATGGGCGCCCAGGAGGCGAAACGCATTTTAAACGCCACTATTTTAGCGTATTCGCTACGGGTGGCACGGTCCTGAGGTATCAAGTCCCATTTGTTAACCACGACCACCATGCCCCTATGCTCTTCTAGAACGAAACCAGCGACGTGGGTATCCTGAGCCGTCACGCCATCGTTCGCATCTATAACCAGAATGGCTACTTCGGAGCGCTGGATAGCCCTTTGCGCTCGCAGGACGCTGTGCTTCTCGATCCCTACCTCGATACGGCCGCGACGACGTATGCCAGCGGTATCGATTATGACCAGGCGGTGATCGCCAAAAGCAAACGGCACGTCGATAGCATCACGAGTCGTGCCGGCTTGCTCGCTTACGATGACCCGTTCTTCGCCCAGGATCGCGTTCAGCAGCATCGACTTGCCGACGTTGGGACGGCCTACAATAGCGATCGGCAATGCCGCTTCTGCTTCATCGGCTGACGGCGATTCGGGAAGGAAGTCGACGACTCGCTGCATCATCTCCCGAATGCCGATGTCATGGTAGGCGCTGATGGCTACCGACTCGCCAAGGCCTAATTCGTAGAACTGGACGGCGGCCTGTTCGCGGTTCTCGTTGTCCGCCTTATTGGCTAACAATACTACCGGTTGCTCCGCGCCTCTCAGCAGGTTCGCGAGATCTCTGTCGAGAGAGGTTGGGCCATCCAAAACGTCGACCACAAACAGCAGCACATCGGCCTCAGCCATCGCCTGCTCCGCCTGACTTCGTATTTGCGGCGCGTACCCTTCTCCCTCATGAGGATCGAGGCCACCGGTATCGACCAGCATGAAATGGCGGTCCCTCCACTGGACGTCAGCGTAAAGCCTGTCGCGTGTGGTGCCCGGAACATCCTCTACTAGGGCCTGGCGACTACCTACCAATCTATTGAATAGCGCTGATTTGCCAACGTTGGGTCGCCCGACGATCGCCACGACTGGCATCGCATTCGGATTTTCCGGCTTTGAATCGTTAATAGTACTATTTCGCATCATTGAGGAACTATCTCGAATTGCAAAGTATCGGGGACAGTACTGATTACCGAGAGCCCCTCAGGTACTTGGACCCGCGGCTTTAGAGCGTATGAACCTTCTCCAAGGCCCGCCACGTCTACCGTAACCGAAATTTGATCGGGTGTCACCGGCTGGAGTAGTGGAAGTGAGCCAGCGAGCTTCGCCTGCACTTGCGAGACGTTAGAACGGACGCTTAGCCCTGCTCCAATGTTCTGCCATTGTGGTGACACGCCGAACGTCGCCTCACCGGAGCCTGCTTCTATGCTGACCCACACCGAGACAACATTCGAACCTACGACATTCAAGTTCGGCGGTACTACGAGAGCGCTTTGCTGCACAATATCATCAGTTGCGTCAGTTATATCTAAATTCACTGTCGATACAGAAATGATGTCCTCCAACAGGTCCTGCGAACCGACCAAAGTAGCCGTTGGCGGCTCGATGGTAATATTCGTTACATTGTAACCAGGCGCTGGCCGGCCGGTAAGAGTAGGGGTTATCGGGTACGAACTGGTCACTACCCTCAGTTCAACAGACACCCCCACCTCAGCGGTGTCCGGCTCCAGACTCACGCCTTCGATGATCAGTCCCCGGCTGTCACGAGGCGTGAGCTTCAACGAACGCGTAACGTTTTCCGTTATGCCGAAGATGTTGACATCCGCTGCGGCGACCTCCACTTGGTTTACCAGGTCTTCTGCCCCCGTTACTGTCACTTGTGTCGGATTAACCAGGGGAGCTTCTACTTCGTACCCTAACGCCGGTGAGCCCACGAGATTCACAGCAACCGGCACTGGGATCGCCACCGACGCCCCTAATTGTACCAGCACTTGATTCGGCGCTGTGCTATCGACGTTCACTTCGTCCCTGAACGCCTGCACGATCACGGGCGCTCGATTTTCGCCCGTCTCAGCATTGCTAAGGTCGGCGACTGCGCGGAAATCTTCGATGGATAGCTGCGACCAAATGTCTTCCGGAGCGGTAATACGGATGGTTACCGGCTCGATAGGCGCTGCCAGGGCGAGGCCGGCCGGTACACTCGCCGGTTCGACCGGTATAGAGGCTGGGAAGAACCCTGTCCTTGTGGTATTGTCCCCTTCGACGACGATTAGCCACAGACCAAAGGCCAAAACCAGCGAAAAGAAGGCCATGCCGAGATTGCTCTTCACCGATTGCACGGCCGCATCGAACGAATCCCAAGCCAGTGCAATGACCTGACGCATATTATTGAACATAGCTAAACTTGAACGCGACGGCGTCTGAGGGCCCTTCGCTCAAGCCGGCCGGAGGCGACGTATAGACTGAGGAGCAAGGCGCGCAAGCGGCCGGCATCCAGCCTCGAGATCATCCGGCCGCTAGAGGCGACGGATACCTGGCCCGTCTCTTCGGAGACGACGATTGCAAGCGAATCGGTCACTTCCGTGATGCCCAGAGCAGCACGATGCCTCGTGCCGAAATGGACTGCGCCGTTGCCTGTGCTGGATAACGGCAGCGTGCAACCAGCCGCCGCTACCCGATCGCCGCGCACGATGAGCGCGCCATCGTGTAGCGGCGAATTCGGGAAGAAGATGCTTTCAACGAGTTCCGCAGACAGGCTGGCATCAAGGCGCTTACCGGTATCGATGTAGTCCTCAAGACCGGTGTCCCGTTCGAGCACGATAAGGCCGCCATGGCGCTCTTGTGCTAGATTGTCGCAGGCTTCGACCACGATATCGATCAACGCCTCATAGTCGGCGTTTCCCAACACGGTCCAGTTGCCGGCTCGCCCCACGCGCTCCAAAGCCCGCCGTATCTCCGACTGGAAGATCACCGGCACACCGACCAGCAGGGCGGGCCAGCCGTTTCGCAGCAGCCAGTCCAGCAGCGTTAAATCGAGGACGCGCGTTAGCAAAAGGACGATCGCCACCATGATGATCGCCCCGCGTAGGACGGCCATCGCCGTTGTCCGGCGCAACAGAAGGAGAGCGACATAGATAATCGCCGCGATAATGAGTATGTCGACGATGCTAGACGGTTCAAACTCGTCTACTGCGTTCCTGATACTGTCGAAAAATCCGAACATGATCGATGCGTCAATCTATTTGGCCAATAGCAGACTCAATACCGCCTTCTGGGCGTGTAGTCGGTTCTCCGCCTGGTCGAATACTACCGAGCGAGGCCCTTCGATCGCTTCATCCGTGATCTCTTCGCCGCGGTGGGCCGGCAGATCGTGCATAACGATGGCGTCCGGCGCTGCCGCCTGTAGAAGCTCTTCGCTCACTTGATAGCCTTCGAAGTCGCGGCGGCGCTGCTCTGCCTCCGCCTCCTGCCCCATGCTGGCCCACACGTCCGTATATACGATGTCCGCGCCCTGAACGGCTTCCGAAGCCTCTCGCAAGAACGAAACTTCGCCGCCGCTCGCTCGAGCGAAGTCCTGGGCCTTTTCTTGGACCGCTTTGGGCAATTCATAACCACCGGGAGAAGCGATACGAAAGCGCATGCCGTTCATCGCGGTCGCCAGGGCCAGTGAGGCGGCAACGTTGTTGCCAGCGCCAATAAAAGCCAGCGTTAAGCCACGCAGACGCCCTTTCTTCTCCTGGACCGTCAGCAGATCGGCGAGAGCCTGGCAGGGGTGCTCCGTGTCTGAGAGCGCGTTTATGACCGGAACTGATGAGTGTTGCGCCAACTCTACGATAGCCGCGTGGCTGAACGTTCGCGCCGCGACCACATCCACGTAGCGACTGAGCACCCGGGCGACGTCGGCTACTGGTTCCCGGCTGCCCAGGCCGACCTCTTGCGGCGAAAGATACAGACTTTCGCCACCTAGCTGCCGCATCGCCACCTCAAAGCTGACGCGCGTTCGCAGCGAAGGCTTCTCGAAAAGCAACGCCAACGTCTTGCCCTTAAAATCAGGGCCTTCTCGACCGCTCTTGAGGGCTAACGCGACGCTGATAAGCTCTTCGAACCGGTCTGGCGTTAAATCGGAGATGGAGATGAAGTCTTTGCCGTTCATAGAACTTCTATATGGTTTAGCGAGCTTAGTATATCATAGATATAAAGACTTTCCTGATAGATAAATAAGGGCTTCCGTCCGGCTGTAGTCGGGACAGAAGCCCTTATTTATCTATGTTCGACCGGTTATCTCGGCTGAGTTTGCGCCGCTTGCTGCCTGGGCGACTGCTGCACATACTGCCCGCGAGTGCCCATGGAGCCCGGCGTGGGGATGATGACGCCGGTGACAGCCCTAGAATTATCTTCTGACGCCAGATAAACGTAAGCGCCGGCTACGTCTTCCGGCTGCACGCCAAGCTGGAGCGTTTCTCCTCGCGCTTTCGCCTCCTCGACCCGCCGCCTTACGCCCGATACGTACTGATCGGCCATGCCGAGAGCGGCCGGACCGCGCAGGTCGGTGGCAACACCGCCCGGCGCAACTCCATTCACCCTTATGTCGGGGGCCAGCTCATAGGCAAGCCTGTGGATGAGCCCGACGACTGCGTGCTTAGAGGTGACGTAAAGGATGCCGCCGCCAACAGGGCTTAGGCCCGCTGGCGAGGCGGTGAATACCATGTTGCCGCCGGTCTTCTCGAGCTCCGGAACGGCCGTCTTCGCGCCAAAAAGATACCCCTTCACGTTTATGTTGTACATCTCGTCGAAGGCAGAACCAAGCCGCTCCGCCTCAATGTCCGCTAGAAAGACCTGCGCGTCGAAGATACCGGCGTTGCCTATGAAGATATCCAGCTTCCCGAAAGCGCGCACCGTCTCGGCCACTGCACGCTCGTTATCCTCATAGCGAGTGACGTCGCCCTGAACGGCGTGAACTGAGTCGCCGAAAGCCGAGTTGACCTCATCGACTCGTTCCTGAAAGCGTTCGAGCGCCCCTACCTGCGCCCCTTCTTGGACGAATCGTTCGACGACGGCCCTACCTATGCCGGAGCCACCGCCCGTAATTAGTGCCGTTTTACCATCTAGCCATCCCATTTGTCTTACCTCCGACTGGAATATTTCATCCGTGAGTCTAACATATATCAGTGGTTCTCACTTTCGGCCTCTATACGCCTATCAGTGGTTCTCACTTTCGGCCTCTATACGCCTGCGCTCACGGTTGGTAATGGCGCGCACGACCTCGTCGGGTCCCATGCGCCCTACCGGCCCAGAAGCATACATTGAGCCGAGGACAACACCGCCCGGCCGATCATGAACTCAGCAGGCTGGATATAGCCGCGCTGGGACTCCCACCAGGCTCCGATAGTATCACCGTCTTCTTTGGTCAGGCCGTATGCCACCCGGTAAGTTAGGCCGCGCCCAACGACTTCCTGAGCTTGCTCCAGGGTATCGACGCTTGCTGCTATGATCGTAGCGCCGAGGCCTTCTAGCTCCGCTTTTTGCGTTTCAAATGCGGCCAACTGCCGCGCACAGTACGGTCACCAGTGACCGCGATAGAATATAAGGACGAGATACCTGCCGTCCATTTCGTCCGGCAGCTTAAGCGTCCCGCCATCGACGAAGCGTAAAGAGATCGAAGGAAACCGATCGCTTTGCTGAAGTTTCTCGCCCATATAGTTTCTCACTTCTCGCTTGTTAGTACATAAGCGAATTCCTAAGGCAGCTAGAGAAAATAAGGCCCCCTGGCGTTGCCCTACGCAGCCAGGGGGCCTTATTTTCTCTAATTTGCTCTAGTGGTAGCCATTGCCGTTGTGGCCATTACCATTGTGGTTAGGGACTTCAGCCCAACTATCTGCGACGATGAGTTCGCTCCAACGACGGTAGAAGCCACGCTGCTGGATTTCGTTCACCTTGGGGCCTAACCAGCCGGGGACATCCTCGCGGTAGGTCTCTTTGCCGGTGCCCATGCCGTAGTGCATTACCTGCTTCGCCGAAATATGGCCCTGCGTAGACCAGGTGCACATGTTCCAGTTCTCGCCATCGTCTTGCTCAAAGGTGCCGCTCATGCCGAACGTCCGGAGGTAGTTCAGCCGCTGCATCTCTTTGATCTCGGCCGGCGCAGCTTTGTCGACGAAGCACCACGCCCAGACCTCGGTCTTGTCTGGGCCGCGCGGCTGCCACACCCGAATGGTCGGCGTGCCGAGCAGCGAGAAGTTCGGGAAGACGGTGCCGGCGCCAGTCGAAAGGTTAGCGCGCAGATCGCCGAGACGGTCTACCTTTTCGTCATAGATGGACTCGATGTAGTCCTGTATCTCAGAATTTGCCCCCAACCGGTCGCGCTGGAAATTTAGGGTACATGCATGGCCGTTGCCCGTCTCGACGCCGTACCGCTCGGTGCCGGCAAGACGGCCGAGTTGGTTGCCGCCGCCGCCCATGCCGACCTTCATCGCCGAGATGTGGCTCACCTGAAGATGGTAACCATCGCCGGTGAAGTTGTCCGAGGCAAATTTCCAGTTGCAAGTCATAATCCACTTATGCACACCACCGATGAGCTCGATGCCACCGTCACGGCGATCGAAGTGGATGTCGAGGTAGAACTTGAAGTCGCCGAGGTACTCGTCAAGGGAAGGCGCCTCAGGATCGAAGCAACCGAAGATAAGTCCCTTATACGAGTCAACCTGGGCAACAGGGACGAGTCCCCATTGCTCCATGTCTAGCTCTTCGTAGTAGTACTCTTTGTAACCCGGCACGCCTACCAGCTTGCCGTCGTTACCGTATGTCCAGCCGTGGTATGTACAGGTGAAGGCAGCCGCGTTACCGGCGTCGGCCCGGCAGACGCGCATGCCACGGTGACGGCAAGTGTTGAGGAAGGCATTGATCTTGCCGCGAGAGTCTCGCACCAGCAACACAGGGTCTTCACCTATATAAGCGGACACAAAATCGCCGGGGTTCGGGATCTGCGATTCGTGACCCAGGAAGCACCAGGTGCGGGCAAATACTCTCTCTAGCTCCAGTTCGTATAGCGCCCTATCGGAATAAACACGCCGACTAACTAGTCCGGTTTTGGGATCAACTAGGCCCTGAACATCGATCACGGGCGTCTCCTTTCACTAAACTTAATAGTTCAGTTATATATGATATAGCACGCCTTTTAGCAAGGTGTCAAGGAAAATCGACCTTGCTCTTGTCTCTATAGGAAAGCTATTATAGAATCGCAAATTCAGAACATCCGTTTAGGGGGAAGACGCATTGCCCATCTACGAGTATCTATGCCCTAACTGCAACAACCGTTACGAGAAAAAAGAAGGTTTCGACGCTCCCTCCGAGCACGCCTGCCCGCGCTGCGGGCAGATCGCTCGTCGCGTCTTCCGACCTCCCCTTATAATGTTTAAGGGCCCGGGCTTCTACAGCACCGACAACAAACGCTCGAGTTGGGGTAACAGCGAACCCACGGCCACCAGCCCAACTGAAAGTTCGGACAGCGGTTCGAGCAGTAGTCCTGTGGAAGCAGCTGAGACGTAATCGCTGTACGAGCGGTCCTACAGCGCGTAACCCGGGCGACCGTCAGCATTGAAGATGAAGAGATTGCTGGGATCGGAAATGGCCTCTGTATTCTGCTAGGCGTCGCTAGGGAGGATTCTTTGGATGATGCTACTAAACTCGCAGCGAAGGCGGCTGAGCTGCGTATCTTCGCCGATGAGCAACGCAATTTCGATCTCTCACTGCTCGACGTCAGGAACGAAGCCCTAGTGGTGAGCCAGTTCACCCTCCTCGCCGACGCCCGCAAGGGGCGGAGACCCAACTTCATCGCCGCCGCGCCGCCAGAAGAGGCCGAACCGCTCGTGGAGGCCTTCGCCTCCGCGCTGGCGGGGTTAGGGGTGCCGGTCCAAACCGGACGCTTCGGCGCGCGGATGTCGGTGGAGATCGTCAATGAAGGTCCGGTGACTATAATACTGGACAGTAAGGATTAGGCTAACGATGTTTTTACTAAAGTTAGCGACGTTGCCCCTGAAGTTAGTAGCGAGCCTACTATCGCTTTTCCTTGGCTCTGCCCCGTCGCCGACTGATACGTCATGGCCCGCCCCGTGTGGGCGGACGACTTCGCGAAGCAGATGCGCGGCGACCGGCATTAGCCAAGTTTTAGCGAGACAAGCGCCGGAGTCACTGTCCGTTGCCCGCTCATGGTTCGACAGGCTCACCACGAGCGGTTCTACTCACACCGAGCCTGTCGAAGGGCCAACAACTATGACAACATTCGCGTACTGAAGGGCGGCTCATGAGCCGCTCCTACAGTGCTCGTCGGGTTGCCACCGACTAACCGACTTCTAACTCCAGGCTTATATCCAGGCCCTTCACCGAATGCGTCAGCGTCCCGGAAGAGATGTAGTCGACATAGCTTGCCGCTACCGCTCGCACATTCTCCTCTGTGATGCCACCCGAGGCTTCTACCCAAGCTTGGCCCTGCACCAACTTAACGGCCTCCCGCATCTCCTCCGGCGACATGTTGTCCAGGAGTAGCACATTGGCCCCTGCCTCTATAGCCTCCTCAACTTCCGCCAAATTTTCGACTTCGACTTCTATCTTAACCCCTAAGTTCGGACGTTTCTCCTCTACGAGTCGGATGGCATCGGTAATGGTAAGACCACGAGCACGAAGAGCGGCTAGGTGGTTGTCCTTGATCAAGAAGCTATCGGACAGGTCCATGCGGTGATTTTTGCCGCCGCCCATTCGCACCGCGTACTTTTGCAGCGCTCTCAGGCCGGGGAGGGTCTTACGCGTATCCAAGATGTACACGGGCAGATCGCTTACCTGCTCGCAAAGCTTTGCCGTGGCGGTCGCGACGCCGGAAAGGTGCTGGAGCAGGTTCAAGGCCACGCGCTCTCCTCGCAGGATCGGCGATAACGGGCCCTCTAGACGTGCGATAACGTCGCCATGCGATACGCGTACTCCATCGTCAAGCAGCGGTCGCCATTCTACATTCGCATCGAGGGTCTCGAACACCATGCCCGCTATCTCTAGACCAGCAATGATACCAATGCCTTTAACCACCATGGCCCCTTTGCCAGCTTGATCGGGCATAATCAGGGCCTCAGTGGTTATATCGTCCCAAACTTTGTCCTCATCTAGGGCAATTTCTAGCAGGCGCTGAGCTGATTTAGTTTCTATGTCACTAAGCGTATTCATTAGCATCCCTCCGAAAGACTATACGTCTTTGCCAGGCGTCCGAAGCTTGAGGAAAGTCGGTGCGGTGATGGGCGCCACGGCTCTCCTGGCGAATCAACGCGGCTCCGGCCACTAAGCGGGCGCATATTAATAGATTCGCCAGTTCGTGCGACGGCCGGTCGTGAGGTTCCGGCAATACTGCCTGCCAAGCGGAAAGAACGTGTATAGCATCCGCGAGGTCGCGCCCGTTTCTCACGATGCCGACTTTATCCCACATTAACGTCTGAAGGCCACCCAAGGTCAGTGGCGGCACTTCGCCCCTATAGGCATCACCCAGGCGGACAGCCTCGCGCGACTGGAAAGTCGGCGAACTGCCATTTAGCGTCCGCTCCACGACGCGCTTCGCAAAGACGACCGTTTCCAGCAGCGAGTTAGAGGCTAAACGGTTCGCGCCGTGCACACCCGTACAGGCCACCTCTCCGCAGGCATAGAAACCCTGGACGTTCGTTTCACCCCACACGTTGGTGCGGACTCCACCCATAAGATAATGCGCGGCAGGCGATACCGGAATCCACTCCTTCGTTATGTCAAGCCCATGCTCACCACAAAAGCTATATATCTGAGGAAAGCGACTAGCGGTCAGGTTAGCGGGTAGATGGGTCACGTCCAAATAAACGTGGTCGCTGCCAGCGGCGGCCATCTCCGCTGTAATCGCTCGCGCTACTACATCGCGCGGGGCCAGCTCTTTTTGCGGGTGGTAATCTTCCATAAACCGACGACCATCGCCATTGCGCAAAACGCCGCCCTCGCCACGAACGGCTTCGGATATAAGAAAGGGCTGCACGCCCGGAAGCCTGAGGGCAGTCGGGTGGAACTGGTAGAACTCCATATCCATGATCTCAGCGCCGGCGGCGTAAGCCAGCGCGATGCCGTCGCCGGTAGCGACGTCGGGATTGGTGGTGGCCCGGTAAAGTTGCCCAGCCCCGCCTGACGCGAGCACCAGGAAGCGGCAATTGAATTGCATAGGCAGGCCATGCTGGTAATCAAGCGCTTCTATGCCGACCACCTTCCCGTCTTCAACGACGATGCCTGTAGCGAGGCAGTGTTCGAGAACGGTTATCTCCGAATGCTGAACTAAAGCGCTGAGCGAAAGTTCGATGTGGGCGCCGGTGGAGTCGCCCCCAGCGTGCAGCACGCGAGGCACGCTGTGAGCGCCCTCTCGCGCCAGCTGTACCGCGCCGTCAGTGCTGTCGAACGGCACACCGAAGCCGACTAGGTCGGCTATGCGGTCAGGGGCTTCGCCAGTGAGTATATGGGCCGCGTTCTCGTCGACAAGCCCCGCGCCGGCAGCCGCGGTATCGATGAAGTGTTGTTGCGTGGAGTCGTCCGGCCCAACCGCGGCGGCTATGCCGCCCTGGGCGTATTTCGTGTTGGACTCGTCGATGGACCCTTTGGTTAGCACGAGCACGGTGCCATGCTTCCGGGCCATCAAAGCTGCATAGAGGCCGGCGATCCCTGAACCTACGATAATGTAGTCGTAATGCTGCATCGCCTTCAATAATTAGTTAGTGTATTAATTACACTAAAGGCTACTACCATTTATTTAGGGTGTCAAGTGGTCGCAGTATTCTCCGTAAATATCCGACAGTCAGCTAGGCTCCTTTCTGTAGGGGTGGGCGCATCCCCAGGGCCAGATGGGGTCGGTGAT
>WHTN01000015.1 GCA_009377715.1 Dehalococcoidia bacterium | reverse complement strand
AGTCCTTCTCCAGCGAGAAGCTGCTGGCCGGCATCCGTCGTGCCTGCGAGAAGCGGCCGATACCGGCCAGCACCGTCGAGGTGCTCGCCGAGGAAGTCGAGGCCGCCGCAGCCGCTCAGGGTCGGGCCGAAGTGCCGAGCACCTTCATCGGCGATCTGGTGATGGAGCGCTTGCGCAACCTCGACCACATCGCCTACATCCGCTTCGCCAGTGTCTACCGCTCCTTCGCCGATGTCGACGACGTCCGTGCCGAGATCGAACGGCTGGAGCGCGCTCGTTCCGCCGCCGAGAAGGTTTTGCCCGGCCAGCTGCCGTTGCTTCCTGAAGAAGCGCCACAAAACGGTGTCCGCGGCGGGCTGAAAGTGGTCGGCGGCGAGCCTACTGGTGAGGAGGCACGGCGCTAATGCAGGCTGCGACTGAAAAAGTTTGGACGGCATTCTCTGGCCTTCCCAAGGCCGAAAAATTAGCGATCCTGGAACGCATGCTAGAAGATCAGGACGTTCGCGAGGACCTTCTGGATATAGCAACGCTTGCGAAAGAGAAAGCGAGCCGACACGTCCATTCGAAGAGTACTTGAAAGAGAGGAAGGCAAGCGGCTGATGCTGAGTTGGGGAGACCAGAGGGGATATTCCCCTCTGGCGGGGTTTTAAAGGGGTGTCCCCTTTAATCTCAAATTTAGTCCGAAGGACTACCTTCAACCCCTTGAGGGGTTTGGGGTGAAATATTAGGAGATAAGAGAATGGCTGGACAAACGACCCGAAAGGTCAGACGAGATGCGGGAACTGGGCGGTTTAAGCCCGTCAAAGAAGCTCAGCTCAGTCTAAGACCAGCACGGTTGAAACAATCAAAATAACGAAGAAGAAGTAGGATACGTTAATGACACAACCGCCCGAAGAAGAGCAACCTGAATCGCAGGATATAGTCCAGCAGGGCGAAGAGATCCTGCGCCGCTACATCGGCGAAGAGCGGCTCGAGGCCGCTCGCGACGAGCCACGGCAGCGGGTCTTCCACCTCGGCGACCTGTCGGCGCAGCAACAGCAGTCGGAGACGCCGCCCGAGGATGCTCCCGATGAGGGCATCATGGTGCGCGTCGGTGGCCACGAGACTGGCGTCCTGCAGGTCGAACTCGCCGCCGAGTTGCGCAAGACTCCAGAACTCGTCGTCTCCGATTCGCCGCCACCGGACAACGGCGAACTCGCCCGCCTTCACCTCAAGGGGCCGTCGCCCGCGCTGGTAAGCGGGCTGAGCACCGTCTGGCGTTGGTACATGGAGCAGCTCGAAGAGCGTGGCCACGAGGTGAAGATAAGCATCCGCATCAAGCAGCGCCGCGAGCTGCACATGCACGAACTCGATCTTGCCGAGGCGCGCACCCGCCTCGAAGAGCTAAAACGCAATGTTTAGTCAAAGGCGCGAATAGGTTCGCGAGACGAAGTGCGGGGATTCCAAAGGGGTGAAACCCGAAGCCTGCCCTGAGCTTGTCGAAGGGGCGGGGGGTCACAGGGGGTGTCCCCCTGTAAAGAGCCGAAGGGCTTTCCTAAAACCCCCTTGAGGGGGTTTGGGGGTGGAAGGTTTCATCAATCAATAATCGATAATCGAAGGAGAAGAGGATGGCCATCTTAAACAACAACCACGTCAAAGTTCGCCCGCCGGTTGCCGTGTCGAACAACTCGCGCGTCGTCCTGGAGCGCCGATATCTCAAGAAGAACGACGACGGCGAAGCGATCGAGACGCCTGAGGAGCTATTCGGTCGCGTCGCCAACAACATCGCCCAGGCTGAGCGTCGCTATGCTGGCCAAGACCCTGAGCACGCCGCTGACCAGTGGGAAGACCGGTTCTACCGGATCATGGCCAGCATGGAGTTCATGCCGAACTCCCCCACCCTGATGAACGCCGGCCGCGACCTCCAGCAGCTCTCGGCCTGCTTCGTCCTGCCGGTCGACGACTCTATCGAAGGCATCTTCGAATCGATCAAACACACCGCGCTTATCCACAAGTCTGGCGGGGGCACCGGCTTCTCCTTCAGCCGCGTCCGCCCTGAAGGTGACCGTGTGAAGTCGACGATGGGCGTGGCGTCCGGCCCGGTCTCCTTCCTAAAGATATTCGATTGCGCCACCGAGCAGATCAAGCAGGGCGGCACCCGCCGCGGCGCGAACATGGGCATCCTCGCCGTCGACCATCCCGACGTCGAGTCATTCATCACTATGAAGTCCGACATGGTGACGCTGACCAATTTCAACATCTCTGTCGCCGTCACTGAAGAGTTCATGCAGGCCGTCGAGCGCGGCGAATCGTACGCGCTGCGCAGCCCGCGCACCGGCGAGCCGGTGGGCACGCGCGACGCCCGCGAGATGTTCGATCGCATGGTCACGAACGCCTGGCGCAACGGCGACCCCGGCCTCATCTTCATCGACCGCATCAACGCGTCCGAGTCCAACCCCACGCCGAAGTACGGGCGCATCGAGGCGACTAACCCTTGCGGCGAGGAGCCGCTGTTCCCGTACGAGTCGTGCAACCTCGGCTCGATCAACCTTGCGATGTTTGTGAAGGAAGTTGACGGCAAGAAGACGATCGACTACGCCCACCTGGGCGAGGTCGTCGACGTAACCGTCCGCTTCCTCGACAACGTCATCGACATGAACCGCTACCCTATCCCTCAGATTCAGGAGTGGAGCCACAAGATGCGGCGCATCGGCCTCGGCGTGATGGGTTTCGCCGACCTTCTCTTCCAATTGAAGGTCCCCTACAACTCGGAAGAGGGCGTGCGGCTCGGCCAGGAAGTCATGGGCTTCATTCAGCAGCGCTCGAACCAGGCTTCCATCGCCCTCGCCGCGGAACGCAACGTCTACCCAGCCTGGGAAGACTCGATCCATAAGGATGCTGGCCTGCGCTACCGCAACTGCAACCGCACCGTCATCGCGCCGACCGGCACGATCTCGATCATCGCCGATTGCTCGTCTGGCATCGAGCCGATCTTCGCCTTGGCCTTCGTTCGCCAGCACTTCCTCGACCCCAAAGACCCCTCGAAGCGCACGCAGCTCACCGACGTTAACGATTACTTCCTGCGCGTCGCCAAAGAGGAGGGTTTCCACTCCGAGGAGCTGATGCAGTATCTGGCCGAAGGCGGCAAGCTCGCCGACCGGCCCGAGGTGCCAGAGTGGGTGAAGCAGGTCTACGTGACAGCGCACGACATCAGCCCGGAGTGGCACGTCCGCATGCAGGCGGCTTTCCAACGCCACACGGACAACGCCGTCTCCAAGACCATCAACTTCCCGTTCGACGCCACGGTCGAGGACGTGATGAACGCCTACCGTCTGGCTTACGAAGAGGGCTGCAAGGGCATCACTATCTACCGCGAAGGCAGTCGCGACTGGTCCGTCCTCTCGCATGCTAAGAAGGAAGAAGAAAGCGGGACGGAGGAAGGTGAGGGAACTGCTTCGCTCGACCTCCTTCCTCCTTCCTCAGGGACGCCAAGCGCTACGCCCTACCGACGACGCTTGCCGAACGAACGGCAGTCGATAACGCATAAGTTCACGGTCGGCGGGCAGGAGGGCTACCTAACGGTTGGCCTGTTCGATGATGGCACCCCCGGCGAGATCTTTATCAAGATCTCGAAGGAAGGCTCCACCGTCTCCGGCCTCATGGACACGATGGCCGTGCTCACCTCGATGACGCTCCAGTATGGCGTTCCGCTGGAGGACCTCGTCCGCAAGCTGAAGAACACCCGCTTCGAGCCGTACGGCCCGGCGGCCAACCGCGAGATCCCCTTCGCGACGTCGCTTGTCGACTACATCTACCGCTGGCTGGAGATCAAGTTCGTCCCTGCCGATCAGCGCGGCGGCAACGGCCACACCGTCGACGTCGTCTCCGATGTGCCTATCGTCCCGCTAGACGCCAGCAACTCCTCCGGCGTCGGTTGCCCTGAGTGCGGCTCGATCCTAGCGTACCAGGAGGGCTGCCTAGTGTGCCGGAGCTGCGGGTACAGCACGTGTAGTTGAGAGAGGAAGGGCTTAAAACAAGCAAAAGCTAACGCCGCACTTTTTGTGCGGCATTGCTTTTAATTACGACCCTAAGCAGTGTAAACCGCACCAATCGGGAAGATCATTACTGTAGGGGCGGTTCACGAACCGCCCCTACAGCCAGAGTTGCGTATTGGTAACTTTTGAGGTTGCCTACGTAGCTGGTTTACTTAAGCCGCTTGTGCGAGCACCGGCTCGCAGGTGTGGCCTTGTGAGGCCAGCGCCTCTACGTACATGGCGTGCAGCTTCTGTAGCTCCTCAACGTGCTCCCAGCCCTGGCCGTATTGCCGGGCGTAGGTGTGGGCCTCTCGCAATTCCGCCTCGATCTTCTGCAGAGCTGTCGTCGTCTGTATTTCATGTTGTAGTTGCATTACGTATTTCCTCCAGCTTTCTTTTCTGTATTCTAAGCCCATATAAAGTCTAAGTCAAGACTTGGACTTTATAAACTTTTGAAAATATTCAAAAAAGAATTGACAAACTGCTTAATCGCCTTTATAGTAATGCAAAACTACTAGGTGGTGAGCACGATGCTCTGGACCATCGATGAACTCGCAAAAGCTGGCGAAGGCCATGTCGCCAAAATACTACGCTCGCACGGCTGGACGGTCCTGTTAGAAGAAGCGCGGCCTTCCGGCGCCACCGATATACTTGTCGCCCTGGGCGAGCGCCGCGTCTTCATTCAGGTGAAGTCCGCGGTATTCCCGGGCCAGCCTCCGATGCTGACGGATGCCGAAAGGTACTCGCTCGTCTCGCGTGCGCTGAAAGCGAACGCTGATCCCTGGCTTGTCCACGTCCAGATGGACGAGGACAGCCTTCAGCCGGTGGGCGCGCTCGCCTGGCACACCGTGTCCTAAGACAGCTATACTTCATTCGTGGCGCAAGAACCGTCTATATACGTTACTTCACCCAGGTTGACGCCAACAGCGTCAACCGTCTGACGGTGGCCGTCCAAGCATTCGATCCTTGACAACGTTTTCTTCGTAAGATAAGGTAGTATCCTAGCTGGCAAGTATTACAAGGAAGTATAGTACTACCATGACGAGTAAGTACACCACCTTAACCCAGAAAGGCCAGATCACCGTGCCGCTCTCAATTCGCAAGGCGCTTGGCCTGAAGCCTAAAGACATGGTTAGTTTTGAACTTCAGGATGGGGTTGCTATACTCCGCCCTGTTTCGGCTGAACTTCTAGCCAGTTTCGGCGCTGTCCGGCCTCACACAAAGCCCGAGGACTTTAAGAAGCTACGAGACGAATTCGAAAGAGGAGTTGCAGCCGACGTTGCGGCGGAGACGGCCTCGAACGTCAGTTAGATTCCTTGACACGAATGTATTACTGCGGCATCTCACGCGTGATGACGAAGAGAAAGCCCAAAGGGCGTTTGCATTGTTATTGCGAGTTGGAGAGCGGGCAGAAACGGTTATTACTTCATCCATGGTTATCTTCGAGACTATATTTACACTCGATAGGAGTTACCGAGTCTCTAACGCTCGAATCTCCCAACTGATAGCGCCTCTCATTCGATTACCAGGTTTACGGCTCGAGGGCAAAGAACTTTTGCTACAAGCGCTGGATATATTTGGCAACAGTTCGTTGTCATTTGCGGACGCTTACAACATCGCTGTTATGCGGAGTAATAACGTCTTAGAAATTTATAGCTGGGATACGGATTTTGATCGCATTCAAGATATCAGTCGGCTCGAACCCTAATGCCTCAAGAAACCGTCTACATACGCTACTTCACCCAGGTCGATGCCAACAGCGTCAACCGTCTGATGACTGCCGTCCAGGGTAAGCTCGCCGAGGGTGCCAAGCGCTTCGTCGTCCTCATCTCCTCGCCGGGAGGCAGCGTCTTCTACGGCCTCTCCGCCTACAACTTTCTGCGCGGTGTCCCGGCCGAAGTCCACACTCACAACTTCGGACAGGTCGATTCTATGGGTTTGGTCCTCTACTGCGCCGGCGAGCGACGTTACAGCGTGCCCCATGGCCGCTTCCTACTCCATGGCGTCCAGGCAAACTTTCCCCAAAACGCCAGCCTGGAGGAGAAGCAGCTCGAAGAGCGCCTCAAGGGGCTGAAGCTTGACATGGAGAACATCGCCGGCGTGATCGCCTCCGCCGCGGGTAAACGGAAGGAGATGGTCTTCGCCGACATGGTAGAGCGAACGACCCTTAACTCCGACCAAGCGAAAGCTTATGGCCTCGTCCATGAGATCCGTGAGCCGCTGTTCCCGTCGGGAGCCGAACTCATCGCTATCGACGGTAGCCAGCGCAACGCCGCACCCGAATAGAACTCCAGCGGCTCCGGATGGCCGCCAACCTCTAAACACTTCATTTTGCGGCAGTCTCCCCAGACCGTTTGTTAACCAAATCACAACCGCTTATTGACTAGTACTTTACTGATATATCAATCCCAAATGCTAATATTGCCTATTGGCCGAACGGTCATGAAGGTAAAGATATTTGAGATTAGCGACCCGTTTTTTAAGCCTGGCTTTGGTAAAGCGCCTTAACTTGCAAGCCGTATGGACAGCGTCGATGCTTGCGATATCGATGCTTATCGTCGGCATAGCGCTGATCAGCGCGATACCGGCTTCTCGCGCCGACGCCAACTCACCGTCAGCAGCAGAAGCGCAACAACTCTTAGCGCTGGTGAACGATTACCGCGCTCAATACAACTTGAAACCGCTAACAATATCCGCGCCTTTGCAAGCCGCCGCGGAGTGGATGGCCCAGGACATGGCCGAGAACGACTCCGTCAATCACATGGACTCTCGCGGTCGTCGCACCGCGGCCCGGCTGGCGGATTTCGGCTACGTGCATAACGCTTGGATGGGAGAGAACCTTGCGAGCGGAGCGCGTACGCCGGAGGCGTCTTGGCCCTTTGGAAGGGCTCGGTGAGCCATCATGCAAACTTGCTGAGCCCGTACTTCGAAGTTGCTGGTGTGGCGGTTGTAATTAGCGCAGGGAGCAATCGTCCCTACTGGGCGTTGGAGATGGCTGGGTACGACGACACGTCTGCCGTTGACTCTGAAGGAGTAGTCATCCCTCCCACAGATGTCGACAACGCCCAAGATCCTGAACATCGTTTGACTTTGCCGGCCAAAGAAGTCCAATTAGAGGCCGGGTGGAACAACCTGGTTTACACTGGCCCCTGCGCTTGCTCCTGCAACGGCGCTAGAATCGATCGCTGATTCAATCAACACCGTTTTCTACTGGGATGCGCCGAATGAGCGCTGGCTCAGCTACTCGCCCGATTCGCCGGAAGGCGTGAATACCCTCCAGGGTTTAGAACCCCTCTACGCCTACTGGCTGTACATGAAAGAACCGGCCGTAATGGGAGCTGCTGCCAGCCTATGTCACTGGCAACAGGTATGGTCGCCAGGGCAGATCTCCGCCAGGTTATTGATAGCAGGAGGAACGGTGCTATCGTAACCAAGCCAAGACTGTTGAGGATTGAGCCATCGCCAAGCGACCTTCGGTTCATTCGAGAGATTGCTCATCGCCTCGCCGATAGGCGTGCACGCGTTGACTATCCAAGCTACGTTGTTCCAGACCGAGTAGAGAGACCAGCTTGCCGATGATACAGGGCTGGTATTTTCAGGATCGGCGGTGCCTGGAATCGTCTGCGTCCATATGATGTCAACATCAACGTTGACCCATAGCAGGTCGCTGATGCACAGGTCTCCTAGATCGTTTACACCTGGTGGAGCGTCCGGATCGTAGCCCATCCAGCCGTCGATAAGGTTAACTCTTAACCAGACGACATTCAGTACGCCTGCCGCCGTTAGATTCGCTACCGCCTGCTGGATCGTCACGCAGTCGCCAGCATCCCCAGCCGAAGCCGGCCGTAATACGCCATTGACCGCGTTCCAGGGCGGACCGTAGGAGACGTTGTTCCACACAGCGTATAGCGGCACCGTGTACTCGCTGGCGACGATCTCTGGATAACCGTCCTCATCTTCAACGCCGTTGAAGTTCTCAGGATCGTTAGGGCACTGGTCGTTGATGTCCGGAATGCCATCCCCGTCGTTATCGGGGTCTGGACAGCCGTCCTGGTCCTGGAAGCCGTCGAAGTCCTCCGGCTGGTTCGGTAGGCGTTGGCGTTCCTGTGCCAGTCGGAGTTGGCGTCCCTGTTCCGGTTGGCGTAGGGGTCGCCGTGCCCGTAGGCGTAGGCGTTGCCGTGCCCGTCGGCGTCGGGGTCGACGTAGCCGATGGGCAGGTGATACCAGCATGCGAGTGGGCGACCACGAGGTTGATGTTGAGCTAAGAAGGTATGTTAATCGTTATGCGCAGCGCGTTAACGGTTATCTCATCGTGGTTGCCTGCTAAAGGCGGGCTGATCTGCTCATTGATCACGATTTGACCGCCTGGTTAGGGGATCCTGTTACGATTATCGGAATGCCTAGGACGTTCAGTTTGAAGATGCTGGAACTACCGCTTACCGTTGGTATGCCGGTCACGCCGCACACCGTAGTGGCAGTCGATGCGATGGCTGCGGTTGTTACGAGATTCGTCAGATTTATACCTAACAGAGTTTCGAGATCGAGAAGCTGGTCTAGGTTAAGTAGCCCTTCGAGGTCTAGCAAGCCCTCCAGGTCGAGCAGACCTTCCAAGTCCAGGAGGTCTTCAAGGTTCAGCAACGCCTCTAGATCGAGGAGGTCTTCAAGGTTCAATAGCGCTTCAAGGTCGAGTAGCGTCTCTAGATCTAGTAAGGCCTCCAGATCGAGAGTCTCCAATGTTCCAGCGGCACAAAGGAGTCCCAACGGATCGATAGTATCGATGATCGGCAGACCGCAGAGCAGCGCGTTCAGGTCAAGAAGCGCTTCAAGATCTAGCAGCGCTTCATAGAAAAAATGCGGCCGATAAAGCCGCATTTTTTCTATGGCTGATGCAACGCTCGGTGGCTATTCGGCGATGTTTTTGAGCTCGTCGGCGGTATAGTTGGGAAGCTTCATAACCCGCGCTTCATTTCGAAATATTGGTGGCACCATCAGCCGGGCGTCGGACTCGCTTTCTGCCTCGATCGTGATCCAGCCCGTGTCAACATCGTCCTTACAGCCGAAATCGGTCCTCAGTAAGTAATGTGTTCCGGCCTGAGCGAACGCTTTAAGAACGCGCACACTTCGGCGTGCGTAGATTCGTAGGAGTGCTCGATCAAATATTTTTGGGCATAATCCACTCATCTCCGTGGTTAGTTGCCGTCGCGGCTCCAATGAAGGCCGCCGATAACTATAAACGTACGTGTGGATTCCACCGCGGGCAGGCTGTGCAATCGTTCCATGATTAGCCGGTCGAGGTCCATCTGATTCTCGACGACTACCTTCGCGATTATATCGGTCTCGCCGTAGACCGTGGCCGCCTCCACGATGTGGGGGAATTGGCGAAGTTCCTGTATCACTTGGTCGGCGTCCTTACCAGGGACCCGCATGAGCACATAAGCGATCATAATGATGCTGCCTCTCTCTAAGCCTTCTGTTTGATAATGCTGTATGACCCTAAACACCGTTGGCGAGCCTATTAGTCCGACCGACCGCAAAGCCGGCAATAAGACCTGATAGACTTCGCCTTCGTCTGGCGTTTCGATCTTAGTGATGATGTCCAAACTGTTGCCATAAACAGCGCTAGCCTCGACGACCTCCGCTTGCTTTTGAAGGGCGTCCAGCAGGGGCTGTCTTTGCCCGAATGGGGCGGGCAGCGTGACGTAAGAAAGTATACGCTCGTTCCGGCTGATGAGGTCGTAAGCCGCTTGAACGGAATAGCCACGCTCGTAATAGCGCCACATCTCGCGGATGACGCGCAGGTCTTCAGTGCTGTAGTCGCGCCTTGAGATGCGCTGGCGACGAAGCTTTTCTGGATGGATGTAGTCCTGCGACTCGAGATAGTAGATAAACCTCTTGTGGAGGCCGGGCACTTGGCTGAGGATGTCCTTTAGTTCCATACCGCAGACGTAAAGTACAGTGGTGTACTTGTATCCTGAGGCCGTGCATGACAACTGTCAAGCCTATTATCTAATACCGCTCATGGTGAGCCTGTCGAATCCATGAGCGGTATTAGGACGCGCTGTCAACGGATAGGATTAACGGATGCATTGGCTGCTGAGATGTCGCCTTGTGACGGACGTTCGGTGGAAGGATCGTTCTGCGATTCAGCTGGTCGTTGATTGTAGGGGCGCGGTGCGCGAACCGCCTTTACGCGAAAGGTTGCGAGTTGAAGTGGTTGAAAATTTAATCCGCGCGGAGAGCGCGGGTGAGGTTAGCCATTTCGATGGCCGCTACGGCAGCTTCGTAACCCTTGTTACCGCTTTTGAGGCCGGAGCGGTTTAACGCCTGCTCGACAGTATCGGTGGTTAGCACGCCGAAGATCGTAGGCACGCCCGTATCCAACGCGACCCGCGCGATACCGCTGCTTACTTGGTTGGACACGTGGTCGTAGTGCGCCGTCTCGCCCCGAATCACGGCGCCCAGGCATAACACCGCCTGATACCGACCCGTACTCGCCACTTGTTTCGCCATTAGTGGTATCTCGAACGACCCTGGCACCCAGACGATATCGATGTCTCGCTCGTCTACGCCATGCCTAAGCAAGCCGTCTTGAGCGCCTGCTAGAAGTTGTCGCGAGATGGCGTCATTGAAGCGCGCCACAACGATTGCGATGCTGAGGTCGGCGCCGTTTAGGTTGCCCTCGTATGTTCTACCCACCGGCGGCGTCCGTGTCCTCTTCCAGAATCGGCCCGTCTTCTTCTAGCTGTGTAATATCCAGTTCCAATAGATGCCCCATCTTCTCGTGCTTAGTCCGCAGATAACGTATGTTGTGGGAATTGGGAGGCACTTCCAGCGAGACCCTTTCAACTACCTGCAATCCGTAAGCCTCTAGCCCCGCGCGCTTATCGGGGTTGTTCGTAAGCAGGCGTATCTCTTTTAGGCCTAGGTCGGCCAGGATCTGCATACCTATGCCGTAGTCGCGGCGGTCGGCTGGAAAGCCCAGTGCCTCGTTCGCTTCGACGGTATCCATTCCCTGGTCCTGCAATGCGTACGCTCTGAGCTTGTTGTGCAGACCTATGCCGCGCCCTTCCTGTCTCATATATAAGAAGACGCCGCGACCCGCTTCTTGTATCATTTCCAGAGCCCTCTCCATCTGATCGCCACAGTCGCAGCGCATGCTGTGGAACACGTCGCCGGTGACGCACTGGCTGTGCACTCGCACTAGCACCGGCTCTAGACTGGCGATGTCGCCTCTTACTAAGGCTACATGCTCGTCGGGGTCTATGGAACTCCGATACGCCACAATGCGGAAATCTCCCCAGCGGGTGGGAAGTTCCGCCTCCGTCACCCTCTCAACCAACTTCTCCCTCCCAATCCTATACGCAATTAGCTGGTTAATGCTTATCATCTTTAAACCATGTTTCCGAGCGAAACGTCGCAACTTAGGCCCGCGAGCCATTGTGCCGTCCTGGTTCATGATCTCGCACAGCACCGCAGATGGATAAAGGTCGGCTAGGTTGCACAGGTCTACGGTAGCCTCGGTATGGCCGGCGCGCACTAGGATGCCGCCATCTCGCGCCCGCAGGGGGAAAAGATGGCCTGGCATCGCCAGGTCGCCCGGCGTTGTCGCGGGATCGAGCAGGACTTCGACGGTCTTCGCTCGGTCGTAGGCCGAGATACCTGTCGTCGTGCCGATAGCGGCGTCAACCGGGACAGCGAAAGGCGTGCCGAAACGCGTCCGGTTGTCTTCCACCATCATCGGTATCTTCAATTCTTCGAGGCGTTCGGCGGTCATTGGGACGCAGATCAATCCGCGGCCGTAGGTGGCCATGAAATTGATCGATTCGGCGGTCACGAACTGCGCCGGCAACGTTAGATCGCCTTCGTTCTCGCGTCCTGCGTCGTCCACGATGATCACGAAACGGCCATGACGGTACTCTTCGATCGCCTCATCGACAGTTGCGAACCATGTTTCTAGCTGCGATTTCTTTGTTTTCGCCATCTTGTATTCACTTTACTTTAATTTAGCCACATTCATTATAGTCGAGAACCTCGATTTTGCGTATTATGCTCTCTCGTACGCGGAAATATGGCCCGTGCTCGCCGCTTCTCCGCTCACTTTAAGCCCTGTCGAAGGGAGTCGAACTTTCTCATACATCGAAATATGGGCGGTGCTGGCGGCCGCGAACGGCTTCCCTTCCCAGTCCGACCATCGCTCTCGCAACTTCATCCCGGCGAGCTGAGCCATAAGGTCGAGTTCGGACGGCCAGGCATAGCGTAATCGCACTGGGTAAATCTTAACCGTTTCTTCGGTGATAGCGACATGCTGGCTGATGACGCGCTGATTTACGGGATCGTGATTTGTGGCGCTGATCATTAGCTTGTCGGCCTCTATCAGGGTTACATCGGCGTTCTGGTTCCGCACGAAGCGCGATAGGTCCGGCACGAACGCCTTGATGACGAATACGCCGTCATCTGTTAGATGCTCTGCTACATTTCGAAAACACTGGACTTGGTCCTCCTGCGTTAAGAGGGCAAAGAACGTATTGAATATTACGAAGATGAGAGAGAATCGACCTTCGACGGCCACCTCTCGGAAATTGCCGACAGTGACCGGAACGCTATCTGCATTAGGCTTAGCCTTAAACTTAGCGACCATCGCCTCCGATACGTCGATGCTGTGAACTTCGATGCCTCTTCCGGCGAGCGGCAAAGCCACTCTGCCCGTGCCGACGCCTAGTTCGAGCGCCCGGCCGCCTTGCGCGAGCTCTGCTAAGACCGAGACCATCGCCCCAACGTCGGCCATGTGTCGATGCAGATCATCGTAGATATCGGCTATTCGGTCGCCGTAAAGCGCCAGATGATCGAATTGCATTACGGTATTCTCCGCTCACATCGCTCCGTGTGGGGCAGTTCGCGAACCGCCCCACAGCATTGCAAGCCGCCAGGCGTATCCGTTAATCCGTTATCCATACCGTTGACAGATGACCTTTCGTCATTGCGAGCGAAGCGAAGCAATCTCTGCCCGTTCCATTACGCTGACATACATGGCTGAACTTTTGGGTAATTGAGAGATTGCTTCGGTCGCTTACGCGTCCCTTGCAATGACGAGTATCTGCTATCCATCCGTTGACCGGCCCGGGCTTTCAGCAGATGTTCGCCAAAAACATCATACGCCAGACGAGCGATCCTCGGCCAAGTTACCGTAGCTGAACATAATGAAATACGCCGCCCAACTGACGATGCCGAAGAGCTTTGCGCCATCCTCGAGTAGGTAAAAGGCGGGATAGGGAAAGATCGGTTCGATGAAGTCTGCGCCGACAGTGAAGCTGAACGCGGCGCACGCGAGAGCGAGGAGCAAGAAGTCTGTTTGCAGGATCGTCGATCGGAATGCTACCAAAAACCATAGCACAACGCCTGCGGTCGCTGCGTACACTACTTTCTCAGGCACGCCAAGGTGCTGTGGGAAAACCATCTCATGGAACATGAAAACGTCGTCAAGGAGCAAGAGTACCGTCACGAGTCCTCCAGCCAGTAAGAATCGAGCGTGCGCTCTGCGAGCAGCCCGATGCCGGATAACGACATAGCTAAATATGCACACTGCTGCCGTTGCTGACCAGATGAGTGCGCCAGCAGTCGACACGATCCCGATGTAAAAGGGGGCGCTGACCACTTGCAGCGGGTCCCGAGTAAGGTTGGCTATGGCGGTGCCCGTGCCTATCCTAACCGCAACCACCATACCCAAGGTGATCACAACTGGGGTGTAGATCAGCAGCATGACCGGCCACAGGGAGCGCAACTGCCGGCGGAGAGCGGATGCGACCATCATCACGTGCGCGTGCTGACTTGGCCCCGGAACGGCAAGAGTCGTGTTAGGCCCGCTTGCCGACCGATATGGGCGATGTCGGCGAACGGGTCGGCGAGGCTGTAGCGCAGGGAGGTCTCATTGAAAAGGTGGGAATGCTCGGAGCGCCCTGGGAGCCTACTCAGAGGGCTTAGCCGCTCACGGAGCGCAGCCCCGAATTCAGAGTAGCGACCATGGCGAAAGCCCGGTGGCGCAACGGTATGTTTAGGGCTGTAAGGCATGCCAGATACGGAAAGTTGACCCCCATCATCAATGAGCCGAGCAGACTCGTCCAGTACCGGGCGTTCACTTCCAGAATGAGTGGCTGGCAGCCGGCAGCCGCATGTCAAGGTGCGCTACCCCACTCCAGCCGGTTCTAGCGGCCCACCGTCGGGCGACCTCGAAGGCGCCGTCGTCGGCGAGGAACTCGATGCCGGTCGGAGGTTTGAAATCTCTCGGCGCTACAGTGGGACGTTGGATGGTATGGGCGAGGATATGACCATCCCGACAGAGAACGCTACAGTCGATATCCCAGCCGGGGATGAACGTCTGGACGATATACTGTGCCGCTTGATCGCCGGGGAGGCCGCGCAGATAGCGCCACACATCATTCGGGCGCTTGAAAGCATGGATGCCCTTGCCGCCCTCGCCGTATACCGGCTTGACCAGCACCGGAAACTCGAGCGCCTCTAACGCCTCATCGAAGGACGCATCGCCAGTGTAGCAAATGGTTTCAGGAATCGGCAGGTCCTGTCGCATGGCGAGTTCCGCCAGTGACCACTTGTTCGTCACCTCGGTGAAAGCTCTGAGTGAGGGAAGGGGCGCCAGCGCAGCGGTGTCACGGAGTTCAGCCGCGTGAGTGATTACGAATCGAATTGCCTCCTCGGCCACCGGGAGGATGACATTGGCTCCTGTCCGCTTTACCGCGTCGTGAATGACCTCGAGACGGCGTCCGGCGTCGTGGCGCGCCCGCACTACCTGGTAGCTGCGCCGGTGTCGCGAGACGCGCAGCGGCGCCCATGGGAGTTCTGATAGGACGTGGACCTGTATGTTTGACGCTTGAGCCAGGCAGCGTACAACGAGCAGAGAGAGCCATCGCTCACCATCGATGATGAGCACCGAGATGCCGCTATCACGCATGAAAGTAGTACGTAGTATGACAGCGAATGATTAAATGAATGTGAGACCATCATGAGAAAGTTCTCACGTTCAGACCAAGGTGAGAGTCTTCGAGTCTGCCTGCGAGTGCGCCAGAACACGGTATCCGCGCTCACCCTGTCTGCTTGTCGAAGGGCGCTGACCGTAGCCGCATTATGCGACCTCCGTGTGGGGGCTGTTCGCGAACCGCCCCACAGCATTGCAAGCCGCCAGGCGTATCTATCCGTTTACAGACTGCCCTTCCGTCATTGCGAGCGAAGCGAAGCAATCTCTGCCCGTTCCATTACGCCCTCTAAAGGTCGTGCACCTTATCCGTTAATCCGTTGTCCATCCGTTGATGGTCGCCCTTCCTCGCTCACCCTGAGCCTGTCGAAGGGCATTGCCTAATCATACTTCAGTAGCTGCTCGACATAACGCGCAAGAATATCCGTCTCCAAATTCACCAGACCGCCCGGCTGCCGTCGTGTGAGGTTCGTGTTCTCCTGGGTATACTGCACCAGCGATACGTTGAAAGAACCGTCGTCACGGTCTACAACCGTAAGGCTCACCCCATCTACGGCGATGAAGCCTTTGCGCACAACGTACCGCATTATCTCGGTAGGCGCTTCGTACCGCACAAGAACAGCCTCGCCTTCCGGCGTAACGGACACGACGCGTGCCGTGGCCTCGACGTGTCCCTGCACCAGATGGCCGCCCAAACGTTCACCGACCGCTACAGCGCGTTCGAGGTTGACTGTATCGCCTATTCTCAGCGAACCGAGGTTGGTTCGACGTATCGTTTCCGGCATCAGGTCGACCGTAAACGCGCCTTCGTGAAGCTGGACGACCGTCAGGCACGCGCCGTTCACGTTGATGCTATCGCCGAGCTTAGCTCCGGCCAAGACTACGCGCGCGCCTATAATCAGTCCGCCTGGGAGAGCGTCTTGTATTGTTCCGGTCTCTTCGACGATGCCGGTGAACATCTCTACGTTTGCTTCAGGATAGACCTGCTGTAACTCTCGTCGGTATAGCCTATCACCATGATGTCCTTACCGAATTTTTCTATAGTAACGCTCGTTAAGCACAATGCATCGGCCAAGCGCCATGCTCCCCGCCCAGCCACCGCCGCCGGAGCGTCTGAGGCGCCTATTATCAGCGGCGAAATAATAGCGATAACTTTGTCCACGAGGTGCTCGTCGAATATCGAACCTAACAGCACGCCACCGCCATCGACCAGGATGCTCATAACGCCTCGTTCAGCTAGCTGACGGAATAGGATTTGGAGATCGACGCGGCTGTCTTTTCCCGGCATTGCGAGCACTTCTGTCCCGGTACCTTCGATTGCCTCGCGCCAGTCAGAACTTGTACGGTCGGTTGTTGCGATGATTGTCCGAGAAGGGCCGGCTAGGACTCGTGCAGTCGTCGGAGTTCGTCCCTGGCTGTCGAGGACGATACGAATCGGCTGATGTGCGCCCTGTTCGTTGCCGCCCGGTCGGGCTGTCAGCAACGGGTCATCCGCGAGAAGGGTGTTGCTGCCAACCATGATCGCATCCACCCTGGTGCGAAGCTGATGTATCCACTCCTGCGATTCTGGCCCGCTGATCCACTTCGCCTCGCCGCTACGCGCCGCGATCCGGCCGTCTAAACTGCACGCGAACTTGCCGATTACAAACGGAAGGCCGGTAGTGCGGTGCTTAAGATAGGCCTCGTTGAGGCTTCGGGCCTGTTCCTCGCCCTTGCCAATGTGCACTCCGACGCCAGCAGCTTGTAGCTCATCCTTGCCTCGACCGTTCATTTGTGCGTCTGGATCGATGATCGGGAAATGCACGTCGGCGATCCCCGCCGATATGATCGCCCGGGTGCAGGGTGGCGTGCGTCCGTAGTGACAGCACGGCTCCAGCGATACATACATCGTGGCGCCTCGCGCTTTTCCCCCCGCTTGTTGCAGGGCCATCACTTCAGCATGGGCGCCGCCAGGCGGTTGTGTGTAGCCCTCGCCTACAACGACCCCGTAGCGAACGATTACCGCCCCGACCGCCGGATTGGGACTGACGCCGACCGCATTACGTTCCGCGAGTTCTAGAGCGCGCTGCATATAGGCGCTGTCGCTCCCCTGTGGTTCGTACTCTTGGCTAACGATGGATGTGCCCACGGTCGTAAACGTCCACAGTCAAACGTCGTAGGGACAGACCTAAAGGTCTGTCCGAGGCTCAAGCGAAATCGCGAAACGCCCGGCTGGCCGTCGGTTCTCGCTGCCCTTGGTACTTGCTGCCAAGTTCAGCCGACCCGTAAGTCCGGTCCGCAGGGGTAGTTAAACGCAGGAAAGAGATCTGGCAGACCTTCATATTGTAATAGATGGCTATCGGCATCTTGGCGACGCTCGAAAGCTCGAGCGTGAGCTTACCGGTCCAGCCGGGATCAACGTACCCTGCGGTAGCATGGACTAGCAGCCCTAGGCGGCCGAGCGAACTCTTACCGTCCAGCCTGGCGACGATGTCATCAGGCAAAGTGATCGACTCCAGCGTGCTGCCTAAAACAAATTCCCCTGGGGAGATTATAAACGGCTGCTCATCGTCGATTTCGACAAGTTCTGTGATGTCTTCCATCGGCTGGCTGACGTCGATATAGGGGCTGCGGTGAATCCGAAATATGCGGAAGGTGCGGTCGAGGTGCAGATCGACGCTGGCCGGCTGGATGCAGTCTTCGTCCAGCGGGTCGATAACTAGATGACCCGAACGTAACTCTTCTTTGATCGTGCGGTCGCTGAGAACCAAGCCTACCCCCTATCGCAAGATGCCTTCAGTTGATGCCTTTAGTCGCGCCATTGTACCATCGCCGTACGCTCGCGGACAAATCTCGCCAACACGCGGGGCAGCGCTCTTATGAAGAGAAGCCGCTCATGGTGAGCTTGTCGAATCCATGAGCGGCGTTACGGTTGATAGCGGTTTTAAGGGCAATGCCCTTCGACCCGCCAGCGCCAGCGGCATGCGGGCGCGGCAGGCTCTCTCCTAAGGCGGGCTTCCGAAGGGTGAGCGGAAAATAGTCCTTGCAGAGTGTCAGACCCTAAGCGGCCCAATCCGCTACTTAGCTATATAGCCGGACTGCCCGATTTGCCCATAATGCCCGTTCGGAAGTCTTTCAATGCCTGGGCTACGTTGCCCGTGAAGACCGGGCTGTGGTGAGCGGCTAAGATTTTCGGCTCCAGTGCCTCTAGCCGTCGGAATATCGTGTCCGTATGAGGCCCGACCGCCAAATACTCTGGGAACTGCTTGTACACAGCGAGAGCCTGCTCGACGATGTCGCTGTCAGTAAGGTGCTTTGTTTCGCCGAAATGGGCGAACAGGTCGCTGGCGAAGAGCGTCCCGGTCGTCTCCTCGTACGGGATGATGGCGTCCCAGGCATGAGGTACGTGCGGCGTCAGGAAGAACCTTAGCTTGTGCTTGCCGAGGTCTAGCACCTCGCCGTCATTCATCTCTTTGACCGGCTTGATGAAGAAGTCCCCCACATCCAGGAAGACGCCTGTAGCGCCGGCCACCGGCTCCGCTTGCGGCGCAACTCCCAAGAAATCGTTTGCTGCGCCGCATTCGTCACCCTCCAAATGCGACCAGCTAATCTAATATAACGTAGTTTGGAAGGCTCTACGATCCGCTTAACTGCATCCAAAGTATCTGAGAACCAGCTTTTCGGACCAGTATGGAACAGTAGCGGGTTCTCGTCCCGGATTAAGAATTGCGTCACCGTTACAGGATACGACGGGTCGAAGCTCGCTATGCGGAAGATATCGTCCGCGACTTCATATATCTCTGCCACATCCACCTCCAATAATTCTTTGCTGGTAGTGATCCCTGACCCTTAAATTATAGGAGGGCTGTCAAGATAGCGACCAAGGTAGTGTTACTGGATCGCGTAAACCAACCGCACGGTCACCTGCACCTCCAGCTCGCCCGGACTGATCGGCGTGCTGCCGGCCGCCTGCGCCTCCAAAAGCCGTGCATCATACGCAGGCGAAGGCGGCGACGTAAACGCGCTGTCCTCCGACACGAACACAGGATCGCCGAGTCCCACGCCGGCCAGTTGGGCTAGCTTCTGCGCCTTCTCTTTCGCTACGGAGACTGCATTCTCCCGCGCCGCGTCTTGCAGTTCCGTCGGATCGTCTATGCTCAGCGATATGCCGTTCACCTGCAGCGGATCGCCGACCGCAGAAACGCTGCTGTCGATCACCTTACTAACGTCGTCGATGTTACGAACCTTTACGTTTACCGAATTCGAGACCTGGTAGCCGATGATCTGGGGTTGGCGGTCCGGAGCGAAGGAAGAACCGTACTGCGGCGAGATGTTAAAGTACTGCGTCTGGATATCATCCTCTTCTACGCCATTGGATCGCAGTGTGCTCATCAGGCTGTCCATTGCATCCTGCGCCTGCGTGTTCGCCTCCTGGACAGTGCTCGCTTGAGTCTGCACGCCCATATTTAGCACCGCTACGTCTGGCGTGCCGGTTGCCCTGCCCGTGCCAGTAGCGCTGACTCCCGGTATGCCACTATCGCCTATCTGCGTAAGTGCCACTGAATCACCTCCGGAACCTGTAACTGGGACACTGCTCGCTCCCTTCGCCGACGATCCTGACGAGCATCCCATGCCGATTACAACCAACCCTGTCATAACCCCCAAAGCTATTAACGGAACGAAACGGTACACTTTTTTTCTCCTTTCGAATTGCCCTCTTATTTCACGCCTGCCGCTGCCGTCGGCGAGCGGTGATAATCCAGCCGGTAGCGAGCAGCAAAGCACTCGCCCCTAAAGCGATCTCTGCGATCCGCAGCGCACTCCAGTCGTCATTCGATGAAGCGTCCTCTGATCTAAGCCTGAAATCACGTTCCCTCGTTTCGTCTGCATCCTCCGTAGCGAGCGGTTCAAAGGCCCTTTCGTCCTCTCCCGCATCCTGTGTGGGGGACAGTTCAAGCGCACCCTCGTTGCCTGACGTGGGTGTCATGGCATCCTGTGCCGCACCTGACGTCGCGCTTTCCGCCGTCGATTGTTGTGCTGCCGGCACTTGAAATGAAGCGGATTCTTCCTCGCCCGACATGCCGGAAAGCTCGACGCTTACGAAATCGACCGCCAGCAGCACCGCTAGCCCCGCAATCGCCGCGATCGTGGCGCCGCGTAAAGCTCCGAACCACGCCGGCGCAGTGCGCTCTGGTTGTGAGGACGGAGCGTAAAGTAAAGCAAACGAACGTGGCGCTTGTATCTGTGGAAGCTGCAGCAAGAGGCCTTTCGTGGCTCGGAGGTACGCAAGCTCCTCGCGGCAGCGCTCGCAAGTTGCTAGATGCGCCTCCAACCGTGCCGCGCGCGATGCTTCGATCTCGCCATCAATGTAAGCTGGAAGATCGCTGCGCCATCGTCCGTGCTGCAGGCTCTTCCATGACCATACCATCATTCGTCCTCACTTATATGACGCCCATCGAAGGGTAAAAGTTCCCGCTGGTTTTTTAGATGCTCCGCTAGCCGTCTACGCCCCCGGTTTATGCGTGACTTCACTGTCCCAAGCGAACTGCCAGTGATCTGCGCTATCTCCTCGTAGCTATAACCTTGGACGTCGCACAAGATCACTGCCAGCCGCTGATCCATAGGAAGCGTTGCGAGGCCGCGTTGGATATGCCCGGCGAGCTCCCGCTGTTGAGCGTAAGCCTCTGGTGTGTACGGGTCGTTCTGCGCCGGGACATCGAATGCTTCTTCTAAGGGCGTCGTTGGTCGTCGCTGCCTACGCCGTAGTTCGTCGTAGCAGGCGTTCGTCGCGATGCGTAGCAGCCAGGCGCGGAAGTTGCCGCTACGAAAGTGCGAGATCGCTTTGAAAGCGGAGATGAACGCCTCCTGAGCGGCATCCTCCGCCGCCTCGCGGCTTCCTAGGAAGCGGAGACAGATGCTGTAGACCTGGTCTTGATATGCCCTTACGAGAGAGTTAAACGCCGTTAGATCGCCGGACTGGCTGTTGCGGATGAGTTCGGCTTCGTCTTCGCTCGTCACCGACGCGATTCTAGCAGAAGCAGAGGCGTTATTTATATTGCGAGCGTCCGCTGATAGAGCCTTATGCTATGTTATACTCGTAAGAGAGACATGCAGCTACCGCCAGGACCATCCTACCTCGCACTACCGCCAGGGCCACCTCTAGAACCGGGATTCGAACCGCCGAAGCGCAACCGGCGCTGGCCGGTATACTTTCGCGAAGTTCTAGAGACGTTGATCCTCGCGCTCTTGATCTTCCTGGCCGTACGTTCAGCCGTACAAAACTTTCGCGTAGAGGGCATTAGCATGGATCCGAACCTCGATCACGGCCAGTACATCATCGTCAATAAGCTGGCTTACGCTGGGCTCGATCTGAGCTCTTTCGACTTCCTGCCTTTCTTCGAGGCTGGCAATAATCCTGTGAAACATATTTTCGGCACGCCCGGACGGGGAGACGTCATAGTTTTTCACTCTATCCAAGACCCTTCGGTCGACTTCATTAAAAGGGTCATCGGGCAGCCAGGGGACACCATTGAGATCAGGGATGGTAAGCCTTGGATTAACGGTTTGCCTTTAGAGGAGCCTGAGATTGACAGCGTGACCAATTGTCAGAGAGGATCGCAATACTGCGGCCCCATCGTTCTCGGCGAGGGCGAGTACTACGTCCTGGGCGACAACAGGACGAGCAGCAGCGACTCGCGCATTTGGGGGCCTGTGCCTGAGCAGAACATCATCGGCAAAGCGTTATTCTCTTACTGGCCCTTAGAAAATTTTGGTCTCGCGCCTAACGAGACCGTAAGTTTCGCTCAGCCATAACCATGGCCTACGACATAGAAGACCTCTTTCGCAGCACCGGCGCTATCCTTAAAGGCCACTTCCAACTAACCTCCGGGCGGCATTCCGATACCTATGTCGAAAAGTTCCGCCTGTTGGAGAACCCGGGTCATACCGAAATCCTCTGTTGTCTCATCGCCGACCACTTTCGTTCGCACGAAGTCAACGTAGTAGCCGGCCCCACCACCGGCGGCATAATAATCAGTTACGAAGTCGCCCGCCAGCTCGGCGTGCGCGGCATCTTCGCCGAATCAGCCGACGGCGGCCGGGCCTTCGGCCGTGGCTTCGTCCTCAACCCCGGCGAGCGCGTGCTTGTCGTCGACGACATCTTGACCACCGGCGGTAGCATTCGAGACGTCCTGGAGGCAGTCCGGGCCGCTGGCGGCGAGCCTATCGGCGTTGGCGTCCTTCTCGACCGCACCGGCGGCCAGGCCGACTTCGGCCTGCCGCTGTACTCCTGCCTACCGCTTGTCGTCCCCAGCTACGAGCCTGACGCCTGCCCCAAATGCGCCGAAAGCGTCCCACTAACGAAGACGTAGCATCCTGAACAACGCCTCCGTCATTCGAAACGCAGGCTCCCGCAGAGCCGAATTGAACGGTATTTGTGGTGTTGCTAGAATGGACAGCAGTAGGAGGGTCGCATATCGTTGCTATATGCCGTAGATCTGTTTTGTGGAGCTGGTGGTTTAACTCGGGGCCTGCTTGACGAAGGGGTCCAAGTGCTCGCTGGGTACGATATCGACCCGGCTTGCCGGTATCCATACGAGTACAACAACGAGGTCCCTTTCGTCGAATGTGACCTCATGGACGTAGATCCTAGGGAAGTCGACCGGCTTTTCCCTCAGGACGGAATTCGAATTATAGCGGGGTGTGCACCCTGCCAACCCTACTCGATCTACTCAAGAGGCAGTAAGAGGGTGTATGAGGACCGCTGGCATCTGTTGGGGGCGTTTCGAGATATAGTGGATTACGTGTCTCCCGAACTGGTCACATTAGAGAACGTAAGACAACTGCGCAAGCACCATTCTTACTGGCAGTTCGTTCGTGACCTTAAACGCATGGGTTACCGTTGGAGCGAATATGTGGTCGACTGTCGGCAGTATGGTATCCCTCAGTCGCGCACTAGGCTCGTGGCCTTTGCCTCTATGTTTGGTTCCGTTCAACTCACTCCCTCTACCCATCCGGAGGACCATCCGGTGACTGTGCGACAAACGATCTCGCATATGCCGACCCTACGCTCAGGGGAAGAGAATAGCTCAGACCGATTGCATAAGGCTTCCAGGCTCGGTGATCTAAATCTGAAGCGGATCCGGGTATCTCGGCCTGGAAGTACGTGGAGGGAATGGGACAAGAGCCTGATTGCAGAATGTCATAATTCGGAAACGGGCAATACCTACCCATCCGTGTATGGCCGCATGGAATGGGATCGGCCCGCGCCAACGCTCACGACGCAGTATTTTGGGTTTGGCAACGGTCGATTTGGCCACCCCGAGCAGGACAGGGCCATCTCCCTACGAGAAGGTGCCCTTCTACAGACTTTCCCACCGGACTACGAGTTTGTCGACCCCAATGAAGATGTCAGATTCAATGTCACAGGACGCCTGATAGGGAATGCGGTCCCATTGCTACTGGGGCGAGCGGTAGGCCGCTCTTTGAACGTTCATATGAAGGATTATATTTGAGATGGCTTCCACTAGGGATGCGCCCTACTCTCTGTCGATCGACCTCAACGTTCTGCAGCATCTAGGCATCTATCTGTATAGCAACGTTCCCGCGGTTCTTTCGGAAGTAGTTGCGAACGCGTGGGATGCTGACGCGACGGAAGTTGATATAGTGATTGAGTCTGACGAACCGCAGATCACGATTACGGACAACGGCATTGGTATGACTAGAGACGATGTTAACAACCGTTATCTTCATGTGGGATATCAGAAGCGCGATCAGCCGGGCGGTGGCGTAACAGCAATGGGTAGACCCGTGATGGGCCGTAAGGGCATTGGTAAACTCTCGCTTTTTTCAACGGCAAATATCGTTGACTTGCAAACGATAAAGGATGGCCAGCGTAACGCTCTAAGGATGAAGCTGTCTGACATTGAGGCACTTATCAGGAAGAATCCGAACGCAACTTATAACCCTCAGCCCCTGCCCACTGACCAATTGACGTTTGACCGTGGTACGACGATAGTTCTTAGAGCCCTGAAGAAGTCCGTTAGCCAAACTCCTGCCGCCCTGCGCCGCCGTATCGCTAGGAGGTTCAGTATATTAGGCGACAAGTGGAATTTCAAAGTACGTGTTAATGGTGATCCTATCGGACTCGCCGATCGCGACTACTTCCATAAGATCCAGTATCTTTGGCACTACGGTGACGACGCTAGAAATTACGTAAGCGAATGCAAGAACCTGGAATATGAAGAGGCGCGTTCTGGGATTGTGGATGAGAGCAAGGGGTACATGATCAGGGGGTGGATCGGGACTGCCCACAACTCCGGAAACTTGAGGGAAGGCAACGAATCGCTGAACAAGATAAGTATCCTGGTGCGCGGCAAGTTGGCCCAGGAAGACGTATTAGAAACCTTTACCGAAGGCGGCGTATATTCAAAATACGTCATCGGGGAGATCGATGCTGACTTTCTGGATCTAGATGACAAGGATGATATCGCCACGACGAGTAGACAGCACATCATAGAGGATGATGATCGTTACCAGAGTCTTCGACAGTTTCTAGAACCTGAGCTGAAAAACATTCAGGCTCAATGGACTACGCTGCGCAAGGACACAGGTGTGAAGAAGGCCGAGGAGATTCCGGCGATCAAGGAGTGGATGGCACAACTCGGCCATGATGACCGAGTACGTGCCGGGAAACTGTTCGGTAGAATCAACCAGCTGGATTTTGAGACTGAGGCAGATCGCAGGGAGCTTTTTGTTCACGGCGTTCTCGCGTTTGAACACCTCAGATACAAAAGCCAACTAGACGCACTCGACGAGTTGACTCCAGGTAACTTAGGGGCGCTATCCCGAGCATTTCTTAACCTGGACGATATCGAGGCATCACTCTACCACCAAATCGTGAAGGGAAGAGTCTCTTTTATTGAGGCATTGAGCGAGCTTGTCGACGAGAATGCAAAAGAGAAGTTGATACAGGAGCACCTCTTCGAGCACCTCTGGCTTCTTGATAACTCATGGGAACGCGCAGCCGGATCTGACTATATGGAGCAAAGGCTTATTAAGGAGTTCGAAGAAGTCGACGTGCATCTGAACGACAATGAGCGGATGGGGCGCGTCGACATCAAGTACAAAACAGCGGCGGGCAAGCATATCATCGTAGAGCTCAAGCGGCCCGAAAGAGTAATTACCCAAGGGGAGCTTGTGGACCAAGTAACGAAGTACTTCAGAGCGCTGCGAAGTCTTCTGACTCAGATAGGAACACCCCACGACCCAATTGAGATTGTATGCGTCATCGGCCAGTGGCCGGATGGGTGGGCTGCAGCGGATGATCGGGACAGAGGCTTGAGGAGTCTTTCCGAGTACAACACCCGGGTAATTCACTATCAAGAACTCATTGACCGTAGTTTTAAGGCAAACAGTGAATACTTGGAGAAGCATAAGGAAGCAGGTCGCATATCCAAGCTAATCGCTGCAATACGTCAGGTAGATAATGAAGAGATGACCATTGAGGTGGTTTTAAGGCCAGACGATGGCGTCGCAGACGAGCACGAGATCTCCGAGTAACCCGCCGGCTTCGTCGATCAGCGTGCGGAACTCAATGAGCTCTAACCACGGGCGTACGCGCACTGAGGACCTGCTTGATGAAGCCCTGAAAGCGTACGGCATTGCTGGGTATGACCGGAATCTTCGGTCATTACCAGGCTCCCCCGATTTCGTGTTCCTCGCTGCGCAATTGGCGGTTTTTGTGAACGGCTGTTTTTGGCACCAGTGTCCCCGCTGCAAGCCCAGGATGCCCAAGGCGCATGAAGCTTTCTGGCGCGACAAATTCACTGCTAACCGCCGCCGTGACGCAGCCGCAAAGAAGCGGCTCGCTGATATGGGATGGACTTCAATGACGGTTTGGGAATGCACCATTCGCAAGAATCCCCGCGGACTTACGCGACGCGTCTCTGGTATGCTCCGCAGATCCCCCCTCACAGCAGGCTCCTCGTATGCGTAAATTTTGCCAACAACTCTAGTATTGACAAGGTTTTATTGCATGTGTTATTCATATGGCAACCACTTAAGGAGCAATTGAAGGAGGAGCAATGGCAACAATAACAACTTCACTAAGGGTCAAGAACCTGAGGGTAGAGAGCGCGACCGGCGGCTTCCACGAAGTCCCCGGCGAAGGCATCCCGGGCTACGTGGTCAAGGCGATGATCGAGCGCGGCAACGAGCGTGGTCAGGTCAGGCACATGATCAACATCGTCAACGTTGAGCCTGGTTCCGGCAAGTTCGCCCACACTCACACTACTGCCGGCACATTCTTCGTCTTCTTGGAAGGCGTTGGCGAGTACATCCTGGACGAGCACGACAACACCGTGCCCATCCAGCCCGGCGACATCGCTATTTCGCTGGCCGGCATGATCCATGGCACCAAGAACACTGGCCAGATCCCGATGCGCTATCTGGCCGTCGAAGGCCCGCTGCCCGCCGGCGGTCTGGTGATGGGCCACGAGCCGACTCGACCGGCCCAGGCTGAAGGCCTGAACCGTGTTCAAAACCTGCGCCGTCTCATCGCTGAGGGCGGCTTCATCGAACTTCCCGGCGAGGGCATCCCTGGCTACATGATCAAGAGGGTTATGCCGCGCGGCCTGACCGAGCACATGGCCAACATCGTCACCGTCGAGCCGAACTCCGGCAAGTACGCACATGCCCACGAAGAGGCCGACACGTTGCTGTTGATCCTCGAAGGCATCGGCGAGTTCCGTCTGGACGAGGAAGGCAACACTGTGCCGATCCAGCCCGGCGATATCTGCATCTCCGCTGCCGGACAGACCCACGGCACCATCAACACCGGCGCCGTTGCTTTACGATACCTCTGCATCGAAGGCCCGCTGCCTTCATCGGGTCTGGGGCTTGTCCAGGGATAGTGCGGGTAAAACGACATAGGTTTAGATTAGAGTGAGACAGTTGCCGCTGTGCTTCGCAGTGCAGCGGCAACTCTTTATCTATGGGGGAGTCCAGAGGGGCATAGCCCCTTTGGCAGGGGGCAAGGGGGGTGTCCCCCCTTAATATAAAATAAATCCCGAAGGACTACCTTAAACCCCTTGAGGGGTTTGGGGTGAATTGTTCTGAGTATGAGGAGACCTCTATGCCTACAGTCACCAGCGATCAATTTCGCCAGATCGCCAGCCGTTTGTTCAAAGCCGCTGGCGCAACCGATGAAGAGACCCACGCCGTAACCGAATCGCTCCTCTGGGCGAGCCTACACGGCCACGACACTCACGGCGCGGGCCATTTCCCTACGTACGTCAAAACGTATATGGGGACGGGCGTCATGGGCGCTAACCTGAACAAAGGCGGCAAGCCTGTCATCCTGAACGAGACGCCCGCCACGATCGCTATCGACGCCGACTGGTGCGTCGGCCACATGGTCGCACTACTGGCGACCGAAAAGGTAATCGAAAAGGCGAAGAAGACTGGCATTGCCGCAGCGACAATCACGAACAGCCCGCACAACGGCGCGCTCGGCTTCTTCGTGCATAAGATCGCGGAAAACGATATGATCGGCCTCTACTTCACCTGTTCGTCAGCGATCTCCCCGCCGTGGGGCGGCGTGAAGCGGATGCTCGGCACCAACCCGCTCGCCTTCGGCATACCGGCGAAGGATGAGCCGCCGATCATCATCGATATGGCGACTTCGTCCACTACTTTCGCTGGCCTCGGCGTCCTCCGGCGCCACCCCGAAAACCCTATTCCGTACGGCCTCTTCCTGGACGACGATGGCGAGCCCACTAACGATCTCTCAAAGATAACCGGCGGCACTCGCGACGAACAGCACGGCTCGATGGAGAACATGGCTGGAAATCATAAGGGCTACGCCGTTCAGCTAGCCGTCGACATGCTCGGTGGCATACTGCCGGCGCTCATGAGCGGCAGCGAAGCGTTCACCCGTAACTCCATGCTGCAGACGCCGTCGTTCATCATCGCCCTGAACATCAGCTTCTTCCAGGACGTAGACGCCTTCAAGGGCAAGGTGGACGAGCGTATTCGCGAGATCCGCGGCTCCAAGCGTAAGAAGGACGTCGACGCCATCTATCTGCCCGGCGAACGCGGTTTCCGGACGCGGGAAGATCGGTCTAAGAACGGCATTCCGCTCGACGACCATTACTGGAATGAACTCGAAGAGCTTGCCGCGGAGCTAAAGGTAGACCTCAGCGATATCGTAAGTTCGGGCGCTCCCGTCTCTTAGGCGATTCCTTCGCATGTCACCCTAAGCGACGCGAAGAGTCTACGTTTAGAACTGCTAACGCGTAAGACACTTCGCTTCGCTACAATCGAATAAAAGAAGGGGCGGCCTCCAAGGGGGGCCGCCCCTTCTTAGCCTAAAGTTGCGTTGTCAGGCTTTAGCCTTTTGCCGTCCAGCAACTAGTTAGTAAATATGTACGTGTGGCGCCATTAGATAGTTAGCCGCGCCGGTTGCGAAGTTTAGTTCTGCGTACGAGCCACTACCGCGCGCGTACACGTAAAGCCCAACGACGTTTCTTACGTAGGCCCAGTCGCCGCCACCGAGCAGGGAACTATAATACGTATGCCTGTCCGTATCGAATCGACTATTCGCGTTGATATTGTCGCCACGCACATCCAACACGCCAACGCTATGCCAACCCTTCCAGTTGTACTGCGATACGTTGACCCAAACGGAGATGTAGCCCCGCGCGTACTTCGATGTCCAGAACCCATCGTCTGCTTTTACAATGTAAAATCCGCGAAAGGTGTTATGGCAGTTGATGCTGTAGTACTTGTTAGTATGCGGCATGAACCAGTAACCCCACTCAGCCCATACCTGATACGATCCAGCACCAGACCCGAAGAGTCCCGACCCCGCTCCCTTTGCCCAATCCCAAGAGTCAATGACCGTATAGTTGTACACATCCGTCCCAGTGCCTCCGGATAAGTCATCTTGATCATCCTTGGTTGAAAAGACTGCTGCGTAACTTGGGATATCTAAACTCTTGGCGTCACCAGAGACCAGTGCTGCATTTAATGCCACGGAGCGGTAAAGCTGTGGATCGATACGCGACGCGGCGACTGGATCGGCAGCAGCATACTTAGATCTGACCTCTTCTAGTTCTCTTTCCTGCGTCGAAGCTAGGCTGGCATGGAACGCATCGAATCGGTCCATTTCTAGTCCTATGCCTCTCATCTCATCTAAGGCGCGCTTTTCCTTATCCGCCGCCGCGTCGCGCTGAGCTCTCTTCTCAGCTATGAAATCTAGCGCCTCCCGATTACGCTCTGCGTTGATCTCTCGTACGATCTGCTGATGCAGTGACTCGAGCCTTTCCATAGTCATAGCTGGCCTCCTTACAATTTCGAACTATCCACAGAGACACATAGTTTGTTGTTTGGCTGCCTAGCTCAATGCCTCCTTTCGACGGAGCCGTTCCCTAATTCGGCCTTCATCCATGGATGAGGGGGATATTCTGGCCGTGTGCGCAGGAGCTGATCTGATTAAGCAGTGTTAGCCGAGGCCTTGTCTTGAAGCTCACACCGTGGCTAAAATAACAAAGCCATAGTTGTGTTTCTCCACACCTTTGGCAGCGGCTCCGTGGCTTACCAGGCGTACGGAGCCGCCTTTTATTCAGCTGCTGGAATGCCATTCAGTTCAGCTTAGAGATCTGCCCTCCAAAAAGATAAGGCCGATTCGCCCGCTTGTCGGCGAACCGGCCCTGTAGTTATCGGTTGTCTCCGCCTGCCTCAACGCTACCCATCATGACATCCTCAGGCAAATGCAGCCGCAGTCTAGGCACGCGCTTAGATTTTGTCAACCGCCTAAACGCAACAGAAAAGAATCGACGTTCCCCTCCGTCGTAGACGAGGTTAAAAATATTGTATCAGCGTTCCCGAGCCGCCCAGCTGGCGGAATGTACCGAAGCGAGGATTTCGCGGTAGGACTGGACCAGGCCGGTCTGGTGGTAGCCAATCTCCCACTCCTCGCAGAAACGCCTCACGACGCGCTGAGTTTCCCTCAGTTTGTTTCGTGGCAAGCTCGGGAACAGATGGTGTTCAATTTGAAAGTTCAGTCCCCCATACCAAAAATCGATGAGCGGGTGGGAGCGGACGTTTCGGCTCGTTAGGACCTGTTGGCGCAAAAAGCCTAGGTTGCCGTCGATCAAAGTAGGCATACCCTTGTGATTCGATGCGGTAACCGAAGCGTAATATATACCGAACAATGCCTGCTGGATAAGGATGAACAGCAGTGCTTGCCATATGCCGAGGAAATAAATCGGCAGGCCCAGAAACCACACGTAATGGACTATTACGAGGACTATCTCTACCGGCCGCCTCTGCCTCTGAATGGGCACTTTCCCTACATAGCTACCCTTAGATTGAAGCAGAAATTTGAACGTGTAGTATCGCAGCATGATCGGGTAAAGTGACAAAACCGGCATCAAGTAAGCCTGATATTGCAGAAGAAGCCGCTGAAACCCCGTCCTCCTGACCGCTCCGGCCTCTGAAAAGCACAGAAAGCCGAGTTCAGTATCAGGGTCCACGTCTAACTCGTTGGTGTGAGCATGATGGCTATTGTGCCTGCCCATCCACCAGCCATTACTGACGCCCAGCAGCAGGTTCCAGGAGATCAGGGCGATGACGTTGTTATTCTTAGCGGAGCCAAAAATCTCTCGATGCGCCGAATCGTGGCCGATAAATACGATCTGCTGGAAAACGAAAGCCAAAAAACCAGCGTTTAGCAGTTGTAGCCAGAGGTTGTCGATGAGAGCGAGGACCGTTATGCTCGCTCCTAATAGGCATAGTATCAGTAGAATTTGCGAGGTGTAGTATAGAGGCTGCCTGTTTAACAGGCCTTTTTCTTTGATAAGCCGTTTCAACTCTGCGTAGTCTCCTCGGCTGGTGATCGGTGCGTCACCGTAAGTTGTAATCTGAGATGAATTAGCATTCCTCATTTCTAAAATTCTGGGCGACCCCACCACTCCCTTCCCCAATAACGGCTCGCGGGCTAGAGCAAACCGTTGACAACGACGTTCCTTTGATTATGGCTGGAGTCAGCGCTTACGACAATAGAGACATCTTTTCACCACGTCGTCCGATCGCCGCTCACCCTGAGCCTGTCGAAGGGCGCTGCGTTCAATAGCCGTCCGCTCAAGCCGATTAGCCCTCCCGTTAATCTGTTACCATCCGTTGACAGATCATCCGTCATTGCGAGGCGCTCAGCGCCGAAGCAATCTCAGCCCGTTCTATTACGTAGCGCAGTTACTGAACGCATCCGTTAATCCGTTACCCATCCGTTGACAGATCATCCGTCATCGCGAGGCGCTCAGCGCCGAAGCAATCTCGCCCGTTCTATTACGAATCGCAGTTCGCAAAAATTATTCCGCTCGCTGGAGCCGGTAGATCGCGTTATCGAAAGTGATCACGAGAAGCTCGCCATCCGACAGTTCGGCAAACGAGGATATACTCAGACCCGTATTGGTCAAAAGGATCGGGTCGGTCGCAGCCTCCGTATCTAGCGCCCATATGTTGCCGGAGCAGTAATCGCCGTAGACATACCAGCCGTCGAGTTCTGGCAGCGATGGCCCGCGATAAACGTACCCTCCAGTAATAGAACAGCCGTCATCCTGGCCATATACCGCGCGCGGCATCTCAAGCCCGCCTTGATCGCAATTCGCACCGCTACGGCAATCGAAGCCCTCCATAACACTCCAGCCGTAATTGCCGCCCGCCACTATGCGGTCTACCTCTTCCCATCGGTTCTCGCCGACATCCCCAGCCCACATCTCGCCGGTCTCGCGGTCAAAGCTAAACCGCCATGGATTGCGGAGGCCGTAGGCGTATATCTCCGGCCGGGCGCCTTCCGTTCCAGCGAAGGGATTATCGTCCGGTATATCGATGCTTTCGCCGGAGACGTCGACTCGCAGGATCGAGGCCAGGTGCGTCCCGAGATCCTGGCCGTTGTCCATCGGATCCCCACCGCCTCCGCCGTCGCCCAGGCCGAGGTATAAATAGCCGTCTGGCCCAAAGGTTAACTGGCCGCCATTGTGGTTGCGAAAGGGCTGTGGTATCTCCAGCAAGACCTCTTCCGAACCTTCATCGAGTACGCCATCGACGACCTGGAAGCGGGAGAGCACGCTGGGCTGGGGGCTGCCGCGCGTATAGTAGAGGTATAGGCGGCTGTCGGTTTGGAAGTCTGGCGAAAAGGCGATCCCTAAAAGGCCTTCTTCGAACCCTGTTGCGCCTGTTATGTGGTCAGAAATGTCTCCAAATTGAACAGGCGCCTCTGAGCCGTCCAGAGAGACCTTATAAAGGAACCCATCCTGGGTGATTATTACGGCCTCATCGGACGAACCTGGGACTAGCGCGAGACCCAGCATCGAGTCGAAATCGGCGCCGTTCGAGGCACGCGCAACGGTATACCCGTCCTCTCGTGGAGGTTGAGCGCTTGTCGAAGGGGTAGACGTGGGCGAACTGCCGGCAGGCGACGGACTGGCTTCGGGTGGTCGCGGCGTACCGGTCGGAGAAGGGTCGGCCCCTTCGGAGCATGCCGCTATGACAACGGCGGGTATAACGACCAGGCATGCTAAAGCCCTCCGCACAGGTAAAAGCGTCGCCAACATCATTCCTAAGATCCCTCCAACCATCACACGACCCCGGAAACCCGATGCAAGACCTTATATATTAATGATACGACGACAAAGGCCCAGATGATCGGCAGGCATTGAGGAATCCAGAGTGGCGAAGCCCCTTTGGCAGGGGGTAAGGGGGGTGTCCCCCCCCTTAATATAAAAATTTTCCCGAAGGATACCTTGAATCCCTTAAGGGGTTTGGGGTGACTGGATATCCGTTGGTCTGGTTGAACTGATATAAGCCTACTGATAGGATGAATCAGGATGCCTTCGAGGGGCATCGCCCAGTAAGGGCCGTTAGCTCAGTTGGCAGAGCACCGGACTTTTAATCCGAGCGTCGTGGGTTCGAATCCCACACGGCCCTCCACTAACAACTTATTAAGCTGTGAGAAATGACTAAACGCAACGTTACAAAGGTTAGAAAAAATAACGATGGGCAGAAGTCGGTGAAGACTAACCAAGACCGCGAGAAGAAAGCTGTGGAGGAAGCTACCGAAATAGCGATCGCAGTCTATAAGCAGGGCTTGAAGGAACTTGAAAAGCACTAGTGCCGGATTACTGGTATCCGACGGTTGATTCAGTCGGACTCATCGCCACCAAATTAGCAGCGGCCTTCTTTGAAGACTATGAAGAGCCGATGTCTCGTTTCTTTGCAAAGCTAGATGGTCAGGATGGACTTAACCGCCTTCAGTCGGCTCTTGCCTTACCGCAACAGCCCTACTATCGTAGCCTGCACATCAAAGCGGCCGCCTTGCTACGCTCCTTGGTGAAGAACCACGCTTTCATTGATGGTAATAAACGTATGGGAATGGTAACGACCTTCGTTTTTCTGACTCGCAATAACCATTTTCTGCTGACCCCGAATGACGAAATGGTAAGCTTTGCAGTAGAACTCGCGGCAAGTGAGCCAGATTTACCTCTTGCCGCGGTTACTGCGTGGATAAATCGGTACTGTTTCTACACTCCTCGGCTTAGCTATGAGTTAAAACGTCGACTCGAAAGAGTGCGGAGAGAACTGCAAGTCCTGCGGGACAGCGACTACTACGAGGTTGATGAGAAATTTCCGAAAATAGAGCGAGACCTCGGATTTCTGCGCCAATTAGTCGAAACTCGCGATCAGCGTGCCGAGATGTTACGTGACAAATGGATTCCGGCGCTGCCCTGAAAGGGACCGCTATTGCCGTTCGTTCACGCGCACGAAAAATGCCGCACCCGCTTTCAGCACCAGCCAGGTGATACCGGATGCGTCCGTGCGTTGCGATTCTAAGTTCTGCTTGTAGAAGAAAACATCTCGGCTGACCCGTCCCTCACCGATCATCGCGTTCTCAGCCACTATCACGCTGTTCGCTTCCTCGCGATACCCCCGCGTTGGGATCGTCACGCTCCCATCCGACCGTCTTTCGTGGGAGCAGCGAGACGCCTCGTTGCAGATCGGGCAAGCCATCTATTCCTCCTCGGTAAAGTAGCATCGGTATAGCACGGCGTGAAATGATCCGAGATTCGATAAGCGGGCGTATTGGCGTGACCCAGTGTAAAATAATTGGGGCCCCTCCAGGGGGCAGAGGGACCCCAGCCGCTTATGGAGGAGAGACCTACTGGCAGTTCTCTCCACCACTCTATAACGTCGAAAGTTAGAAAATGTTAACGCGTTATTTGAGAAATTTTTAGAATTAACGTAGGTATAGTGGACTATAAGGTAGGTTCGGAATGCTAAACATGTTAACCGTGTTGCCTTTTATAAACCTTGTGGCCCGGCTTGTCGCTTTCGCCGGGCTGATCTTCGGCCTGTACGTCGCCATGGACGAAGACCTCCGCACGCTAGTTTGGCAGAAGTGGAACAGCGAGGTGCCCTACGAATGGCCCGGCGGCGATCACAACATTCGCATCAGCATCGATGGCGACGAAACGGAGATCGATATACCTGGCGAATAGATGTTATAGCCAGTGCTTCGGCTAACTCAGGCTAAAATCTGCGAAGCAGTCCTCAGCCCGTCTGTTACGCTCCGTAGCTACTGAACGCATCCGTTAATCCCATTAGTGACAGGCATTCCAAACTCCGCTTCCGCGTTGCTACTTCTGTCAGTGCAAGCCTCACTAGCCCACAAAAAACTCAGAGAGGAATATAATAGCGGCGACAGCCAGCTACATGAATTGAGGAAGGAAGGAAACGCATCATGGCTGATGGAGAACTCAAGAGCATGCAGTCCCCGACGACATCCGTAAATTCGGGCATGGCCAGATGGAAGTGGTCAACATCGGTGGCGGAGTAGTCGGGCGCATTAGGTTAGAACCGGGCTGGCGTTGGTCGAACGATGTAAAGCCTATCGCTGGCACGGACCTCTGCCAAGCACATCACTTCATGTACCAAATATCGGGACGAATGCGTGTCGTAATGGCCGACGGAACGGAGATGGAATCGGGACCGGGCGATGTCGCGGTGATTCCGCCTGGTCATGATGCCTGGGTCGTCGGCGATGAGCCGGTCGTAGGTGTCGACTGGGGTGGCGCTACGAACTACGCAAAAGGCTAACTTGCCATCTAGCCACGCTCCAAGGTCATTTGTGCGCGGACATTCGACGACGGGTTGCTTTACCTGTAGGGGCGGTTCGCGAACCGCCCCTACAGGTCTTCTAGTTCGGGTACGCCTTCATGCTTCAACTTCAAGTCGTAGTACAAAAGCGTGAGGCTGATGCCTACATACGGTATCAAAACCACGTAGAATATCGAACTCAGGATGTTTACGAACGTCAGGGATGTGGAGGTAAGTAACACAAGCAGCATTCCGATGACCGGACCAGTGAAGATGCCGACTAGAACGATAGCTGCCACTGCTCCGAAGATTCGCAACCAATCTCCTCTCACAGTCTGCAAACTAGCTCCTGGCGCATCATGCCACGTCTGGTGTTCCAAAACTACGGCATGTTCGATGAATAGCCAGCGAATCCCTAAAAACACAGCGATGGGAATACCGACGATCGTGAGGCTCAGGAGGGCAATGATAATCACTCTGCTGATCCTGGCGAACACGAGATCGCTTAATCGATGCCAGACGGTCAGGTATGCGTCTCTGACATTGACCTGCCGTCCAGCCGCTATTTCCCCTACGGCTGCTATCGTGGCGTTCAGCACTACCCAGTAAGCGACGCCAAACTGGATCGCACCGAGCGCAAGGGCGGCTGCCGCGTCCGAGATCGACCCGTCCAACATCTCGATCACGGGTTCAACAGGCGGGTTCTCCAACACCAGCGCTTGCACAACGGCCGCGAGTAGACCGAGCGGTATGAACATTGCGCCTATGCCGAGAAACAAGGCCCATCTTTAATTGAATATGGAAAGCCGCCCAAAGCATCTGCCCGAACCGCCGCCGCAGAGGGATCGGGATAACTGCGACCGGACGAAATCTAGTGCGCGAGGACGTCGCGATCATGGCCCCTACAACACCGACAAGCAGCGCTAAGGTGGCGTAAGGGCCACGCTGGAATAATAAGTACGAGACCCGGGCGACGACGTCGCAAAACGTATCGGCCGCGTTAGGCCCGATCGAATCTTCAGGCACCTGCACGTTCGTATCGCGCTGCCGTTCCATCCAGGACAGTGGCTCCGCCCAGTACGTCTTGGCATTCGGCCCGGTCGGCCCGTTAAACTCCCCCTTCTGGCGTTCTCCCCACCGGCCTTTGTACGTAAGCCAGGCGAACTCATCGTTGGGACCGCTGATCTCATGCGGGATTACGCGTACTCCGGGATCGACGCGATACGACGGGCCTGTCGAATCATCGCAGCCAAAGCCGGTGCCAGGCTCACCCTTGCCGAGGTATTTTTTCGAATCGAACTGGAGCGCGTGGGATCCGCTTGCGACGTAGACAACGGGTCTGTTGCCTTCCTTCCTTAATTTATCGTCCGACCACTTTGCCCTCTCCCCGCCTCCGTGCTGCGAGTAGACGACTCGTTTTGGCGAGGACGCAAGCGCCTCCTCGGCGCTCTGCTCCTCAAAGACGATCTGCATGAACTCCCAGTCGCTCTCGTGGTTGTTGTTCCAGTCGTTAAGGTAAAAGTAAAGCCAGTATTGCAGCGCCAGTTCAGTGAACCCTTCTTCCCGAACGATGCGGGCGTAAACTATGGGAGGAGGCGTTGGGGTAATAGCTTTGAAGTCCTGCTCGTATTTGCAGCCAGGCTTACGCGGGTTGCCAGGAAAGTCTAGGTAAAAGCTGCTTCCCTTTTCGTATAAGTCCGCGACCGAAGGCGCCATTTTTACATTAGCGCCGTCATCCAGGAGCGCGGTGTTGGGGTTTACCAGTACCGTCTGGACAGCTACTGGGTAGTAAGGTTCGCCCTCACTATCGCAAGGGCCGGCCTGCTCTTTAAGGTAGAGGACGGGGCGGTGCTTTTCGGCAAGCTCACGCTCCGCAGAAGATTGTGCACTCGTCTGCTGAGGATCGCCCGTCTCGCAGGGTTCTGCTAACCCGCATTCGTCGGTCGATGCTTGTGGTGAACTCGCTTGTGAACCAAGATTTGTCAAGTGGTCGCAGTATTCTCCGTAAATATCCGACAGTCAGCTAGGCTCCTTTCTGTAGGGGTGGGCGCATCCCCAGGGCCAGATGGGGTCGGTGATAATGATACCGCATCAAGAAGGCTTCCACTTGGGCCTGGCAGGCGGCTTGCTCCTCTGGCCGGTATTTCCCCCAGCCTAGACACTCCTTCCGCACCGTGCGATTGGAGCTCTCGATGTAGGCCTGCTCATTCTTCTTGTAGGGCCGCGCCACCCGATGGCGTGCGCAGTACTGCCCTACCCGCTGAGCGAAGCCCTCTTTGAACTCACTACCTCCGT
>WHTN01000014.1 GCA_009377715.1 Dehalococcoidia bacterium | reverse complement strand
CTCCTCGTTAGGCTGTTGTATAGCTTCACCTACGACTCCTGCTGCCGGGGAAGATGACCGTGCGTAATCGACCGGATCGGGTGACTCCCTTCGAGTTCCGCTAACCGCTGTTCGAGTTCGCCGATGCGACGTTCCAGCCCTTCTATGACGTCCCATTCCGGATCGGGCAATCGCACGACCGTATCGTCATCCGCGTCCCGGTAGGCGATGATGTGCCCCGGCACGCCTACGACCGTAGCGTTAGACGGCACGTTGGTGACGACCACCGATCCGGCTCCGATACGGGCGTTGTCGCCGACCAGGATCGCGCCGATGAGTTTGGCGCCGGCGCCCACCATCACGTTATTTCCAAGCGACGGATGCCTTTTGGCGCGTTTCGTGCTAGTACCACCTAAAGTAACCCCCTGGGTAAGGTGGCAATTGTCGCCGATCTCGGCCGTCTCTCCGATGACGACTCCCATACCATGGTCGATGAACAATCCCTCACCGATCTTCGCGCCGGGATGTATTTCGATACCGGTGACGAAGCGGCCGGCGTGGGATATTAGGCGCGCCGGTAGCTTAAAGCCGTTTTTGTGCAGCGAGTTCGAGAGACGGTGTATCTGACGCGCCTGAAAGCCGGGATAGCAAAGGACTACCTCCAGCTCACTCTTGGCGGCTGGGTCTCTATCCAACGCTGCTTTTATATCGTTTTTAATTGATTGCAATAGTGACATGGCTATACCCTAAACATTTAGAAGATAAACGAAAGAGAAACCTCTAGCTCTTGCGGGGCGCCTACTGGGGTAGGCACCCCCGGCTACAGATGCAGGTCAGCGGGTATGCGTGCAGCGGCTGCTTAAGCAGCCGAGGTTTAGCCATGAAAGACATAGCCCAGTCTTACGATACGATTCACGCTTAATAATTTATCACGTCTTCATAAGCAAAACTACCGCATATGCTGCGATAGCTTCGCCCCGCCCTATAGCGTCTAGACCTTCGTTAGTCTTCGCTTTAACGTTCGCGTCCCCGTGCGTCAGGCCCATATCCTCAGTGATACAACTGCGTATCGCCTCGATGTGGCCGGCGAGGTGAGGCCTCTCAGCCACAATAGTGGCATCGACGTTACTTATTTCATAGCCGGCGCTTCGCACCATCGCCAGAGTCTTGGCTAATAGCTCGCGGCTATCGGCGTCGCGGTAAGCGGGGTCGTTGGAGGGGAAATGCCCGCCAATATCGCCGAGTCCGGCAGCACCAAGGACGGCGTCTATAATGGCGTGCAACAGCACATCGGCGTCGCTGTGGCCCTGCAGGCCTTTGGCGTCGGGGATACTTACACCGCCCAGTACGAGCGGTCTATCGACGCCGAAGCGGTGGATATCGTACCCTATGCCAACCCGAAAGCTCATAGCTCGGTGATAAGGGCCTCGAACAGCTTTAAGTCTTCCAAAGACGTAACTTTTATATTTCGACGCGAGCCGGGATAGACTTTTATGGGATAGCCAAGGTGCTCCAACATGGACGCGTCGTCTGTGACGTCCTGTTGTACGCGCTTGTGGGCATCAATCAGCCAGTCGTAGAGAAATATCTGGGGCGTCTGCGCTGACCAGAGGCGTTGCCTGGGCATCGTTCGTTCGATGTACCGCTGTTCATCGACTTCCTTGATCGTATCGACCACCGGCAAAGCTGGGATGGCCGCTCCGACTTCCGTCGCTAACTTCAGCCCAGTCTCAATCGTTTCGACATCGATTAAAGGCCGAGCGCCGTCGTGGACCGCTACGAACGCGCACGGTTGTAATGCCATAAGCCCGGCGCGGACTGAATCTTGCCTCCGCTCCCCTCCAAGGCACATCGCAGTGACTTTCCCAAGGCCCTCCAGGCAGACCAGTTCCCTCGCGCGCTCAAGGTTCGCTTGGCTGAGCACCAGCGCGATCTGCTGGATCGAATCACATTGATGGAACGTTGTGAGCGCATAAGCCAGGAGCGGCCGCCCCCTTACTGGAGCAAAAATCTTGTCTTGGCCTTCCATACGAGTGCTCTGTCCGGCCGCCAAGACTATCGCTGCTACCGAATCCATCGCCTTACGTCACTTCAGGACCGCGGTTGGGCAAAGATCATGCGCCCGGCCGCGGTCTGCAGTACCCTCGTTACTACAACGTCTAACTGATTATCGAGATGGCGACGACCACCCTCGACCACTACCATAGTGCCATCGTCGAGAAAGCCTACCCCCTGCCCAATCTCCTTGCCCTCCTGGACGATGCGTACAGCCATCTCTTCGCCGGGCAACACTATTGTTTTGACAGCATTGGCCAGTTGGTGCACGTTTAGAACGCGGACCTGTTCGACTTCTGCGATACGCCCTAAGTTGAAATCTGTAGTAAGCAACGGACAACCGAGTTTCCTGGCCAGGCGGATTAACTTCGTGTCTACGTCATACGTATCCTCGAAATCAGCATCTATAATATCGACCTGCACAGCCGCTTCCCGCTGCAATCGATTAAGTATCTCCAGACCGCGGCGCCCGCGAGCACGCCGGAGCGATTCGGCAGAATCCGCGATATGCCGCAGTTCGTCCAGGACGAAACGCGGCACTACGAAGCCGCTCTGTACGAACCCCGTTTGGCAAATGTCCGCGATGCGTCCATCTATGATAGCGCTCGTATCTACTAGCACCTGGCCGGCAACAGCCGAATGACCGTTCTTACTGGCAAAGTTCGGTATGTAACGCGAGAAGAACAGTACTAACTCCTCTTCTCGAGCCACGACCGTCGCAACGCCAAGCGTACCCAGGACGATGCTCACCAGGAAAGGAGCAAGAAGGCCGCCGAACCCGGGTAGCGAGTATAGTGCGGGCATCAAAATAGCGGCCACAACGAGACCAGCGACTAGACCGACGATCCCGAGAAGCAGCTGCATGAGCCGCACTTGGTTCATCCACTCCTGGAATCTCTGGAGCGGCTTCATGAAGATGTACGGCGCTATAAGAAAGCCCATGATGACTGAAAACACAGGAGGCGCCGACCATAGTACGACCGCTATCAGGCCGCTATCGCTCTCGGCGAGGAATTGACCCATACGGAGGCCGATGTAGCCGAAAAATATCGCACCAACGATGCGAAGAAGACGTTCGATAAACATAAAGATGATTTCTCCCCACAACCCACAGCCAGATATTACGAAAAAATCAGCTCTTTAAATAAACTCCATCATCTCCTCTCTTCTTATAGATGCTGTTATTGTATCTCGCTGCCGCATTTTGATACCAGATAGGCTTGTTGCAATGGTCATCCAGTTCGATCACCCCAAACCCCCTTCGACAAGCTCAGGGCAGGCTCCGGGCTCCGCCCTCTCCGGACTCCCTATACTGGTATTAAGATGCCAACCCCAAAGAGACCTGTATGATAACTGCTGAGAGATCAAGGGTCTTTCGTTGCGACATTTCCGATGCTAAAGAAAGGAGGCCCGAGTTTTGACTCAGCCTCTTTTAGCGTAAAAAGGCTTTGGCTACTTTTCTTCGTCTGTCTCTACTTCTGATTCTTCCTTAGCGCCCAAATCTTCTTCTTGATCGAATTCGGCAGCGGCTGGCGTCGCCCGCGCCAGTAGGTCCAAGATGCTTTCATCGACTTCGGCCACTTCGGTGCCGTCAGCGCCGTCGCCTTCCATAAAGAGGCTAAGCGTAGTGCGGCGCTCGATTGGCGTCCGTGGCGGCGGCATTTCGATCTTGGCCTGCGCCGGGATCAGCTTGCCGATTATGACGTTCTCCTTCAACCCCTGTAAGTGGTCGGTCAGGCCGTTGATAGCCGCTTCCGTCAGCACTCTGGTCGTCTCCTGGAAGGAGGCCGCAGCCAAGAAGCTGTCGGTATTGAGCGAAGCCTTAGTGATGCCTAACAGCACAGGCTGAGCAGTAGCAGGCTCGCCACCCTCTGCCAGCACCTTAGCGTTGATCTCCTCGAACTTGAAGCGATCGACTAGCTCTTGGGGAAGCAGGTTTGTATCGCCAGGCGAGTCGACGCGGACGCGCCGCATCATTTGGCGAACGATCACTTCGATATGCTTGTCGTTGAGGCTGACGCCCTGTGAACCGTACACTTTCTGGATCTCTTCGACCAGGTAAAGTTGAGCTGACTCCGGTCCCTGGATGCGAAGGATCTCTTGAGGGCTGATTGGGCCGTCGGTTATCTGAGTGCCCGCCTGTATATACTGCCCTGGATCGATCCTTACGTGGGCGGTCGCGGGGATCGGGTATTCTCGCTCTTCGCGCTCCTCGTAGAGGATGATGATGCTGCCAGGGTCTTTCCGCGTGACGCGGCCAGCCATACGGGCCGTTAGCGCCTCGGTCGTGGCCAATGCCGTCGACGCCTCGGCTTGCCCCTCAGCACTCTCAGCATCAGCCGGCTTACGAGCGAGAACAGCGCCTTGCTCCACCCACTGCTCGTTCTGGACCAGAACATCCCAGTCGGCAGGCACAGTGTGCTCGTCGGTGTAGACCTGGCTGTTGACTATTCGTAATCTCCGCGCGTCGCCATCTCGAAGCAACTCACCTACGCCATCGATTTCGGCGATTAGCGCTTGCCCCTTAGGCACGCGGGCCTCGAAAAGCTCCTCGACTCTGGGCAGACCTGACGTAATATCTATGCCCGCCACGCCGCCGGTATGGAACGTCCTCATTGTCAACTGCGTCCCGGGCTCGCCGATAGACTGGGCAGCGATTATACCTACCGCCTCGCGGAAATCCACTAGCTCGTTGCGTGCTAGGTCACGACCGTAGCACATCTTGCAGAGACCCTTGCGCGCCTGACACGTAAGCGATGAACGTACATGGACCCTCGTGAAGCCGGCAGCTTCGATGCGGGCCATCTTCGCCTCATCGATCTCCTGGTTGCGCTCGACGATTATTTCACCCGTCTGAGGGTCGGCAACAGCCGAAGCAGCCCAGCGACCGATGACTCTATCGGCCAGGGTCTCAAGGACTGCCTTATCGAGCGGAGGGGTCAGCCAGACTCCAGCCGTGGTCCCACAGTCCTCTTCGTTAATGACAACGTCCTGCGAAACGTCTACCAGGCGTCGGGTCAGGTAACCACTGTCCGCTGTGCGGAGAGCGGTGTCAGCGAGGCCCTTACGGGCGCCGTGGGTCGAGATGAAGTACTCCAGCACTGTTAGGCCTTCGCGGAAGCTCGACCGAATAGGAAGTTCGATGATGCGACCCGCCGGGTCGGACATCAAGCCGCGCATACCGGACATCTGGCGTATCTGCTGAATATTACCTTTAGCGCCGCTTGTGGCCATCATGTGCACGGAGCCGTACTGGTCCATCTGATTCGCTATCATCTGCTGGACATTATCGGTTGTCTCCGTCCATATGGCTACTGCTTTAGTGTAGCGCTCCTCGTCAGTAATCAGGCCGAGCTGGTACTCCTGCTCACTCTCAGCGATACGGGCATCAGCATCGGAGAGGAGCTGTTCCTTCTCCGGTGGTATCGCCAGGTCGTCGATAGCGATGGTGATGCCCGACTTGGTGGCATAGCGGAATCCCACCGCCTTTACCCTATCGACCATTACCGCGGTACGCTCGGACCCGATCTTCCGAAAGCCTTCCAATACCAGGTCTTTAAGAGCTTTCTTGTCCATAATCTGGTTATGAAAGCCCATTTCCGGCTCTAAAATCTCATTGAAGATGATCCGCCCGACGGTGGTCTCGAATGGTCCATTGCCGTGCCCGTTTGCCTGGGAATCGCGAACGAGGATCTTCGCATGCAAGTCGACCATATCTAACTCGTACGCGAGTCTGGCTTCCTCGAAGCTGCCGTAAACTCCGCTTGGCAGCGGTGCTTCCACGTACTCGCCTTTTGCGCCGGGCTTAATGATCGTCATGTAATAACATCCGAGCACAATGTCCAGCGTCGGCGCGACCGTCGGTTCACCGCTGCTGGGTAGAAGTAAGTTACAACTCGAAAGCATGACCTGCCGCGCTTCCGCTATCGCAGCCTGCGATAGCGGCACGTGAACGGCCATCTGGTCGCCGTCGAAGTCTGCATTAAAAGCCGCACATACAAGCGGATGGATCTGGATCGCGCTGCCGTCGATCAGCACCGGCTCGAAAGCCTGTATGCCGAGACGGTGCAGCGTGGGCGCCCGGTTAAGCATTACCGGGTGCTCATGGATAACTTCTTCAAGTATGTCCCAAACTTCGGGACGACCGCGCTCTACGTAGCGCTTAGCGCTTTTAATGTTATGGGCAAGGCCGCGCTCCACTAAAGCATGCATCACGAACGGCTTGAATAGCTCCAGCGCCATACGCTTCGGCAGGCCACACTGGTGCAGCTTCAACTCCGGGCCGACCACGATGACAGAGCGTCCGGAATAGTCGACACGCTTGCCCAAAAGGTTCTGCCGGAAACGCCCCTGCTTTCCCTTGAGCATGTCCGACAACGACTTAAGCTTATGATTGCCCTGGCCTGATACGGACCTATCGCGACGGGCGTTGTCTATCAGCGAATCGACCGCTTCCTGCATCATCCGCTTCTCATTGCGGATGATGATCTCCGGCGCCCCCAACTCCATTAATCGCTTCAAACGGTTGTTGCGGTTGATCACGCGCCGGTAAAGATCGTTTAGGTCGCTAGTAGCGAAACGTCCGCCATCGAGCTGGACCATCGGCCGCAGGTCTGGCGGCAGTACCGGCAGAACGCTCATGATCATCCAATCGGGGCGGTTGCCAGACTTGCGGAAGGCTTCCACTACGCGCAGACGCTTAGCTGCCTTCTTACGCCTCTGGCCACTGAACTGATGTATCTCCTGGTACAACTTAAGACGCAACCGGTCGAGGTCGAGTTCGGCCAAGATCGCTAGGATGGCCTCAGCGCCCATCCCTACCTTAAAGAAGCTCCCGTAGTGGTCAGTCTTTTCCGTGACATGGTGGTAGTCTGTCTCCGAATAAGTCGTTACCATGTCGTCCCGCACGGAGTCTTTGATCTCTTCAAGCGTTTTCAGGCTTTCGTTGTGCTTCTGGCGTATCGTGTCCAGCTCTTCCTGCTGTTTTTGCTTAAGCGCGTCGGTTTCGCGCAACGTTGCTTCGCGCTTCTGCATAACTGCCGAACTGGTCGTTATCTCGACATCGCCGCGCTTGCGGCTGGCCTTCTCGTTTTTCGCCTTTTTCTCGGTGGCATTCTCGGCTTTCGCCGTCTCTTCGTTCAGTTCGCCGAATGCCTCCTGGCGGTCGCTCTTCAGCTTAGCTAACTCTTCTTGCGCGGCAGCTTCGATAGCCTCGATCTGGTCGCCGTAGAACTTCAGCCGTTCATTGACCTCGTCCTCCATCTCCTTGCGTATGGAATCGAGGACTTTCTGGCGAGCATCCTGATCGATCTTCGTTACGATGTAATGGGAGAAGTAAAGGACGCGCTCCAACATGCGCGGCGACATGTCTAGGAGCAAGCCGATACGGCTCGGCGTGCCACGTACGTACCACGAGTGAGCCACTGGCGCGGCAAGTTCGATGTGGCCCATCCGCTCGCGGCGGACTTTGCTTCGCGTTACCTCCACACCACACTTATCGCAGATGATGCCTTTGTAGCGAACGCGCTTGTATTTTCCGCAGTAGCACTCGAAGTCCTTGGTCGGCCCAAAGATCTTCTCGTCGAACAGACCATCCTTCTCCGGCTTTAGCGTCCGGTAGTTTATAGTCTCCGGCTTAGTAACTTCGCCGTAGGACCAGGCCCTGATCTGATCTGGAGAGGCTAGAAGTATACGGATCGCATTAAAATCATTAACTTCAGGCACTTAGAATATCCTCCCCTTCGAAACCGGACAGATTTATGCCAAGCTGAGGCGCATCACCACCAAGGTCTTCAGGGAACGTCACTGCTTCGTCCTCTTCGTTGAGTACCTCAACGGAGAGGGCTAAGCTCTGCAGTTCCTTGACAAGTACCTTAAAAGACTCTGGAACGCCTGGCTCTTGAATATCCTCACCCTTGACGATAGCTTCGTAGGTCTTTACCCGTCCTACTACATCGTCCGACTTCACTGTAAGCATCTCTTGAAGGGCGTGCGCCGCGCCGTAGGCCTCGAGCGCCCACACCTCCATTTCGCCGAACCGCTGGCCACCGAACTGGGCTTTACCACCTAACGGCTGCTGCGTGATCAGCGAGTAAGGCCCTGTTGAGCGGGCATGAATCTTGTCCTCGACCAGGTGGACGAGCTTCAGCATATATATATAACCCACCGTTACCGGCAGATCGAAGCCTTCGCCCGACCGCCCATCATAAAGCGTTTGCTTACCAAAAACCGGTGCAGCTACACCGCGATCGATTATGAGCTTTTCAGCCTTATTTCTTAGCTCTAGCAACGATAGCCCGCTCACATCTTTTTCTTCCTGTTCCTCCAGCCAGATCTCCAAACAAGCACGCTCGGCCTCACCTTCACGGGACTCGTCGAACACCGCTCGAGCGTCGTAACCACGCTCTTCAAGCCAGGAGGCGGCCTTCTGGAGGTCGAGCTGCTCTTTATGACCGTTGTGATGGCCGTTCGGCGCAGAGGAGACACTGCCCGATCTCTGCACAAACCAGGCACGCGCAAGCGAGTCATGAATAACCTTGTCGCTAGCACCGTCGAATACCGGCGTAATTGCCCGAAAGCCCAAAGAGTTAGCGGCCCAGCCAAGGTGCGTCTCTAGCACCTGGCCGATGTTCATACGGCTTGGGACGCCGATCGGGTTAAGGACTATGTCGATTGGGGTGCCGTCGGCTAATCGGGGCATATCCTCTGCTGGCAAGATGCAGGAAACGACGCCCTTGTTGCCATGCCGTCCGGCCATCTTGTCGCCGACAGAGAGCTTGCGCCGTTGCGCGACGTATACGCGCACCACCTGATTGACGCCGGCCGGAAGCTCGACGTCATCGCTGCGTGAGTACGCCTGAACGGCGATCACTGTTCCACGCTCGCCGTGAGGCACCCGCAGGGACGTATCCTTCACGTCGCGGGCCTTTTCACCGAAGATAGCCCTAAGCAGCTTCTCCTCTGCCGTTAGTTCCGTTTCGCCCTTGGGCGTGATCTTGCCGACCAGGATATCGCCGGCTTGCACTTGGGCGCCGATGCGGATAACGCCTTCTTCATCCAGGTTACGCAACGATTCCTCGCCGACGTTCGGGATGTCTCTGGTTATCTCTTCCGGCCCAAGCTTGGTGTCCCGGGCTTCGATTTCATACTTCTCTATATGTATAGAGGTGAACTGGTCTTTCTTTACTACCGCCTCCGATATGACCACGGCATCCTCGAAGTTGTAGCCTTCCCAACTCATGAAGGCGCACAGCAACGTCTGACCGAGAGCTAGCTCACCGCCATCTGTGGATGCGCCATCGGCGAGAGCCTCGCCGCGCGTTACCTTCTGGCCCTTCACAACGACAGGTCGCTGGTTTAAACAGGTGCCCTGATTGGAGCGAAGGAACTTAATTAGTGAATACGTAACTTCACGACCGCTATCGTAGCGGCCTTTTATTTCGTGGCCATCCGCAGCTTCGACCACGCCGTCCTCTTCTGCGAAGACGACCTGTCCTGAGTCCATCGCTGTGCGCCGCTCCATACCCGTGCTAACAAGCGGGGCTTCGGGTCGCACAAGCGGCACCGCCTGGCGCTGCATGTTAGCACCCATGAGGGCGCGGTTGGCGTCGTCGTGCTCCAAGAACGGTATTAGCGAGGCAGCAACTGAAACGATCTGCTTAGGAGAGACGTCGATGTAATCGATCTCTTCGGGCGAGGCCATGACGAAGCTGCTGCCAGCGCGCGCCTCTACTTTGTCCTCGATGAAGTGGTTGGCAGAATCCAGCAGCGAGTTCGCCTGCGCCACGACGTATTTCTCTTCCTCATCCGCCGGCAGGTACTCTACTTTATCGCTGACATACGGCTGGATCGGGAGCAGCGTGGCCGGAAGTTTCGCCAGCTTCTTGCCCACATCGCTGGTAACAGTCGTGCCGGACGAGACTATCGCCTTGCCTTTCGCATCGGTCGCATCCTGGCGCAGGACACGGCCCGCTAGGTCCGTAGAGTCGTTTGGCAGTTCGTTTATCACGCGGCGGTATGGAGTTTCTATGAAACCGTACTCGTTGACGCGTCCGTAAGTCGCTAAGCTGCCGATTAGGCCGATGTTGGGCCCTTCTGGCGTCTCTATCGGGCATATTCGGCCGTAGTGGCTGTGGTGGACGTCACGGACGTCGAAACCGGCCCGGTCGCGCGAAAGGCCGCCGGGGCCCAGAGCGGAAAGCCTCCGCTTGTGGGTAAGTTCGGCTAGCGGGTTGGTCTGGTCCATGAACTGCGATAGCTGAGAGCCACCGAAAAACTCTTTGATAGCGGCCACTACCGGGCGGACGTTGATCAAAGCGCTCGGCGTAGCCCCCTCCGGATCGGGGATGATGGTCATCCGCTCCCGCACCACGCGCTCCATGCGGAGCAGGCCGATACGGAACTGGTTCTGGATCAGTTCGCCGACGGTGCGCACTCGGCGATTCCCCAAGTGGTCGATGTCGTCGGCATGATCGTAGCCTTCGTTGATCAGCATGATCTGCCTGACGATGGCGACGATGTCTTTCTGCGTGAGAGTACGCTGGGTTTGAGGGAGGTCCAGGCCCAAACGCCGGTTCACTTTGTAGCGGCCGACCCTACCCAGGTCGTAACGCCGCGGATTGAAGAAGAGCGATTGGATCAGGTTGCGAGCGTTGTCCAAGCTGGGGGGGTCGCCCGGGCGCAACCGGTGATAGAACTCCAGCAGCGCCTCTTCTTTGTTCTTCAGCGGCCCCTTGGCGGTCTCCCGTTCGAGGGTCGAGCGGAAGAATTTATGCTCGGCAGCATCTTCCAGGTCCTGGAACTGCACCCATAAGCGCTCATCTGTGCCCAGTTGTGTTTCGGCGGTTATCTCATCATCCTGGTCGATCGCCCGCAACAGCACTGTGATAGGCACCTTACGCTTCCGGTCTACTTTGACGGAGATGACGTCCCGATTGCTCGTCTCGAACTCCAGCCAAGCGCCACGGCTCGGGATAAGCTTCGCGAAACAGAGGTCGCGCCCACTCGTGGCGTCTCGCTCCAGCGTGAAGTAAACGCCGGGAGAGCGCACAAGCTGGGAGACGACGACCCTTTCGGCGCCGTTAATAATAAATGTACCCTTGGAGGTCATCAGAGGGAAATCTCCCATGAAGATTTCCTGCTCTTTAACTTCCCCCGTCTCCTTTAGCACCAATTGCACGCGCACGCGCAATGGCGCCGAGTACGTCATCTCGCGCTCGCGCGACTCGTATTCGGAGTACTTCGGCGTCCCAAAATAATAGTCCTTGAAATAAAGGTCCATGCGGTTGCCGCTGAAGTCCTGGATCGGCGAGATCTCATCGAAAAGCTCTCTCAGCGCTTGTTCGCGGAACCAGTGATAAGAATCGAGCTGAATTTGGACTAAGTTGGGTACGGGTAAAATGTCCGGAATGCGCCCGTAACTTTTACGTACTTCGGGAACACCCCCGCCGTCCTGGACAAAATCCCTGGCAATGGTCATAAACACAATCCTCCTAAGGCTAACCTTCTAGGTCTACGTGGTTACAAAGAAAAGTACAAAGCTATGCAACACTTAGTGTGCGGGGAACTGAAAACAGGGGGAACTAATGATAAGCCCACCAATGCAACCTACATCGTAGGCTATAGGCCCCCCTGTGTCAACACTACAGAGCTAAATTCTTAAAACTTTGCGACAATCATGTCCAATAAGCTCAAATAGCTACTCGCGGCGTGTTAGTATGTCGTTCACCCTTAAAGAAGGAGCCAGCGATAGCACATTGAAAGATCTAACGTGGATGACCTAACATTCGCGCCCGCGTGGCGCATTCGCGATCTCATAAAGCAACGACACATCTCACCTGTCGAGATCGTCGATCACTTCTTGCGTCGAAGCGAAGCCGTAAACCCTCAGATCCACGCCTACCTCACCATATGCGGCGAAGAAGCCATGGCTGCTGCTCATGTCGCCGAACAGGAGCTGATCGGCGGCGGCGATATCGGTCCCCTTCATGGCGTGCCGATCGCCATAAAGGATCTGAACGCCACTAAGGGGATCAGGACCACCCGCGGCTCACTCGTCTATAAGGACTGGGTACCTGAAGAAGACGACATCGTCGTCGAACGTGTGCGAGCTTCGGGCGCGATCATCATCGGTAAGACCAACACGCCGGAATTCGGAACGCGTGGCACTACCGAGAACCTTTTGGCTCCCGCCTGCCGCAACCCCTGGGACACAACTCGGACGGCGGGAGGATCGAGCGGCGGCGCCGCCGCGGCGTTAGCCGCGGGGCTTACGCCCCTGGCTCAAGGCAGCGACGCCGGCGGCTCCATCCGTATACCGGGCAGCTTCTGCGGCGTCTATGGCATCCGCCCTAGTCAGGGACGGGTGCCGCGTCCCTACAAAATCCCCGGTGGCTGGGGCATGCTGAGCCAAAACGGCCCGATGTCGCACACCGTTCGCGATGCGGTTGTCCTGCTGCAAGCGCTTGCAGGCCACGATCCGAGAGACCCTACTTCCATGATCCAAGCGCCACCGAACTTCGAAGATGCCCTTACGACAGCCGCGCTCCGCGGGCTACGGATCGCCTGGAGCGCAGACCTCGGCTACGCGGCGGTCGATCCAGAAGTAAAAGCGACGGCTCAAAAAGCAGCGCAGGTCTTCACCGAATTTGGTGCGGAAGTGGAGGAGGCCCATCCCGCGATCGACGGTGACAGCCTTCACCGCATGTATCGGACGATCTGGTATGCCGACCATGCTGCAGACCTGGGCAGCCTCTTGGATGGCTACCGAGAGGTGCTTACGCCCTACTTCCGGCAAAGCCTGGAACAGGCCGTAGAACTTAGGGCATCTCAGTTCGTCAAAGCTTTGCGGGAACGGGAGTGGCATCGCTTTCGATTGGACGACTTTTTTCAGCGCTACGATCTCCTGCTTACGCCTACGGTGGCCGTCACCGCGTTTCCTATCGAAAGGTTCCCTTCCGAGATCGGCGGCCGCGATGTCGATCCGTCATGGGGCTTCTCGCCTTTTACCTTTCCCTTCAACATAAGCGGTAACCCTGCGGCGAATGTTCCTTGCGGCTTTTCCAGCCAGGGTTTGCCGATCGGGCTGCACGTAATAGGCCGGCGCGGCGATGAAATGACCGTCTTAAAGGCTTCTGCGGTGTTCGAGGCAGCCCGACCGTGGGATCGAGGGAGACCCCAACTCGCTCACTTGGGATAGCATCGCTCCTCTCGAACATTTGTAATAAAACTGTAATCGTTTCAGCCCCGTCCCCTGTAACCTTAAGAGCTTTTTTATCGTTATATATTTAGCAAAGTAAGGAACCCCGAAGGGTGTCCGACGCGTATTGTTAATCAGGCGGTACGGGTGATAGAATAAGCGCCCGCAAAGGGGTAATCGAGGAGGTCGAGACAACAACGTGGCGATAATTCGGCAGACAGAGGACAGAGCGAGGTTTAGAAGGATCAAGACGGAACAGGCCATCCAACTAGCTATCGAGAACCGGTGGGAAGACGCGTATTCGACGAACAAGGCTATCCTAGAAGTCTTTCCAGACGATATCGATGCATACAACCGCCTGGGCAAGGCGTTAACCGAATTGGGGCGTTACCCCGAGGCGCGCGAGGCCTACACCAAGGCTTTGAGGTCCGATCCTACAAACACGATAGCTAGGAGGAATCTAGACCGCCTAGCTATGCTTGTGGAACAAGCAGGTTCGACGCGACGCGCTGAGGCAGGACCTAAGGCGAACCCTACTCTCTTTATCAGCGAGACGGGCAAAAGCGGACCTGCTTCACTCATCGATATTCCTGCGGACGTGCTACTGCGCGCTTCCGTAGGAGACGAGATCTTCTTGCGCCAAAATGGGGCTACTTTAAAGGCTGAGACCGTCAATGGGGAATATCTCGGATCGGTCGAGCCAAGGCTAGGGCTTCGGTTGAGCAAGTTACTGGAAGGCGGAAACGAGTACACTGCCGCCATCACCCACCTAAGCACAAGCGATGTGCGTATCCTAATTAAGGAGACGTACCAACACCCAAGCCAGTCCGGCAAGCTCTCCTTCCCGCCCACAGGCGCAGATGAAGGATTCCGGCCCTACATAAAAGAAAGCGTCTTAAAGCGCGAAACCGGCGACGATCTAGTAGTGGACGAAGAGGAGGTTGAGGACTGGGAGGACGGCTCTCTTTCCAAGGAAGCAGAAGAGCGTATTTACGCCGAGCGAACGTCTGATATAGGGGACGAAGATGCCGAAGCGAATGGCAATGGCGAAGAAGAAGATTTCGAAAACTTATAGGTAGACGTTAATCAAAATTAATAAGGAGGGCGACTTTTGTCGCCCTCCTTCTATATTCTCAATTGTGAGTAAGCTATGGGGTCTGACTCCAGGTGCCATCAGCATTTACGTTAATCCAGACTATCCCGCCCTGGCACAGTTCATCCAAGGTGTTAATTACGTCAGGAACATCAGCGTCAAAGCCGAGCCAGTCCTGCGTTGCCGCTCTGAATTGCCACATCACGTTGAAATTATCGGCATCGATCAGGCCCTGAACGGCAGCACGAGCGTCCTTGCAACCAGGAACTTTCCAGGTCTTAAGGTTCCATCCTGCAAATAAAGCCTCATCTACGGGTGTCTGGGTTGAGGGGTTTAGTGCCTGGCTTTCCGCTGGGTTGTCGTTAACACCGGCAGCCTGGGTCCCCGAAAATGCCGCCAACCCCACTCCAAGGGCCGCAGCCATAGACACCACAGCGACCGTTGCCAACAATAGCCGTCTTAATCCAATTGTCATATTTCCTCCCTTCCCAATGCTAGCTTTGATTCTTGGCTACCAATCCAGCATAGGAGCCAGCGCGTAAGCTGTCAACCTCAACAGTCCCTTAAAACATTTTTTTGGCTACCCTCAAAGAGCGAGGAATTTGGCGATCGGGCAAATGTCTGGCAAACGTCTTTTCGCTTGGTTAAGCTTTCGTACGACTCCGAGTCGCGTTATAATTATCCGCACTGCAACTTAAAGGAGATGCCGTGCCGCTGAGCAAAGAAGAAGTCGAACACATCGGCCGCCTCGCCCGCGTCGGCCTTACCGACGAGGATATCGCTCGCTTCCAGGAGCAGCTTTCCGACATTCTCGAGTACTTCGAGGCGCTAAGCGAAGTGAACACCGACGACGTTCCACCGACAACTCAATCGCTGCAACTGCAAAACGTCGAACGGGAAGATGTCCCGAAGCCTTCGTACCCCAAAGAGCAAGTGCTCGCCAACGCCCCTCAGCAAGAGGACGGCTACTTCCGCGTGCGAGCGGTGCTGGAATAGGCTTTGCGATACGCCTTTGCACCAAATGTCATCCCCAAGCGACCCCTTCGGCAAACTCAGGATAAACTCCGGGAGAAGAATCTTACGTTTAAATACGTTTCACGTAAGACTCTTCGCTCTGCTCAGAGTGACAAAACTGAAGAGTGTTGAGATCTCTTAGCATGGATTCGCAAACTATTCATTATCTCACCATCCACGAAGCGCACGACCTCCTGCGGCGGCGCGAGGTTTCGGCGCGGGAGTTGATGGAGGCGACGCTGACGCGGGTCAGCGAGACGGAGGAGCGAGTCCGCTCTTACGTCTCGCTGACTGAGGAACTGGCGCTCCGGCAGGCCGATGAGGCCGATAGGCGTCTAACGAATGGCGATAACTTTTCGCCGCTCACCGGCGTGCCTGGGGCGATCAAGGACGTCATCTGCACGGATGGCTTCCGCACCACCTGTAGCTCCCGTATGCTGGAGAACTTCGTGCCGCCCTACAACGCCCACGTGATGGAGCAACTTCTCTCGGCCGGGCTGGTGATGGTAGGCAAGACGAATATGGACGAGTTCGCGATGGGATCAAGCACAGAGAACTCCGCCTTCTTCCCGACGCACAACCCTTGGGACCTAGACCGCGTGCCCGGCGGCTCCTCCGGCGGCTCCGCGGCCGCCGTCGCTGCAGGCGAAGCTGTCTACGCGCTCGGCTCCGATACCGGCGGCTCGATCCGCCAACCCGCTGCGCTCTGCGGCATCGTCGGCCTAAAGCCGACTTACGGCCGCGTCAGCCGCTACGGCCTCGTCGCCTTCGCGAGTTCGCTCGATCAGATCGGCCCGATGACGCGCGACGTCACCGACGCCGCCCTCGTGCTGAATGCGATCGCTGGGCACGACCCGCGCGATTCGACTTCAGCTCCGATCGAGACGCCGGACTTCACGGCCGGGCTTACCGGCGACATAAAGGGCCTGCGGCTCGGCGTTCCGAAAGAATACTTCGTCGAAGGCATGGACGCCAACGTCCGACGAACGGTCGAAACGGCGGTGCGAAAGCTCGAGGAGCTCGGCGCAACCGTCGACTGGGATGTCTCGCTGCCGAGCACGCCCCACGCGCTGGCCTGCTACTACATCATCGCCCCCAGCGAGGCCTCGGCGAACCTGGCCCGCTACGACGGCGTGAAGTACGGCTTCTCTTACCAGGAGGGCGAGGGCATGTGGGACAACATGGAGAAGACCCGTCAGTTCGGCTTCGGCGACGAAGTGAAGCGGCGCATCATGCTCGGCACGTACGCCCTCTCCGCCGGCTACTACGACGCCTACTATCTCAAGGCACAGAAGGTGCGCACGCTCATCCGCCGCGAGTTCGACGCCGCGTTCGAGCGCTACGACGCGCTGGTGACGGCAGTGACGCCAACGACCGCCTTCAAGCTCGGCGAGAAGACACAGGACCCGCTGCAGATGTACCTCTCCGACGTCTGCACGATACCGGTGAACATCGCCGGGCTGCCCGCGATCTCGCTCCCCTGCGGCTTTGTGGACGGGCTGCCGGTCGGCCTTCAGGTCATCGGCAAGCCGTTCGACGAGGCGACGGTGCTGCGCGTCGCTCACGCCTACGAACAAGCGACCGACTGGCACACCGCGCGGCCGTCGCTTTAATGTAATATAATTCTCACTAGAAATGACTAAGCTTGTAATCCCCGTAGAGGTAGAGGCCTTGGAAGAGGGTGGCTACCTGGCTATTTGCAGTGTAATCCAAGGTTGCCACGCGGAAGGCGAAACAGTGGCCGAAGCCCTTGAAAATCTAGAGGACGTAGTCCGGATTCTATTGGAGTTACAGAAAGAAGATGGGCTGCCTCTTCCAGAAGGTCTAGAAAAGCTCGAGCAAGGCGCTACGATCAAAGCTCAACTAGTGGTGACTGCTCCTGAGTGAGATACGGCGAATTAACTAGGAAGTTAGGTCGCCTCGGCATCGAATTCAGGCGGCATGCTAGAGGTAGCCATGAAATTTGGTGGGATCCTCAGCGCAAATTATATACCCTCATCCCGAATCACCCGGGCCGCGACATCAAGAAAGGCATGTTAGCAAAAATCCTGAAGGACTTAGGTATTACAGAAGAAAACCTTCAAGGTATGTAAACCCTAACTAGGTCTACGAACCAAGCTCTGATTTGTACCCAGACCACAAGGAAACACCTTTTAAAACGTCTTCGCCTATGCGTCCCTTATTAACTCGACTGGTTTCGGCGCTGGTGATCGCTTCGATCATCTGGACGGCCGCGTCGATCGCGTTTCAACGTACGACTTATGGGTACAGTTGTGCTGCATTATCCACAGCAGATTACATCCAACACGCAGACGTAATTGCGATAGGAACCGTAGAGCGGCTAACGAACGATCCATTAGGATTCTCCCAGGATCGCGACGCCATGGTAAATGTCGAGCGTTATTTAAAGGGCGGAGGCCCTGATGAGATTGTAGCCAACGATCCAAGTGGCCAGCTCGATTGCGGTTTCATGGCCGAGAGTTTCATTGGAAAGCGGCTAGTATTCTTTCTTCAAGGCGAGGAGAGCCCATTCGATACTAACGTTTGCCTTGGCAATCGCGTGCTCGGCGAAGCGGGCTCGCAGAGTTTCCTGCGGGATGTAGAGGCCATACTTGGTAGTGATTCTGATGACGGCCCGCCGTGGCTGTCGATCGGGCTCGGCATTGGGTTAGGCGCTGTTGTTGCAGCAGGTTCCGCATTTATCTTTAAGCAGCACGTAACGAAGCAAGACTAAGACGCCGGAACTTCTACGTATACGTAGTACCGCATCCCCCAGCGGCCGATGAGCAGCTCCTTACCCTGTGCCATTATCTCGCGGGCTACCTTCGGTAGGATAGCGCTGAAACCCTTAACCGGCACGCTGCTTTCGAAGACGTACTCTTTGCCGGTCAACGTCAACGTCCTGGGCGGCGGGTCGATATGCGTGATCTCGATCAGTGGTAGCTCTAGCTCTTCGATGTACAGGACATCGATTGCATCCGCACGAATTGTTGGCATAGGTGCTGCGCCTCCGAACGCGACGTTATTGGCTAGTCGATATATTAACGCACACGACTCTAACTGTCATGCTGAGCGCAGCGAAGAATCCGCCCTATAGGTGTTCGGATTCTTCGCTGCGCTCAGCATGACACACGGCTCGGCTGTTATTCTCGCCAGGGTCGGCCTTCCGCTATCCGCAAGAAGTCCGCGTGAACTTTCGGCCCGCCCGCAACCGCGCCTTCGCTGTAGATCGTTGCCGGGGAGCCATCGCGGTCCGTGACCGTCCCGCCCGCCTCCTGTACCAGCACGATCCCTGCCGCGATGTCCCAGGGGAACAGCTTGTGGTGGACAAAGAGATCGTAGCGTGCGCAAGCCGCATAGGCGAAGCCCAACGCCCCCGACCCGTGGATGCGGAACGCCTGCACGCCCGGCCAGATCGCCCGCATAAGGTCCAGCATGTGAGCACCACGCGTCTCGTCGTAGCCGAGGTCACAGGTCAAGACCGACGACTGCACGTCTTCCTTCGCCGAGGCGTGCATCGGGCGTCCGTTGAGGAACGCCCCTCTGGCCGCGCTGCGCCGCGAATTCCTCACGCCGCAGCGGCTCGTACGTCAGCCCTAGAAGCGGCTCGCCGGCGTAGCACAGCGCGATGTTGATACAGAAAAGCGGGATGCCGCTCACATAGTTACGCGTGCCGTCGAGCGGGTCGACCACCCAGCGCCAGCCCTCACGATCGCCTACAAACTCGGTCTCTTCCGACATAATAGCGTGGTCAGGGTACTCCGCAGCTAAGATATCGAAGACCGCTCGTTCGGCCGCGATGTCGGTTTGCGTGACGACGTTGCCGCGGCCCTTGAAGCGAAGGCCGACCGTCGGCGAGACTTCGTAGCCGTCGCGAATAACTTTGGCGGCGGCCCTAGCGCAAGCCCGGGCGACGGTCAAAGCGCTACGGCCGCTGGCGGAACGGGGAAGTCTAGCCATTATAGGGAGGATTCGCGATTAGCATGTAATATTCTGGGCAGTTAATGACCGCTCACCCCGAGCTTGTCGAGGGGCCACCTAAAACGGAAGCTTCACTTAAATCACAGATCTTTCTCTTCTAAATCTTCGATATACACTTACATACGCTCCGGCGCTGCCATGCCCATCAGCCCAAGAGTGCGTGCGAGGGCGATCTTGGCCGCGGCGACGAGTTTGAGGCGCGCCTTGGTTATAGGCAGATCGCCCGGCTCAGACGAGATAACGCGGCACTTCTCGTAAAAGTCGTGGAAGGTCGTCGCCAGCGCTATCGCGTAGTGCGGGAGGTGGTGCGGTTCCAATGAGCGAGCGATCGTCTCTAGGATCTCCGGCAGCTCCAGCATTTTGCGAATCAACGCTTGCTCGGCTTCGTGCACAAGCAGCGAAGGATCGCCGTCCGCCCAGTCAATGCCCCGCTCCTGGGCCAGCGTCAGGATGCTGGCGATACGGGCGTGCCCGTACTGAACGTAGTAGACCGGGTTTTCCGCCGACTGCTTTTTCGCCAGTTCAAGGTCGAAGTCCATCGTCGCATTCGGTGAACTGGTCAGGAAGAAGAAGCGGCAAGCGTCCGTCCCGACCTCCTCTACAACCTCACGTAAAGTGATGATGTCGCCGGAGCGCTTCGAGATGCGCACCACTTCGCCGCCGCGCTTGAGCGTCACGAGCTGGCCGATCAGCACATCGAACCGTTCGCGCTCGACGCCGAGCGCGGCGATAGCGGCCCTCATGCGCGGCACGTGGCCCTGGTGATCGGCGCCCCAAATGTCGATCACGCGCTGGAAGCCTCGCTCTACGAGCTTGTTGTAATGGTAGGCGATGTCGGAGGCGAAGTACGTTGGCGAACCGTTGCTGCGGATAAGGACGTTGTCCTTATCCTCACCGAGAGCAGTTGAAGTGAACCAGACTGCCCCCTCCTTCTCCGTCACGAAGCCGTCCGCCCGCAACTTTTGCAGCACCACCTGGTAGGCGCTGCTCGCTACGTGCAGCGAACTTTCTCGAAACCAGCGGTCGTAGACGACGCCCATCGAGGCGAGGTCTGCGGCGATGCTCGTCAGCATCTTTTCGACACCGATATCGCGCATTTCGCGTGGCGCCAGCTCGCCGGGCGGCCGCAAAAAGGCATCGCCATGCTCGCTTCTTATCGCTTCGGCAACGTCGATCATATACGCGCCGGGATAGCCCTCTTCGGGTATCGCAATATCGCGGCCGAACAGTTGCTGGTAGCGAGCGTAGAGGGTGGTGGCGAAGGTATCGATCTGCGTGCCCATGTCGTTGACGTAGTACTCTTGCTCCACGCCGTAGCCGACCGCCTTCAGCACATTGGCCAGCGTGCTGCCGATAGCCCCCCAGCGACCGTTGCCGACGTGCAGCGGCCCGACTGGGTTGGCGCTGACGTACTCCAATTGAGCCTTCTGGCCGACGCCGAGATTCAGGTCGCTGAACGTCTCGCCCTCAGCCAGGACCGTCTCCACCTGCCGTGTGAGCCAGTCCTGGCTGAGGCGAAAGTTGATGAAACCCGGCGGCGCGACCTCCGCGGAAGAGATCGCGTCTGTAAGCTCGATATGGTTGGCGATGGCTCCGGCGATATCCACCGGCTGAGAACGCATCGCCCGGGCCAAACGTAAGGCCAGGCTAGTAGCGTAGTCGCCGTGTTCGGGTCGCTGAGGCCGCTCGATAGCGACTTCGGGCAAGGCTACCGCGGGCAAAGCGCCTTCGCTTTGCGCCCGGCGTACCGCCTCAGAGACAATGCGGCTGATGTCGTCTTTGATCAAACTTCATACCTCTTCGGGATCAACAGGCTTATTATATCAGCGTCTAAGTAATGAGCAGCGCAGCGGCCTCGGCGGGGCCGCCCTCCCAAAGCGGGCGTACCGCTTGGGCGAGGGGTTCGTGTTCCGGCCGCTCCAGATTCGGGTCGAGTTCCAGTAAACGCGCGGCTTCCGACCGCGCCCGCTCGATTATGTCTACGTCGGAAAGCCGGGCCACGCGCAGGTCCGGCAGGCCCGACTGCCGCGTGCCGAAATACTCGCCTGGACCGCGCAGCCGGAGGTCTTCCTCTGCGAGCTTAAAGCCATCGTCCGTCGTTTCCATTATGCGAAGCCGTTCGTCAACTTCTGGCGATGCGCTCTCCGAGAGCAAGAAGCAGTAGCTCTGGTAATGGCTACGACGCACCCGACCGCGGAACTGGTGCAACTGCGCCAGGCCGAAGCGGTCGGCCCCTTCAATGAGGATCGTCGTCGCGTTGGGCACGTCGATGCCCACCTCGACTACGGCAGTGGACACTAAAATATCTAGATCGTCCTGGTTGAACGCGCGCATCACAGCATCCTTCTCATTCGCCGGTACGCGTCCGTGGAGCAGGCCCAATCGCAAATCCGGAAAGACGTCGCGCGAGAGGCGCTCGTACTCCTGGACGGCCGCCCGCGCTTCGATAACTTCCGACTCCTCGATTAGCGGGCAGATGATATAAGCTTGGCGTCCCTGGCGGACCTGCTCGCGGATGAAATCGTACGCTTCATCGCGCTCGTGCGATTGCACGCGTAGCGTCTTTACCGCCTTGCGGCCCGGCGGCATTTGGTCGATCACCGAGATATCGAGGTCGCCGTAGACCGTCAGGGCAAGCGTGCGCGGTATGGGCGTGGCGGTCATCACGAGCAAATGCGCCTGCGTGTCGGACTTCGCGCGCAGGGCGGCCCGCTGCACAACACCGAAGCGGTGTTGTTCGTCCACCACCGCCAGGCCCAGACGCTCGAAAGAGACCTCCCGCTGGATCAGCGCGTGAGTGCCGACGACGATCTCGACCTGACCCGTCTCCGTGCCGGCTTGCACCAGAGACTTCGCCCGCCCTTTCAAGCTTCCCGTTAGCAGGGCGAGATTGAGAGGCTTGTCGAGGTACGACGGATGGAGATTAACGACCGGCCCGGTTGTGCCGGAGTTTCCTAGTAGACTGCAAAGGGTACGGAAATGCTGTTCCGCCAGGAGTTCTGTCGGCGCCATAAGGGCAGCCTGGCGACCGCTAGCGACGGCTGCTAGCATCGCGGCCAGCGCGACAACAGTCTTACCACTGCCCACGTCGCCTTCGAGCAGCCGGCTCATCGGCACGTCCTTCGCCAGATCGCTGAGAACTTCACCGATGACGCGTTGCTGGGCGTCCGTAAGCGCGAACGGCAACGAACCGATAAACCCTTCGAAAGCAGCTTGGGGAAAGCTTAACGGCCCCGCGCCGGCTGATTGTTGTCGCGCCTTACGCCTGCCTAGGACGCCGAGTTGTATCAGCAGCAGTTCGTCGAAAGCAAGACGTCGGCGCGCGGCTTCGGCAGCCTCGGTATCGTCGGGGTAGTGCATCTGGCGAACGGCCTGGGGTAGAGGCCAGAGTTTTTGCCTTTCGCGTATCGCCTCCGGCAACTGGTCCGGCATAAGGCCTGCAAAAGCATCAACGGCCTGCTTCACCAGCCGTCGCAACGTACGGGCGCCAAGGCCTTCGGTAAGCGGATAGACCGGCACGAGGCGCTGCGTATGCGTGGGGTCTTCGGAGCCGATGGCTTCGTACTCCGGCGAGTCCATCTGTAAGCGCCCACGAAAAGCTGTCACTTTGCCGCTAAGCGCAAGCCACGTGCCCGGCTTTATCTGATTTTTTACGTACTCGTTCCCCCACCAGAGAATGCGCAACGTACCGGTCTCATCGGCGATGATGGCTTCCGTGCCCCGCCTGCTGCGACCGATCTGCGTCGCAGCAACCGTCCATACGGATGCCAGGACTGTCTGCTCTTCGCCGACGCGCAACTCGGCTATAGGTCGAACACTGGAGAAGTCGTTATAGCGATGAGGGAAGAGGAAGATCAGATCTCGAAGCGAATTTACGCCGAGCTTCGCCAATTTGGTGGCTCTTGCATTACTTACTCCAGCGAGTGCGGTGACAGACGAATCGAGCGTTACAGAAGTTATCTGACGCTGCCGCTGGGATGGAGCAGACGCTTGGCGCTTCGGCTGTGGCTGCTTCGATGGTCGGACGCGGTCTATCTCCAGCGCCACTAGAGCGGCGTCGAGCCAATTCCGCCTTTCGGCCATGGAAAGCGTATCGTAGTTGCCAGAGATCGCCGCCCGCAGATCGGCGAATAGCGGGGAACTGAGAAGACGGTAGTTCTCCTGGACGAAGCGCAGTATATAGGCGTTCAGCCCACCGATAACGGCGGTATTGTTGCAGCCTCTATCCCGTTCTAGCGCGAGTATCTTTTTTAGGGTAGCTACGGGGTCGTCCAAGTCCTCAAGCGCCCCCCTCCAAAACGCCGGCGCCTATAACCCCGGGGCCGGCGTGAGCGCCGAGTACGGGCGAAATTCTCCCCATATAAAAGTTAGCGTGAGGAAACAAACTCTTAAGACGCTGTTGAACGTGCTCCGCCTCGTCGGCGGTGTTGGCGTGCACGATCGCTACGTCGGTGGCGCCCTTCCGTTCACTCACCAGCTCGACGACCCGCTCTACAGCACGCGCTCGCGTGCGTTCTCGGGCGATGGGATGGATCTCGCCATCGTGGACGGCCAGGACGGGCCGGACGCTAAGCAGCGAACCCAAAAATGCCTGCGCTCGACCGATGCGGCCGCCACGTCGCAAATATTCCAGCGTCTCCAAAGCGAAGAAAATGTTCATCTTGGGCACTGCCTCGGATGCAACACGGACCACTTCCTCTAAGCTGGCCCCTGCCTTGGCCGCGCGGGCTGCCGCAATAGCTATTATCCCCAAACCGAGCGATACAGATTGCGAATCGACGATCTCGATGCGCTCGGGCTTCTCAATGGTCTCTCTCGCGCTCAAAGCAGCGTTGATAGTGCCGGAAAGCTTCGCCGGTATATGGACCGAAACGATGGAATCGGTCTCGCCGAGCAATCGCTCATAGACCTCGCGAAAATCACCGACAGCCGGGGCTGACGTAGTGGGAAACGTTTCGTTCGTGGTGAGCATCGAATAGAAGTGGTCGGCGTCGATTTCAACGCCATCGCGGTAGTTAGCCTCGCCGAAAAGCACGTTAAGCGGCACCACCGCGATATCAAGCTCTTGAACTACGTCCGGAGGCAGGTCTGCTGCGCTATCGGTGACAACTTTTACAGCCATATCCGCTAGTATAACGTCGCCTACGTATCTGAGGAAGGGAAAGGTGTCTTATTGCTTAGGTTATAGCGGAAGATAGATAATCGTAGCGTACTATGCGCACGCTTCGAGTGGCACTCGCCCAGATAAACACAACCGTTGGCGATCTCGACGGCAACGTTACGAAGACCGGCGAATACATAGCGCGCGCCCGCGACCTCGGCGCCGATCTGATCGCCTTTCCGGAGTTGACTATCACCGGTTACCCTCCGGAAGACCTGCTCCTCCGACCCCAGTTCATCCAGGACAATCGCGAAGGACTCGAGGAGGTGATCGCCCACTGCGACGGCATTACGGCGGTAGTCGGCTTCGTCGATCAGCGCGACGACATCTACAACGCCGCGGCCGTCATTCACGACGGCCGTCTGGTTGACGTCTACCACAAGCAGTTCCTACCGAACTACGGCGTCTTCGATGAAAATCGCTACTTCCAGGTCGGCACGCGTTGCCCCGTCTATACGGTGGCGGGCGTCCCTATCGGCGTTAACATCTGTGAGGACATCTGGTATCCGGGCGATCCGCTCCGTTCGCAGGCTTTGGCGGGGGCCCAGGTCATCGTCAACATCAACTCTTCGCCGTTCCACGCGGGCAAGCGCCACTTCCGCGAGAGGATGATCGGCACGCGCGCCTCGGACAATTCGGCGGTCGTTTGTTACGTCAACCTAGTCGGCGGACAGGACGAACTAGTCTTCGATGGCAACAGCATGATCTTCAACGCCCAAGGCGAACTGCTAGCGCACGGCCCATCCTTCGAGGAAGACCTGCTGCTCTGCGATCTAAACCTCGACGAAGTAGTCCAGGCGCGCCTGCACAACCCGCGCCGACGCCAAGAACGTCTCGACCTGCTGAACGGCAACGGCATTCCGCGCATCCACGTCTCCGATGAACCGGCGGCCGAACCAAAGCCACCTTTGACCCCGCACACGGTGGCGCCACTCGACGGGGAGGCAGAGGTCTATTCTGCATTGGTGATGGGAACCAAAGACTACGTGCACAAGACTGGCTTTCACAAAGTGGTCATCGGTTTATCCGGCGGCATCGATTCAAGCATCACGGCTGCGATCGCCGCAGACGCGCTCGGGCCCGAGAACGTCGTCGGCGTCGCGATGCCCTCACGGTTCTCGTCCGAAGGCTCCGTCCTCGACGCCAAGCAAGTGGCCGAGAACCTCGGCATCCGCATGCTGATCGTCCCCATCGAAGAGGTTTTTAGCGCTCATCTGAACGCCCTCTCCGAACCGTTCGATGGCACCGACTTCGGCACCGCCGAAGAGAACCTCCAGGCCCGGATACGCGGCAACTACCTTATGGCGCTATCGAACAAGTTCGGCTGGCTTGTGCTGACGACGGGCAACAAGAGCGAAATGGCCTGCGGCTATTCGACCCTCTACGGCGACATGGCCGGGGGCTTCGCGGTGATAAAGGACGTGCCCAAAACGCTCGTCTACCGCCTATCAGAGTACCGTAATGCGCAGGCGCCGAGTCCGGTCATCCCACGGTCGGTAATCGATAAAGCGCCTTCCGCCGAACTCCGGCCGAACCAGACCGATCAGGACAGCTTGCCGCCGTACGAAGTGCTCGACCCCATCATTGAGGCGTATGTGGAAAACGACAAAGGTCTCGACGAGATCGCGGCCATGGGCTTCGACGAAGTTATCGTACGGAAGGTGATCAAGCTCATCAACGGCAGCGAATATAAGCGCCGCCAGGCGCCGCCGGGCATCAAGATCACGCCACGCGCTTTTGGCCGCGACCGCCGCCTGCCGATCGCGAACCGCTATAGCCCTTCTTAGCGCGACGCCAGTATCGCATCAACCGTTAATGCGATACTATTGAGCCACGTAGTATCGCATTATGGCGCTATACGAATGTGCTTGCGCCTAAGTATCTCCGCCATCACCCTAATCCTGCTCGCTTTTAGCATCACAGCCGGCGTCATGCTCGCGCGCCGGGAGCCTTCGGATACCATCGCGGCGGTGGCGCAACCGTACGGCCACAGCCTTCTGCACTGGGAGCTTGAACACGTGCCGGGTCGCTGGCTCCATCTCATCGGCGACTTCTTTCTCGGGCGGGACGTAGGCGACGAAGACGCCATGTTGCAGCGCTACTTCGAACTGGGCGGTAAGATCGAGCGGCTACAACGCCTCATACCCGAAGGCGATAATGCAGCGGCCGAGCGGCTTAGCAATGCCGAAAGCGATAGGCGAGAACTTGAAAACCGCGTAGAAAAAATCATCGAAGGCCGCGTATCCGACACCTTAAAGCAGCAAGGGCTCACACTTTCGCCGCCTTTATTCGACGGCATCGATACGGTCTTCCCGCCCGTCGATATGGAGCTAGGCGGCTCGCCAAGGGTGCTCGTCATTTCGCCGCGTGACAGCATCAAACTCGAACGGTCGTACTTGCTGCGCAACGATATGACCCTCGACGAAATCTCGAGCCTCGAAGCCAATGCCGAAGCCGACGGCGTTTCGGCACTCGTCGATACGACCGGTGGCGTGGCTACGTACCCCAGCACCGTCACCGACGATGCCAGCTACGAGCGAGCCGTGGAGTTGGCCGCGCATGAGTGGATACATCAGTACTTAGTCTTCCAACCGCTCGGGCGACGCTATTTCGATAACGAAGAGATGCGCACGATCAACGAAACGGTCGCCAATATCAGCGGGCGCGAGATCGCCGCGGTGGTGTACCAGCGATTCCCGTCCGCGCAGGCGCCAGCAGCATCGCAGGGGCCGGCCCAAAGCGGCATCGATTTCAACAAAGAGATGCGAGAATTGCGTCTTGCCGTAGATGAACTGCTGGCGCAGAAGGAGGTCGAGGAGGCAGAAACGCTAATGGAGCAGAAGCGGCTCTTCCTCGCCGAGAACGGCTACTACATCCGCAAGATCAACCAAGCGTTCTTCGCCTTTCACGGCACGTACGCGGACACGCCCGCGTCGAGCAGCCCCATCGGGCCTAAAGTGCAGACCGTACGCGAACGGAGCGCCTCGCTAAGCGATTTCGTGCAAACGATGGGCAAGGTGTCCAGCGTCGAAGAGCTTGACGCCTTGCTAGACGAATTAAGGGTTGATGACTAGCTCATCGCCTAAGTGGTACGGAAGTTCAACAACGCGCGTCTCTTTCGAGCGTTTGTTAAGGTAGGACTTGAGGCGGAGGATGTCCTGGTTGTGAAGAAACCGTTCCCACCAGTGGCTGGTGACAAATCTGGGTAACACAACAGTTACGCTGGTGTTCGGGTCAGAAGCCTCCAGCGATTCGATATAAGCCAGGATCGGAACGACAAGCGCCCGATATGGCGATTCGATCACCATCAACGGCACGTCCGGGATAGAGGACTGCCATCGCAGGCGAAACTCCTCGCCCTGCTCTGCATCGTCCGTAATATAGGCAGCAGTGACCTTAGTGGATAAGCTCTTGGCAAACGCTATGGCAGCAGTGGAAACGCGATTGATGCCATCCACCGGCACAACAATATGTTCGCCAGCCTGTATACCTTCGACTTGGGACGGTGGCAGATTCAATGTCGGCCGTCCGGCCATATGCAATTTCACCTCAAACCAATCGTAATGCCGACGAATTAGGGCGAAAATTACGATGAGCACGAACATTATAATGATCGATATCCAAGCTCCGTGCGTGAACTTCGTAGCGGTTATAATCACCGCTACGACCGCGGTCGCTATTGCGCCTACGCCATTGATTACTAGGCTCGTCCGCCAACTGCTCTCACGTAATTTCCACCAGTGCTTCACCATGCCTGATTGAGAAAGTGTAAACGAAACGAACACCCCGACGGCATAGAGCGGTATCAGTCGCGTCACTTCTCCGCCGAATACGGCCAAGAGAAGCGATGCCGTTGCTGCCAGCATCAAAATTCCATTTGAATATGCGAGTCGGTCTCCCTTGAAGGTAAATTGTCGCGGCATATAACCGTCCCTAGCTAGGATTGCTGAGAGCAAGGGAAACGCATTGAAACTTGTGTTTGCCGCCAGGAAAAGTATCATTGCCGTCGTCGCCTGGTATGCATAGTATAAAAAGTTCTCACCAAGCACTTCGCGCCCCAGCATTGAGACAATAGTTTCCTCTTCGCTCGGCACAAGACCGTAGCGGCTGCTCAGGAACGTTATACCAACAAAGAGGAATATTGCTATCCCCGCCATTGCTGTAAGGGTAGTTTGGGCATTTCGGCTTTCAGGAGGCTTAAAGTTAGGCACAGCGTTAGACATTGCTTCCACACCCGTCAGAGCCGCTCCCCCCGAGGAGAAGGCCCGCAGGATCAGCCACATCGTTAGCCCTTGCGTCACCACCACCTCTTCCCGTGGCGGCCCGTTTTCTAGTAAAGAACCTGGGGCCTCTCCCAATGCAACTTTAACTACCCCAACTACTATTACTACTGCCATAGATATGATAAAGAAATAAGTAGGCGCTGCGAACAGTGTGCCCGACTCCCGGATGCCCCTTAGGTTGCCTAACGTAAAGAAAGCAATTACAGCCACCCCTATTGGCACGCGCAGATCGTGCAAAACTGGCGCTGCCGATGTTATCGCAGCCACGCCGGCCGCCACGCTGACAGAAACCAGCAAAACATAGTCAACGAGTAGCGCCGCCGCCGCTGTTAATCCAGGTCTCCTTCCCAGGTTCTCGTGCGCTACGATATACGCCCCGCCCCCGTTAGGGTACGCTCTCTGAGTCTGGCGGTAAGAAAGCGTAACTATGACTAGCAGCGCCGCTATTACGCCTGCAATGGGAAGTGCATAAGATAGTGCCGCTGAACCGGCTACGGCAAGGACTATAAGGGCTTCTTCAGTCGCATAGGCGGATGAAGATAGCGGGTCTGACCCCAAAATGGACATGGCCTTGACCTTACTTAGACGCTCATGGATCGCTTGCGATGTCGCATAAGGGCTCCCGATGACGACACGCTTGATGTCGGCCCAGTAGCCACCTACCACATCGACGGGTCTGCTGCCAAGAGCAGTAGCCTGAATGTGACCGGGGGCTACCCTGACGAGCTTACGCTGCTTGGGAACGACCCTTAAATAGGGCAGGCGCGAAGTGACGCCGTAGCGCACTTCACGTAGTTCGACGTCAGCATTCGAGTCGGCCAAGTCTGCCTGGGTACGCCGCTCGTGCCGCGGAACGACGATGCGAGTGTGGGCTTCGGACTCGGGCGGTCGCGGCAGTGGCTCCGTCGTCGGTTGTTCGGGTGCGGACGGGGTCGGAACGGAGCGCTCCGTATTCTCTTGCCTCTTGATGCGCACAAAGCGCTGGCTTTTCTTCTGGTTCGCTTCATCCATACACGGTAACTCGCCGAGAGCTATCCTAGCACCGTATTGGACTATAGGCCATAGAAAATAGCAGCTTCCGCCCTATGGCCGCCGAGGTCTTGCAGTTGCAACTGGTGTTGGCGATGGGCTTGAGGACGGCGCTGGCGTCTGGGTCGGCTCCGGCGTTGCGCTCGGGGTTGGGGTAGGCGGCGGCGTAAAGAGCTCGGCAAGCCTGCTTCGGGCTTCAGGCGGCGTTGTGCCCTGGAAGTAACGAGGCAGTCCCGCTACAGCTAAGTCTGATACGCATTTCCGTCCCGGCGCAGCCGGCGGCGCAGGAGAACCTGAAGCGGGAGGCGACTGGCTCGGCTGAGACGATGACGCAGGACCCTCCACGCAAGACTGCACAGTCGTCAGTCCAGACGGCCGCTGGAAAGCGCTCGCTGACATGCCTTCGTGCGCTGCCAGCATGAAAGAGCGCCAAACCGGCCCAGGGCCAACCGAACCGAAGAAGCCTGGGCGCATCGGCGAGCCGTCGGAGTTGCCCATCCAGACGCCCGCTACGACATCTGGCGTATAGCCCATCACTAGAGCGTCTTTGAAGTCTTCGCTGGTGCCCGTTTTCGTGGCCGAGGGGCGGTCGATCGTCAGGCCGTTCCATGGCGTGCCGTTCCGCCAGAGTATGTCAGTAATAATGTAAGCGGCGGCGGGGTTGACGACTTCACGCTCCTCAGGGGCCCCAAATTCATAAAGGATGTGACCATCAGGTCCCTCTACTTTTAGGATAGCGACAGGATCGAGTTCTCGATAGCCTTCAGGAAAGGCCTCCCCGGTTTCGAGATTTCCCACCGTCGGAGCGCCCCGCATAACGCCATTATTAGCAAGGACGGTATAAGCGTAGGTCAAATCCAGCAGCTTAAGTTCGCCGCCGCCAATGGTTAAGGCGGGGCCGTAGAGGCTGCTATCGACCCAGCTCGTAATGCCCATGCTATGCGCCGTATCGATGACGTTTTCGACGCCGTTATCCATAATCGTGCGCACGGCCGGCACGTTCATGGATTGGGAGAGGGCCTGGCGTACGTTCACCAGTCCTGTAAAACTAAAATTCCAGTTCTGAACTACGCCCCCGCGCGAATTGCATAGCGGAGGGCAGGGGATAGCCACATCCCAGAGCGCCGTCCCCGCGCTCCAGCCGTTTAGAAGGGCTGTGAGATAGGTGAAGACCTTGACCGTTGAACCGGGCGAGCGGTCCCTCATCGCGACGTTTACTTCGCCGTCTATGGCCTCTTGCCAGTAGTCGCGGCTGCCAACCATTACCAGTATTTCGCCCGTTTTCGGGTCGATGGACACTAGAGAGCCGTTATGCGCATTATAAGCGCTCTCAATGGACGATATCTTCTCCTGAACGATAGCCACACCTTGCTCCTGAAGGTTTACATCCAGGGTGGTAGTGATCGTGAGACCCCCTCGAGATATGAGATTTTCGCAGTCCGTGCCCTGGGGCACATCCAGATAGTTCCGGTGGCACATCGCGTTCAATACGTCCCGCACATAAAATACGAAGTGCGGCGACCTGATCGGGAAATCAGACCCTTGGAAGACCAATTCCTCTGCCTTAGCCGCATCGGCCTCCTCTATGCTGATGTCGCCATGCTCAACCATGAGGTCTAGCACTTCGTGCTGTCTGTTCATAGCCGCCTCATAGTTTTCGGGTAACGTTGGCGTGTAGAATCCAGGCGCCTGCGGTATCCCCGCCAGCAGGGCTGATTCCGCCAGCGTGAGATCGGCAGCGCTCTTAGCGAAATACCTCTGCGCTGCCGCCTCAACACCGTAAGCGAAGTTGCCATAGTACAGTTGGTTGAGGTACCACTCCAATATCTGGTCTTTCTCATACTGCCGGGTTAACTCCAGAGCGATCGCTACTTCCTTTATCTTCCGGTCCACCGACCTCTCGGCACGCTCTTCCTCCGGTATGTAGACGTTCTTCACCAGTTGCTGAGTGATCGAACTGCCGCCCGAACCGGCTAGGAACTCTTCGTTCGCTCCTGGGAAGAAGTTCTCGTACGCCGCTCGTGTCAACCCCTTTATGTTTATGCCGGGGTTATCGTAAAAGCTGGCGTCCTCGGTCGATATCGTCGCCTTTATCATCCACTGAGATATCTCTTCGAGCCTAACGGGGTCATGCAGGCCAATGAGGGGATCCAGGAACTGGTACAGAAATTCGCCGTCTCGAGCGTAGACGTTGCTCGGCCCGAAGGAACCCTGGCTGATGGCTTGCTCAGGTGGCACAAGCTCATCGGTGTGGGTGCGGAAAATAGCCATCGACGTGCTGGCTGCCGCGATCGTAGCAGCGATACTCAAAACGCCGATAAACGCGCTGAGCCACAATAAGCGAGACGAACCGGGGTTCCGCTTACTGCCGTAATGCCGCCGGGTGCTAAAGCGGCCCAACGCCTGATAGCGACGGCGATAACCGCTGCTGTTTCTCGCCACGCGTTAGCTCCTCGGTAGAACCTTCTCTAATACAACGAAATGCGAGAGGCCGAAGTTTCGCAAGGGCGTCCTTTCAAGGGGATAAGTTAGCGAACGGAGCATAGAGCCTACCACGCGGCGCCTTGTAACCACATTATCGAAGCCGGGGAAGACCAGCGTATGTGCGATCAAGCGCATCGGCAGGTTGCGCCATAGGCGACGTATGTCCGACCACAAGTAGGCGCGAGCGTGTGGCACCAGCTTTTTCCGCAGTAAGCCGGGCAGATAATTCACCAACGGTATGTTGCCAAAGACGTAACGTTTGCCGACGAAGATACCGTGGGTCTCGAACGGATACAGACGGTTCGGGCAGAAGATCACGGCGCGGCCGCCCGGCCTGAGCACCCGGCAGACCTCCTGCATGGTACGGACGTCGTCATCTACGTGCTCGATCACCTCATGCAGCAGCACGACGTCGAAGTTATCGTCCTTGAACGGGAGGTATTCGCCTACCGAAAGCATAAGGTTTGGGTTCTCCGCCGTACCCTCGCGTACGCGCTCGAAGTCGATATCGATGCCGTAGACCTCCGGCGAGAAGTCGCGCAGGCGGCGGACGAAGGTGCCAATGCCGCAGCCGACGTCCAAGATGCGCTTACCTTCCAAAGGCACGTACGACCGCATCAGGTCCAGCCTCCGCTCCTGTCCGAATCGCCAGACGTAGCTAGGGTGGCCGAGGCTCGCCGCCTTGGGGGCTGCGATAGGCACTTCTCTGCTAGTCATCCTGCGGATCGTAGCAGACCTACCGTGCTGAGTTCAACATTATATTATGTATAGACAGATTTGATAGCTTGGCTTGCCAATCAATTGCTCTTACATGTCACTCTGAGAGAAACGAAGAGTCTTACGTAAATACAACCTAACGCAGATTTTTCGCTCCCTTCGGTCGCTCGAGAATGATATTTGGATGAACCCCCTGTTTGACACTGTCGGAGGCACAACGGATCATTTAACGAGTTTGTTATGAGACGCGATTTGGGATAGAAATGCCCGCCGCAGCGTTGATCGGTTTCGGCCTGCTCGCAGGAGCATACGGCGTCACAGTCGGCGTCGGTGGCGGCTTCGTCATGACGCCGTTGTTGCTTCTCGTCTACGGCTTCTCGCCCACAACCGCCGTCGGCACGACGCTTGCGATAGTGGCGCTCAACACGAGTTCGGAGATCGTCGCCTACACCCGGCAGCGCCGGATCGATTACCAGCTTGGCCTGCGTATCATGCTCGGCGGCATACCAGGCGCCATCGTCGGCGCCGTCATCCTGGGGCGGCTGACGCAGAACGCCTTCGAAGCAATAGCCGGCTCGTTGCTCCTGGTTCTGGCCCTCAACCTTGCGTTGAGGCCCGGAGGCCGAAGCAACGTTCCCGCCGGGGAAGCGCCAGTCGAACGGTCCGCTCTGTTCCAGTGGCTCGTCATGCCCGTGATCGGCTTCGGCGCCGGCATGATCGCCGGGCTACTGGGGCTGGGCGGCGGGGTGCTACTGGGGCTGGGCGGCGGGGTGCTACTGGGGCTGGGCGGCGGGGTGCTACTGGTGCCGGCGATGGTCTACCTGATGCACCGCCCGACCCATATAGCGACGGCCACGTCGCTCTTCGCCTTCTTACCTTATGTGCTAATAGCGCTGGGACTGCGCTGGAGCCAGGGTGACGTAGAGATCGTCGAGGCTATCTTCGGTGATATCGGCGTGATAGTGGGAGCGCAGGTGGGCGCGAGGGTATCGCAATACCTCTCGGCGACGATCATCATGCGGCTGCTCGCGCTCGCTATCACCGTGCCGGCGATACAACTTTTGGTACGAGCGTTTACTTAGGATCAGAAGCTAAAACACGTACCAACTATCCTTGACCGTCATCAAAAACGTGTGATATTTTGGGCATAAGTCCTAGTATGTTATGCATGCGCAGGACTTTATTTTTGAGTCTCCAAGTAACAGGAATTGAAGGAGATTTAGAATGCATCAGGACCAGACTCAAACTTTTTCGCCTTACCTGCCGTTCCTCAAACATCGAAACATCGTAATCGGCTACTTGATATCGGAGGGTGATTCGAACGCCGTAATCGCGGAAAAGCTCAGCCTGAGTGAGTCTCGCGTTAAACAGCGTGTAAGCGAGATGCTTAAGCAAGGCGGGTGGGATAATCGGACAGAGCTTGCCGTGGTTTGCACGAGACTCATGGAGAAGCTAGATATAAACAAAACTGCAAGCATAGCTGAATGGTATTGGAAAATTTAGACGAAAGTATAGCAAATACAGCACTTTCGTACAGGGCTACACCCTTTTATTTTCTTAACCTCCTGCTAGACTGGGTCATTGAGGGTAATCGGCTGGCATCGCGATGTGCGGTTTGCCAACCGAGTCATCGGTTACCAGCTGTACTTTGGAGGTAGACTATGGCCTTGAAAGTTCTCCTTCTGTTAATCGGGATCTTTTCTCTTGGCGGCATCATAGCGGGGGAGCTTGTGGGGTTACTGGATCTTACAAGCGATAATCAAAAGGTTGTAGCCCAGCCGGTACAGACTGTGTCCCCAACCCCATCGGAATCTGGCTCAAGCCCGGCACCAGAAACTCCCAGCCCTGTCCCACTTGAAGCGAAGACTATAACGCTACTTGAGGCCTGGGAAATAGCCCAAACAGCTGGCCTATCGTGGCAGCCCGATGCCGTTCTTACTCAACTTTCCAGCGCTGACATCGGCGATAACCCCGATATTACATCTGGAACGGACGGCACGCGTCGTACGTGGCTAGCCTCTTTCAGCTCGTCCACGACTATATACAACTCTCGATAAAAATCACGGACGCTGCTATCGTTGCGAAAACAGAACATGAAGCACCCGCACTTCCAGCTGTTGACCAGCCAATAATAAACCACTCTACTATCTATTGCCCCGGTGACCCGGCTGCGTATTGGCCATACGGCACGCAAATCGTGTCCTTCAACTCTCAAGGTCCCTTTAAGGACAGTAGTGGATTTAGTTACTATTTAACAAACTTCTGGTTGTGGACACTGGCGACCCGAGTTGCACGGAAGGCAACTATTGGGTCGACCTATACTTTGGGCGCTATAGGCGCTCATCAGAATCGTGCAACTGTTCAGGGTCTCCATCGCCAGGATATTGCTATGTTGCCTCCAATGCTAATTCCTGCACCGACGCTACAAATTACGGTTTCCATACTGGCACTTTGTACTACCGTTTTGACTAATAGAGATATGGTGACGACGATGCTGCAGACCACACGACTCGCGACTTGGGTGGGAGGGGTGTTCCTCCTTACGGTTTCTTTCCTAGGACAAGTAGAAAATGTAGCAGCAGAACCAGTATTGGATGGCTGTATTCCCGGAACTGAGACAGATGCGGTTGTCGGTGGCCAACTACAAGATGGCCCATTCCTTTTTTGCTGGAGCTTTATACTGACGCAAACATCAAATCGGTTACCGAGGCGGACCATCCATCGCGAGCTAGCGATATCCCAGGATTGGGTTGGAGGGCGAAGTGGACTTACGGAGGTGAAGGCGTTGGCCCAGGAAAAGACGCGTGGGGCCTTCTATCTGATGTTGAGAAAGAAGCGGGAAGGCCAATTCCTATAATCACTACCGGACAATCAGAAGGTCGAGATGGTGGAGGCATTGCACTGCCGAGCGAAGCTAAGCATGGAGATTTGGTCACGTTGGCAATAAAGTAATTGTGCCAGAGGGAGCTTTCGGCGCAACGCTTCAATTTGAACTGCAGAGCGAGTCAGGTTTAGTTTCGGCCTGCGACGCGCGGCTGGAGCGATGGCCCGCGCAAACTTCACAAGCGCCACATGAAGGAACATCTAGTGAAAGCTTGGACCCCGTAGCCGTGCCATCTACGGGAAACCTAGGAGATGGTTACAAGAACTCCATGGAGCGCGACGTTTTATTGACTATAACAGCAATGTTATTGTTGATACTTGGTATTTCATTGCAGAGAAGTACATTTAATAGCAATTAGGCTATTTGCTATAGCTACGGAGTCTCAGCGGCCATTGGCCTGCAGCACCAGCGCAGCGGCCCCTAGCGGGCCGGCGTTGTCGCCGAGCTGCGTCGGGACGATCTCGACGCGGCACATCGGCTCCAGGCCCTGCTCCCTTAGCACCCACCTGACCGGCTCGAAGATGAGATCGCCGGTCTTCGCCACACCGCCTCCCAGCACAACAAGTTCCGGATTACAGATGTTGATGAGGCTGGTAACGCCCAGCCCGAGGTAATACGCCACGTTCGCGATTATCTCCAGGCTCAGGGCGTCGCCCTCTTTCGCCGCCTCGCTGACCATCGCCGCCGTTATGTCATCCGCATTGCCAGCCGCGATCCGGCTCAGCGCAGAACGGCGACCTGCCAGAAGAGCGTCCCTTGCCTCGCGCTCGATCGCCCGGCCTGACGCCAGCGCCTCCAAATGCCCGCGGTTCCCGCAGCCGCACATCGGGCCTTCGGGCAACAGCGTCATATGCCCGACCTCCGCCGCTGCGCCGTGCGCGCCTTCGAAAAGCTTGCCGCCGACTATGATGCCGCCGCCGACGCCGCTGCCAGCAGCAACGTAAAGCATGAAGCGCGTGCCCCGGCCAGCGCCGTAACGGTGCTCGCCAAGTGCGGCAGCGTTGACGTCGTTGCCCATGTAGACACGCAGGCCCGTGCTCTTCTGCAACGCATCCCTCAACGGCACGTTGTCCCAGCCGGCCATGTTCGGCGACGTGACAATGATGCCGTTCGGGACGTCGATAGGCCCCGGCGCGCCGATTCCCAGGCCGAGAACGCCGCCCGGGGAGACCCCCGCCTCGTCGAGCACTTTTTCTACGCTCTTAGCGACCTCAGCGATGACCGTGGCCGGGCCTTCGTCGCCGCGAGTCGCGCGGTGGTCTACGGCGATGACCTCGCCCGCTGGAGAGCAAACGATAGTGCGAATCTTGGTAGCGCCCAGATCAACGCCAACGATAACGTCCTTTTCGCTCATGCTCTTCATTATATATGAAGCCTTAGCGCCCACCCTGTAAGGTATACTGGATACGGAGGGAATAGATGAAGCTCTTTGAGGTGATGGAGTCGGGCGATTATGAGGAGGTCGTTTATCATTACGAGCCGGTCAGCGGGCTTAAAGCTATTGTGGCGATCCATAACACGACGCTCGGGCCAGCGCTTGGCGGCACGCGTATGCTGGCCTACGCGACAGAAGAAGACGCCCTCAACGACGTCCTCCGGCTCTCCCGTGCGATGACGTATAAGGCCGCGCTCGCCGGCCTGGACCTCGGCGGCGGCAAGGCGGTAATCATTGGCGATCCCAGCCGCGACCGGACGGAAGCCCTATTGCGCGCCTACGGCCGCTTCGTTCATTCGCTCGGCGGCCGCTACATCACCACAACGGACGTCGGCACTTACACCGTGGATATGGATGTCATTCGCCGTGAGACAACGTATGTAACCGGCTATTCGCCCGCCTTTGGTGGCGGCGGCGATACGTCTATCCTGACGGCACTCACCGTGTACCTCGGCATGAAAGCAAGCGCAGAGGAAGCATTCGGCACAGACTCGCTGAAGGGACTGACTGTTGCCGTCCAGGGCGTCGGCAAAGTGGGCCGCCACCTGCTGGAACGCCTGGCCGAAGACAACTGCCGGCTTTACGTATCCGATGTCGAT
>WHTN01000093.1 GCA_009377715.1 Dehalococcoidia bacterium | reverse complement strand
TTTCGTCCCTCGATCAGCGAATGTATAGCCGCCGAAGGTTGCTCTCGCATGGAATCCTGTATTTCGAAACCTTCGATCATATTTAAAATCTGAAGCAACATATAACCTTGCGAGTTAAGCGGTTGTTCGCACACCGTGTAACCTTTGTAATTAGTGCGAACGGGATCGCGAGCCTCCGCTTTGTGGTTCGCCAGGTCCTCTTCAGATAATAGACCACCCTCACTTTGACAGAACTCCGCTATTGCTTTGGCTACCCGACCTGTATAGAAGGCATCGCGCCCGTCTTCAGCGATTGGCTCCAGCGTTTCGACGAGCGACGACTGCACGAAAATTTCGCCTGGCCTGGGCGCGCGGTCGTACCTCATAAACAAGCGCTTCGAACTGGCGAACTGGCTCAGCATCGGAGCGTTCAGCTCGATAGCAGAGGCAAGCTTTGAACTGACAGGAAAGCCCTCTCTGGCGTAACGAAGGGCGGACGCAAGAAGGGTGGATAAAGGTTGAGAACACCAAAGCCAGTGAGCGGTTGCCCAGGCGTCGACAAGGCCGGGGACTGTCGCTGCTTTGGGGCCGCGCGTCGGAAGGCCCTGGGGAAGGAAGGTCTCAACGGTAGCCGACTTCGGGGCTTTGCCACCGGAGTTGATAGCGGTAACTGTGCCATCCCTCGCCCAGTAGACCTGTAAAAAACCATCGCCGCCCAGCTGGCATAGCTGCGGTTGCACTACCGTCAGCACTGCGGAAATGGCGATCGATGCATCGATGGCATTGCCACCTTCTTGGAGGATACGTATCCCCGTGGCGACGGCCAAGGGATGATCGGCGACGACCATCGCCTCGCGCGAATAAACAGGATCTCTAAGGCTTAGTGCCTCGGTGTGCCTTGCGGGATTGTGAAGTAGGCTCATGGGCTTTCTCCTTATCGATCTGGGTTGAGGGTGGCCAATCGTCGCCTTCATAGACAGTATCCCAAAAGAGGTATTCATAGCGTACGACCGTCAGAAAAATGTTTCGCAGTTCGTTCAGTTCAGGCTCCGAACGGTTCGGTGTAATGCGATCTAAGGTAGAAGCTAACCATACTACCCATTCCGAAAATCCGTCGCTGCTCCAATTCTCTATCCACATCGCGTAGGCGCCTTGCAGGCCAGAGCGTTCGCGAACGGTGCGCCAAACGTCAAAATAGGCCTTTTCGGCAGCGAAAAGCGCGGTAAACGCTTCCTCGTAAGCCCCAAGAGATGCGCGAGCTAGGAGGAAGTCGGTGTAACCCTGACAGGCAGGAGACATTGGGACATCTAGCGGAACGTCGTTTTCGCTGGCATAAGCTCGAAAGAGGCCTAATTCGGTTTCGATAGCGACGAGGAACTCGCGGAGATGCGTATGAACGTCGTCATCTTCGGTCTTGGAGAGAACTAGAGCGACAAACCGGCGGAAGGCCGATACGAAACGGAAGTCCTGTTGTACCCAGCGGTCGAATTTCTTTTGGGAAAGGGTACCCGCCGCCATCTCCTGAACAAAAGGATGATCGACAGTGGCTTCCCAGATCGGCCTCGCTGCTGCCAGAAGTTTTTCGCTGATCGTAGCGTCGTCTCCCTTCACGGCAAGCCAAGTGAACGCCCGCTTTTTTGGAATGCTCACATTTTCCGTCGCGGTATAAGCAGTGTCAACCGCTCAGTACGGATTAGACGCCCTGCTGGCTTCGATAAAATATTTTCGGCGCTGCTTTCGGTGTATAATCAAGGACGTTGCAAAAATGTTTACCACCGGCGGTAGGGAGTATTAAGAGTTTTGTTTAAGAAGCTCCTCATCGCTAATCGTGGCGAAATCGCGTTGCGTATAGTACGCGCCTGTCGCGAGATGGGCATCGCTTCCGTCGCTGTGTTCTCGGAGGTAGACCGCAATTCGTTGCACGTCCGCTACGCGGACGAAGCGTACTCGATAGGCCCCGCCCAGGCGACAGAAAGCTACCTGAACATACCCAGCATCATGGAAGCCTGCCGGCAAGCGGGCGCAGATGCCGTCCATCCAGGCTACGGCTTCCTCGCAGAGAATCCCGAACTCGCACGCGCCTGCTTAGACATGGGCGTCACCTTCGTCGGCCCATCGCCTGAGGTCATCGATCTCATGGGCGACAAAGTACGGGCCAGGCAGGTGATGGAGGAGGCCGGCGTGCCGGTACTGCCGGGTAGCGGAGAGCTCGTCTCTACTACTGAAGCTGTAAAAGAAGCGACGCGTATCGGCTATCCGATCCTGGTTAAGGCAACAGCCGGCGGTGGCGGCAAGGGGATGCGCGCGGTCTTCAGCTCGACCGATCTGCCGGGCGCTCTGGATGGCGCCCGCCGTGAAGCGGCGACAAATTTCGGCAACGCCGGACTTTACATCGAAAAGTTTATGGAGCCCGTGCGCCATATCGAAGTGCAGATCATCTCCGATGATTACGGCAACGTTGTCGCCCTGGGCGAGCGCGAATGTTCGATCCAGCGCCGCCATCAGAAGATGATCGAGGAGTCCCCATCCACAGCGGTCGATGAATCGCTGCGGCAGCGGTTGCTGGAGATCGCCATCACTGCTGCGAAGGCGGTATCTTATCGCAACGTCGGGACGGTCGAGTTCCTGCTGGACGCACAGGGCAACATAAACTTCATCGAAATGAACACGCGCCTGCAGGTCGAGCATCCCATCACCGAGTTTGTAACCGGCGTGGACTTGGTAGCAGACCAGATCCGCGTCGCCTCAGGCGAGCGGCTTTCGTACCGGCAAGACGATGTCGTTATGCGCGGCTGGGCCATCGAATGCCGCATCTCTGCTGAAGACCCGTTCAACAGCTTCCTGCCATCCGTCGGTGACATAACGTTCGTTAGCGAGCCGGGCGGCCCGGGCGTGCGGCTCGATAGCGCGCTCTACGAGGGCCTGGAGATATCGATGTACTACGATCCACTGATCGCCAAGCTCAGCACCTGGGGTCGCGACCGCGCTGAGGCGATAAATCGCATGCGCCGCGCGCTTTCGGAGTTCAAGATCGTCGGTGTGCACACCAACATCCCTTTTCACCTTCAAGTGATGGACGATCAGGACTTTAAGGAAGGCCGCCTGGATACAGGTTTCGTGGAGAAGAGGTTCACAGGCCTGGACATTAACGGCGAGGCCGAAGAGATGGCTTTGCTAGCGGCAGTGCTTGCCCATCGCATGCGAAAGCAGCCTCCAGCTTCGAAGACCGCTGCCAACGGTCGCGAGAGCGGCTGGCGGACTGTCAATCGTCAGAGCCAAATGCGCCGGCCGTGGAGTGGGGGATGGCGGAGAAGTATCTAGTCAGGCTGGAGAATGCGGTGCACGAGGTGGAGGTGGAGGATGATGAGGAAGGCTTACGCGCTCGCATCGGTGATCGCTGGTACAGGATTAATCTGGAAAATATAGGCTCCGCGGGCCTATTCTCCCTCCTAATCGACGATAAGGCGTACGAAGTCTTCGCCGAGAAGAGAAGCGGCGGTTACGACCTTCTGATCGGCTCTCGCCTTTACCCGGTGAGCGTCGAGCCGGTCCGCAGGCAGAGCGCTTCGTCTTCGTTTACTGGTACGCCGGAGCCTTCGACGCAAGACGACTGGATCGTAGTCTCACCGATGACGGGCGTCGTGCTCGAGGTGCGGGTCACGGCGGGGCAGGAGGTAGAGGCGGGGACAGTCCTTCTGCTGGTCGAAGCGATGAAGATGAACAATGAGATCCGCGCTCAGCGCGCGGGCGTCGTCGAAACGGTGTACGTGCAGCCGGGCCAGAAGATCACCCAGGGCACGACCATGCTGCGGCTGAAGTAGGCCACGAGGGATGGAAGAGTTGTCTTCATGATTGTTGGCCCCTCGACAAGCTCGGGGTGAGTGGATTTTTGCGCGCTCATGGTGAGCGTGTCGAACCATGAGCGGTGAGACAAATGGAAGATAAGCTGCAACGACTCTGGACACCGTGGAGGATGGCCTACGTGACCAATACCCATTCTGAAGCGTGCTTCCTGTGCGAGAAGCCGCGCCAAGGCGAGGCCAAAGACGTCGAAAATTTGATCCTGTATCGCGGGGCGAAAGCATTCGCCATCCTCAACCTCTACCCTTATAACGCAGGGCACCTGATGATCGCTCCGTACGCTCACACCAACGACCTGGTCGGATTGGACGCCGAAACCAGCGCCGAGCTTTGGGAGCTATCCCGCAAGGCCGTCGCCATACTGACGCAGGAGTACCAGGCGTCCGGGTTTAACGTCGGGCTGAACCTTGGCGTCGCGGGAGGCGCCGGACAGGCCGACCACCTTCACGTGCACGTAGTGCCGCGCTGGGTGGGCGATACGAACTTCATGGCCGTGACGGGCGACACGAAGGTCCTGCCGGAGGACCTGACGCGAACGTACGAACGGCTCAGGCCCTACTTTAGCCACAGATAGACACAGATGAACCACAGATTTCTTAGGTTATTTATTTTGTTAGTTGTGGAGAATCTGTAGTTAGCCTTCCGACTTCGAAGAGGGTTAATGGTCACAAATAGCACAAATTTCTTGAACAGATTCATCTATGTCGATCAGTGTGAATCTGTGGCTAATATAAAAAGCACTACCCGTGCATCTCGAGTACGTCGCCGTCGGCGAGGACGTAGTCCCGGCCAACGCGCTGGCCTTCGAACTTGGCGGAGCCCCAGAGCACCGCGAACTTCAGTTTGCTCTGCCAGTCCTTGTGAATGGCAATAGCGGCCTCCTCAACGGTGCTGCCGATAGGCATGACCATCGGATCGTCGTAGATGGTCTCGCCGCCTGGGCGCTTCGTGTAGACTCGGATCGCTCTCAGGGCGGCGAAGATCTCCCGGCTTAGCTCGTCCAACCCCACGTCTTCGGTGGCTGCAGTCATAACGATTTTGAACTGATCTCCGTACTCGCCGGTCAGTCGTTGGTACTCGTCCAGCGCTCCTGGGAAATCGGCCTTGTTTGCGGCGAGGATCGTCGGCTTCTGCGTTTGCCACTGGTCCGGGTCGGGCTGCTGGCCACTTCTGAGCGGCTCGATCGCCCACTGGCCCAGCGATGACAAAATGAAGTCGACCTGCCCTATCGCATCCATGCTCAGGTCGACGACGATTACCAGCACGTCGGCGTTGCGGAAGAGGCCGAAGAGCCGGTTCTCCAGGCGGCCTTCGGCAAGAGGTGGCGTATCGACTAGCTGAATGTAGACGTTTTCGAAGCGCAGCATGCCGGGCGTGGGCAACTGGGTGCTGAACGGGTACGGGGCGATCTTGGCGTTCGCCCCGGTCAGGATCGTCAGAAGGCTCGACTTGCCACTGTTTGGCGTGCCGATGAGCACTACCTGTCCGGCGCCTTCCCGGCGGATAGCGAAAGGATAGAAGCGAGCGCCCGCTTTACCGGTCGGCTTCTCCATCTCGTCCATGAGTCTGGCGAGCTTCGCGCGGAGGTCTGCCTTGAGGTGATCGGTGCCCTTGTGCTTGGGCATGATCGCCAGCATCTCCTGCAGCGCTGCGATTTTTTCCGGGGTGCTACGCGCGCTACGGAAGCGCTTCTCGACTTCGTGGTATTGCATGGGCAAGTTAGCTGGCATTTGCGGTGGCTCCAAGGAGTGTAGTCATCGATTCGATCATACAAAAGACGCTGAAAAAGGGCAAAGCCGTTATCTTAGATTAGACTTGACAGGGACATTGCTCTAGTATTAGCTTTAAAAAAGCAAAGCAAATGGGAGAATGATTATGGCAACGCAACCCTCAATAGAGGAAATGATTAAAGCAATCGTTCAGCGGGAGATGGAACTCCGCCTCCGTCCACTGGAGGCAAAGATTAAGGCGTTAGAAGGAACAATGTCCGGTGAGGAATCCCTCCAGCCAAACGAGCTCATCCTTACGGAGTTAGCGAAGCGTGGAGGGCTCGTGAGCCGAGAGGAATGGCAGTCTCTCGGCCGAGAGATGGGATATGATCCCCGGGGTCTTGGGGGCTTCTTTACGGGTCGGCGGCCATCTGTCAGGTGGACGAGTGGAGGGCTTGTGGAGATCACGGCAGATGGCCGCACGTGGGTAGACCGAGCTATGCTTCGTAAAGCTTTGACCCAAGGAAAAATGGCCCCGCCTCCCCTCCGTCCTCTACGCCAATGGGCTGGACGTCCGCTGTCTGAATATGTGCAAGAGGATAGACGGTGATATACTTGGATACAAGTGCGCTCCTGAAACTCTACGTCGAAGAATCTGGGGCCGAGGCCGTCAGGCAAGCCATAGTTGAGGATCCACAGAGAGCATTCTCTATTATAGGCGTTGTAGAATTTGCCTCTGCTGTCTGGCGTAAGGTAAGAGAAGATGGACTCGGCTCTTCGGAAGCTATTGAATTAGTGAGGGATTTCTTCGAGGATATCGAACACTTTGTTGTTGTGCCATTGGTCGACCCGCGGAATGCCCTTATGTTAGAAGCCTTTCAACTTTGCCAGGAAGAGAGGCTGCGCGCCGCGGACAGCATCCACCTGGCTACCGCTCTCATGCTTTCCCGGCAGCCAAGTATAACGACTCTTCGCTTCCTGTCATCTGACCGGAGACTGGTTGAAGCTGCGGCCCGACGTGGCCTTGAATCTCAAGAACCCATCTAGCGAAATATCGTCCCCGTGATTTGACTCAGCCCCAATGCAAGAGTTAATATATATTTTACGGGCCTATGCTCATGTTCAAACTTAGACTTACCGCGTAACCGCATGTCAACACCACGCCTAGAGATCCACTACTGCGTCAAATGTAAATTTCTTTTTCGGGCCACATGGCTGGCCCAAGAACTCCTAAGTACTTTCGAGACTACTATCGGTGAGATCGCTCTAGTCCCCCGAGACGATGGCGCGTATGAGATCCGGTTGGACGGCGAGGTGCTCTTCGCCTACAAGGATGAGCACCGCTTCCCAGACGCTAAGGAGATCAGAGAACTCGTTCGCGATAGAATAGCCCCTGATCGAATTGTTGGGCATACCCGGAGTCGCGTGAGCGAGTCGTTGTAAGCCCGACTGCAGACACAGTAGAATAGGAGAAGAGCCGCTACTCTCTACAAGGAAGGATTATGGCTGAAAAAGACGTACTCTGGATGATGGGAGGACCCCAGGGCGGTGGTATCAACACAGCCCCCGAGGCTTTCATGAAAGCGATGCTCCACCGCGGCGTTCATATTTTTTCGAATATCGAGTACCACTCCAACATCATGGGCGAGCACAGCTATTACCGCGTTCGCCTCAGCGACAAGGCCCGCCAGTCAGTCCTCGATCGCGTAAATATTCTAGTGGCCCTCGACGAAGAGACGCTCTTTGGTGAACAGCATGGCGAATTCCCTAGTCACCACGGCCATCTCGACGAGCTCGCTCCTGGCGGTTGCGTAATCTACGACGGCAAACTAAACATCCCGCTCGATCGCTTCGAACGAGACGATATTCACGTCTTTCCCGTGCCTTACGCCGACATGCTGCGGCTCGCCCTTGCCGACCTTGGCAAGGCCGATCAGGCGAACCGCTTGATGGTAATGACCAATACCGTTGCCGTCGCCGCGTCGCTTGCTCTCATGGATGATTCTCTTGAAGAGTACACCGAGGTCTTGCGCGCTTCCTTCTCCGGCAGGCGGGCTGAGATAGGCGAGATGAACGCATATGTCGCGGAGTACTCATTTCGATATATACCAACCAAATGCGCGACATCTTCG
>WHTN01000092.1 GCA_009377715.1 Dehalococcoidia bacterium | reverse complement strand
CACCGGCCTCTACTTCACCGACTGGGACCAGAACCTTCCCATCAAGGCTGGCGACTTCTGCCACGCCCTGCCCTTCGAGCCTCACGGCGTCCAGGGCACCGGCGACAAGCCCATCAAGTACCTGGCCGTAGAAGGCCCTCGCGCCAACCGCGGCTAAAAGCAACTCAAGGTTACGCGTAGAACATAGTAGTGGGACGGCAGTTGGCAGGACTAGCTTTACAAGGTCCCTGCCCCCTGTAAAGCTTTTCGACTACCGTCTCACTGCTTTAGCACAAGAAGGCCTGCTGCGTTTTCGCAGCGGGCCTTCTCTTCTCTACTCAGAGTCTCAATCTTCGTCCTCAGAGTCGCTATTGGACGGCGCAGTTGGCAACGGAGTTCCTGACGCAATAGGCGTGGGAGTTGCCGTAGCGGTAGGCGTAGGCGAGGCAGTGCTAGAAGGCACCGCCGTAGGCGATTGTGTCGGCGTCGCCGTGGTCGTTGGTGACGGCGTTGGCGAAGCTGTCTGCGAAGGCGTCGGCGTGACACTCGGAGATGGGGTAGGACTGCCGCTCGGCGTGGCGCTCGGAGTCGGAGACGAAGCGCTGGGCGCACGACAGGTGCCCGGCTGCGTAGGCTGCTGGCCGCGCACGAAAACTTCCTCTACGCCGGCGCAGTTAGCGACCTCGATATTCGATGGCACCTGGAACTGCTTGGAGGAGACGCCCAAGTATTCGACAGCCTCTTGCATGAACGTCCGCCACATCGGCCCTGCGCCAACAGAGCTGAACGTTTCGCGCTCCATGGCGGTACCATCAGCGTTGCCCATCCACACACCCACCGTTATGTCAGGCGTGTAGCCAATCACCAGGCTGTCCTTGAACTCCTCGCTTGTGCCCGACTTCGTCGCCGCGGGACGATCGATTCGCAAACCGCTCCAAGATATCGCCTGGTTGGAGAGGATGTGAGTGATCATGTAGGCGTACGCGGGATCGACAACCTGCTCCTCCTCATTCTCTTGCTGATAGAGGGTATCCCCGCTGGCATCCTTTATCTCGACGACAGAAATGGGGTCCAGTTCTCGAAAACCGCCTGGCAAGTTCTCTATCGTGGGATTGCCCTTCATTGTGCCGTTGTTAGCGATTGCGCTGTACGCGTAGGTCATGTCCAAAAGCTTGACTCCGCAAGAGCCGAGCGTGATGGTGGGGCCGCAGTTTTCCTCTCTGAGATCGGTTACGCCTAATCGATGGGACGTTTCGCGCATGTTCCCACCGCCCACATCCATCAGCGTACGCACGGCCGAGACGTTCACCGATTCCGACAGCGCCTTACGAACGGTGATGTTTCCCAGGTGAGCGAAGTTCCAGTTGTTAACCTCCCGTCGCTGTCCACCGCCAGCATCGAGAACGAGTGGCGTGTCTTCAACGATAGTGGACGGCACCCAGCCATCCTCAAAGGCCGTAAGGTACGTTAGTGACTTCATGGTGGAGCCGTGAGACCGCTGGGAAGTCGCGATGTCTACTTGACCTTGGATCTCGTCGTTGAAAAAGTCCCGGCTGCCTACGTACGCCATTATCTCGCCGGTCGGGTTCCATATAGCCACTAGGGCGCCGTTGTGGCCGCCGTGCCGAGCTTCGCCGGAGCTGACGACATCCTCGACTGTAGCCTCTGCGGCCTCCTGCAGCCCCAGGTCAAGGCTGGTCACAATGCGCAGGCCTCCTCGGAATACGACCTGATCGCACGCGACGCCGTTAGGGGCCGAGAAAACGCCGTCTTCACACATCCTCGTGACCTGGTCCTGGACGTAGAACACGAAATGCGGCGCTTGAATGTCAAAACTGGCGGAGGCGATCGTCAACTCCTCTTCTTTCGCAGTCGCAGCATCCTCTTCCGTGATATAGCCGTGATTCACCATAAGGTCCAGGACCTCATGCTGTCGTTGGACAGCGAGTTCGCGGGCTTCCGGCGTTATCGGCGCGTACGTAGAAGGCGCTTGAGGCAGGCCCACCAGAAGGGCTGCCTCGGCAAGCGTAACGGTTTGCGCCGACTTGCCGAAGTAACTTTGGGCAGCCGCTTCCACCCCGTAGGCGAAGTTGCCGTAGTAGATCTGGTTAAGGTACCACTCAAGTATCTGGTCGTCACTGTAACGGCGCTTCAGTTCAAGGCCGATGACCAGTTCCTTGATCTTCCGGCCGACCTTCTGGTCGAACCGTTCTTCCGGGCTGATGTAGAGGTTGCGCGCGAGCTGCTGGGTGATGGTACTGCCGCCCACGCCGTTACCGAGACCTTCGCCCAGCGGCTCCGGCAAGTTAGAGGTGAAAGCGCGCGCTATTCCGCGTGGATCGAAGCCGGGGTTGTTGTAAAAACTCGCGTCTTCAGTGGAGACAGTGGCAGCCACCAGGTACGGCGACATCTCGGAAAGCGGCACTGGGTGCCGCAACCCGGCTAACGGATCGACGAAGGTGTGAAGGTGGTCGCCGTTACGGTCATAGACGACGCTCGGGTTGGCGCCGGTAGCAGCTATAACCTCCGTCGGCGATTCCATACCCCTCGCGTAGACGAAGTAAGCGATCGTTAATATGAAGAATATTGCGGCTATGCCACCCAGCGCGCAGGCCGCGCTTATAGCCAGAAGCCGCCGCCATCTAAGCTGCTGTAGCCGATCGCGCAGGCTCGCGGATCTGTTTTTGTTGACCTTACGGCCCAATGAGTCCTCCATGCCCAGACGTCCTCCCCTAAACATTGTAACGCTCAGAAGCCTTATTCGCTTCTTGAAGACGTTAAGGTTATTCAGTCATCATTTCTGCGGGATGTAGAACTCGCCGCCTGTGAGAATCCGCGGCCTGACGTACAGTCGTAGCTAAGACGATGGTTGAATGAACGTCGAGTTCGCTTGATTTTCGGCGAAGCCGAGCCTAAGCGCTAGACAGTTACATATGTATTAGAAGCAACGGATGTTAGAGGAAAAGGAGCAACGATATACCTCAAGTTACAAAATACGAGGAGGGCCAGCCCTCATGGGTCGAGTTATCGACTACCGATGAAAAAGGTGCGCTTGCCTTCTACGGTTCCCTCTTTGGGTGGCAGGACGAAGCGGTGCCGATGGGGCCGGATATGTTCTATCACATGCCAAAGCTCAACGGACTGACGGTTGCAGGTCTCGCCCAGCAGATGGAGGAAGAGAGAGAACAGAACATCCCACCGCACTGGCGGGTGTATTTCACAGTGACCAGCGCCGACGAGGCCGTCGAACGGGCGAAGCAGGCGGGCGGCAACCCCATAATGGAAGCTATGGACGTATTCGACTCTGGGCGCATGGCGATGCTGCTCGACCCACACGGCGCTATGTTCGCAGTGTGGGAGCCTAAGAACCACATCGGCAGCAGTATCAAAGGAGAACCGGGGGCGTTGGCATGGGTTGAGTTGTACACACAAGACCATCAGGAGGCAGCACAGTTCTATAAGGCGGTGTTGGGCGTTGAGGCAGGCTCCATGCCGGGCGAAGAAAACATGACGCTACTGAAGGCTGGCGGTCAGGACGTAGCGGATATCATGACCATGACGCCAAAGATGGGCCCGATGCCGCCCCACTGGGCCGTGTACTTCGGTATAGATGACGTAGACGCGACTGCCGAAAAGGCGAAGTCGCTAGGCGGCGACACAGTCGCTGGCCCGATGGACGCGCCCGGCGTTGGCAGATGGGTGGTGTTGCGGGATCCGCAGGGCGCGGTGTTCAGGTTGGTCAAGGGCGCTTAGACTAAGCAATCGTAGCTGCAGACCTTTAGGTCTGCTATGGCAGGTCTGAAGACCTGCAGCTACGTTGAATTAAAGGTTGCGTTACTTACGGTAGACGCACGTTGACAGGTTTCGATGAGAAATGATAAACAGAGGATAGCCTGATGGCACCGAACGCAGAAGGAGACAGTCATGGCGCTTGATACGTCCAGCGATATAAGAAACATGGTCGGCGGCGACGGCTCAATGGTGAGCCGACGTATATTCATCGATCCCGACATCTACGAGATGGAGCTAGAGAAGATCTACGCAAAATGCTGGCTCTTCCTCTGCCACGAGTCCCAGATCCCCAACCCGGGAGATTTCTTCTCGACGTATATGGGCGAAGACCCGGTGCTCGTTGTCCGCGACTCGCGCGGCAAGATCAACGCGTTCCTTAACACCTGCCGCCACCGCGGCATGCGCGTCTGCCGGGCCGATGCCGGCAATGCGGCTGCGTTCACCTGTACGTACCACGGTTGGACATACGGCAACGACGGCAAATTGGTGGGCGTCCCAGGATACAAGGAGTACTACTACGAAGAGCTCGACATGGAGCAGTGGGGCCTGGTGCCGGTAGCCCAGGTCGACTCCTACGCCGGCCTTATCTTCGGCACCTTCGACGCGAAAGCGCCATTGCTGCTGGAGTCCCTCGGCGACATGGCGTATTACCTCGATTTCTACGTCAATCGCTGCGAAGGCGGCAGTGAGGTCATCGGCGGCACGTTCAAGTGGGTGATGCCCTGCAACTGGAAGCTGGCGTCCGACAACTTCACCGGCGACGGCTACCATCTGCCAGTAACGCACATCTCTGCGATGAAGGCAGGACTTACATCGTCACGGGTGCGCGTCGCCCGCAACGGCTACCACTCGAGCATCGATGGGCATGCAGCGTCCTTTACTATGCCAATGCTAGAGGTAGACGACCGCTGGCCGCCCGACCGCTGGCCGGAGATAAATGCCTGGTTCAAGCAACGCTACGAGGAGAGCGAGAAGCATCTCGGCCCGCGTGGTCGTATGCTCGATACGGTGGTAGGGACGGTCTTCCCGAACCTTTCGTTCGAGTCGTTCACCATGCGCGTGTGGCATCCACGCGGCCCTGACAAGATGGAAGTGTGGTCGTGGTCGTACGTGGACAAGGCAGCGCCACCGGAGGCGAAACGCCAGATGCACCTCTACCACCAGCGCCGCTTCGGTCCTTCCGGAAGCTTCGAACAGGACGACGGCGAGAACTGGAACATGTGCACGGCCTCCACGCGCGGCCGCGTGGCCCAGCGTTATGAATTCAACTATCAGATGGGCAAGGGGCTGGAGCGCTACCACGAAGATGTCCCCGGACTGCTCGCCGAGACGACCACGGAACACAACCAGCGCGGCTTCTACCGCAAATGGGCCGATATGATGATGGCGGAGGGATAGTTTACTTGATTATGTCACTCTGAGGGAAACCGAAGAGTCTTACGTGGAACGTAATCAAAACGCAGATTCTTCGCTCCCGCGGGTCACTCAGAATGACGTTTTTGAACGAGTCACGGTCGAGAAGGCCCGCATTTAGTCGGGCCTTCTTCTCGCGATACTTTAACGAGGAGTCAAAAAATGATCGAACAAGAGCGGGATGCCTTCATTGAGCGGTTGCTGAAGTCGGCCGGCGGAGTATTCGACATCTTCAGCATCTATATCGGCGACCGGCTCGGCTACTACCGTGCCCTGGCCGGCGGTTGGCTGACCTCGGTAGAGCTCGCTTCACAGACCGGCACGAACGAACGCTACGCCCGCGAGTGGCTCGAACAGCAGACTGTCAACGGAATAATCGAAGTCGAGGACGATCGCGCGGATGCGGAGTCACGTCGCTTTCGCCTACCGGAGAGCCGCGCGGAAGTCCTCGTAGAGCGCGACAGCCTGAACTACCTCGCACCGCTCGCGCAGCTTGTCGTCGGCGTCACACGGCCCCTGGAGCAGCTCGTGGACGCATACCGGACGGGCAAGGGCGTCCCTTATAACAATTATGGTCGCGACCTTGTGGAAGGGCAGGGCGGCATAAACAGAGCGACGTTCTTGCAGGAGATAGGTTCGAGCTGGCTGCCGAGCATCCCAGACCTGCACGCTCGCCTGCAAGCAGACCCCGCGGCACGAGTGGCTGACTTCGGTTGTGGCGTAGGGTGGTCGAGCATCGGCATCGCTCGGGCTTATCCTAAGGTGCTGGTCGACGGCTACGACCTCGATTCGCCATCCATCGAGGCGGCAAACGCGAACGCACACGATATGAACGTAAGCGACTGCGTGAAGTTCCACGTTCGAGACGCCGGCGACCCCGCCCTGGCAGGTCAGTACGATCTCGTCGCCGCCTTCGAGTGCATACACGACATGTCAAACCCTGTGGCGGCCCTCCAAACGATGCGCCGCTTAGCCCGCGACCGCGGAACCGTCCTTGTGGTGGACGAGCGGGTCGGTGATACGTTCACGGCTAAGGGCAATGACGTAGAGTGGATCATGTACGGCTGGAGCGTGCTCCACTGCTTGCCGGTCGGCATGGAGGAGAAACCCTCTGTGGGGACCGGCACGGTGATGCGGGCCGATACGCTACGGCGTTACGCCAAGGATGCCGGCTTCCGTGATGTGGAAGTGCTACCTATCGAGAATTTCTTCTTCCGGGCCTACCGACTGATGGCGTAAGTGACGCCAAGCGGATCACCCAGGTTTCAGCGCCACGAACACTTCCAGCGGTTGCTCGACCTCTGAATGCTCGAACCGTATCGAGCGCGCTCGAAAGCCAACGCCCTTGAATAGCCTCAGCCAGGTCTCGCGGCTGAAAACGCCTTCCACGTGACGGTCGTGCTCGGCGTGCACCGTGCCATCCGCCTCGCGGATAAGGAACGCAAAGTCGACGGTATACGTATCGTCGTCTGGGTCCGGGTCCCACGTCCATTCGAGGTAGCGGACGCCGCGAGCGCCATCGTCGTTGCCGCCGTGGCTGGTTTCGGGACGGAAGGTCTCGCTGACGCAGTCGGGGGCGAAGAGTGCGGCCCCACCCGGACGGCAGTGCACGAACGCGGTTTCCATAGCGGCGCGTAGATGTTCCTCGCTGGTCATATACATCACGGCGTCGTGGACGAAAACGCCATCGAATAGGCGGCCCAGACGGACGGTCCGCATATCGCCCTCTATGTGTTCGCATTCGGGGTTGATCGAGCGGCTCACTTCGAGCATTTGTAGGGAGATGTCAACCGAAGTCATAGCGTAGCGCGACTTCATATGGAACGCGTTGTTCCCGCCCCCGCTGCCAAGTTCGAGGAGCGATTTGGACTCTGGATCTAGGCTCTCGTTGAAGACTTTTAGATAAAACGCGGACTCTTCCTCGTATTCCGCAGGCGCCGTGATGAGATGGAACCATTTCGCAAGTTCGCCGTACATCTTCGGCAAATGAGGTTTCGGGGTCATAAGGGACTCCTGTATAAAGATTCGTCGTGGGCATCTGCTGAGATCGCCGATAGCCTACCCGATTTAGGCCTCTGGAGGAGAAAAAAGTGGTGCCGAGGGGCAGAGTTGAACTGCCGACACCGCGATTTTCAGTCGCGTGCTCTACCACCTGAGCTACCTCGGCACGTGGGTCACGGTGGCGCCAGTAGACAATTATAGCGGCCGCTCGTGGGTCGATCAACAGAGGCAGCGTACGGTTCTTGTATTGGCGTATTGTAGGGGCGATTCGTGAAGCGCCCCAAGGGATCTCCCTTGTGTTAGAGGGGCGAGGGATAAAAGTCCGCTCGTGGTGAGCCTGTCGAACCATCAGCGGGTGAGTTTAGGCATCGCCCCTCGACAAGTACATCCTGAGCTTGCCGAAGGGCTCGGGGTGAGCGGAGTCTGGATCTATGGTAATAGATTGGACGCTTAAGAGCCTTCGGTGAACAACAGCCAAGGGACGGCAGATTGCTTGATGCGCGGAATGTTGCCGTAGAAATCCGACAGTCCATGTATGCTCATGGACATGTCGAACCTTACGTTTATCGTCTTAGCCTGGGAACTTTAC
>WHTN01000091.1 GCA_009377715.1 Dehalococcoidia bacterium | reverse complement strand
AACGGAGCGACAAGCTTCTTGCTTATCGCCACGCCGTTTAAAGTCGTTCCGGTCTATGACTTCTTATGGCTAGAAACCCGCTTTACGCCGGGCCTGTCGGCGGAAATCTGAGAGGCGGCTACCATCTGTTCTTCACTCGCTTGTAACCCCAGTAACCGGACGGCCCGTTGAACGATCGCAGGCGTACTTTTTACGCGCTTGAACCGTCTAGCAATAATTGGAGAAGCTCCTGAATTGCCACTTCGCGGCCTCTTGAACCTCGTAGAGGTAGATGGACATTGATCGTGTAAGAGTTGATCCTCCCGCCTCGTCGACGCTCAACGTATCCTTCCGCTTCCAAGTCAGAAATTATGCGGAGGACGCTCCTCTCGGTGATGCCTAGTGCCTGGGCTATCCCCCGAGCGGTAACCGTGCCCGGTCTTGCAATTTCAGCTAAGACTGCGCCGTGATTTGTGATGAAAGTCCAATTGGACTTCTTGGGCCTCCCGTCTAGTTCGCTCACTTGACAAGTATATCATGATATATATATCATGTAAATATCTTCATTATTTGATTCGGCATACAAGGCGGCCAGCTTACGCGGGACTCAGTACTGAAGTCAACCCAGCTAATTCGCTGGCAGGACAACCTATTCCAGAAGGGAAGTGCAAGATGGCCAACCAAGATATGATCAACATGGCACGCGAAAACGTTGAGGCGTACAACGGGAACGACTGGCCCCGTCTAAAAGCAGTGCTTGCTCATGACTGCGTCTACGATGAGGTGGGTAGCCAGCGATGTGTAAAGGGGCCGGACGAGATGGTACAGGCCTACCAGGCGTGGAAGCGGGCCTTCCCCGACGGCAAGGGCACAGTCACGAACAGTTTCTTCGACGGAAACAGGGTGGCGCTTGAGGTAACCTGGGAAGGGACCCATCAGGCGCCGCTCATCGCGCCAGAAGGATCTATCCCTGCTTTGGGAAGGCACATGGAGGTTCGAGCCGTTCAGGTCGCCACTTTCGAGCACGATAAGATCAAGGAATTCCGACAGTATTTCGACCTCGGGACCATCCTAGATCAGATACGGCCGGCGTCCGATAGGCCGATCGAGGACAAAGTGCTCGCGGGGGCCAAGCCGGCCTAGCTGGACCGGCTAAGAGAGTGGGCGGTCGAGACCGCCCGCTCTCTACTCGAAGCAAGGGCTTTCGATTGGAGGATCATCATTACAAGAATATATAGTCGGCGTAAGGCTACCAAATACAATGCATTAAAGAAAGTCTATGACAATTTCGGCGCTTACCGAGGGCAATATGGCGTGGTCGCAGCCAGCGGCTCCGCACACTTCCGCCAGAGGCCCATACCGTTGTGGTCACACACCAGTTCAACAACCTTCACCAGGCTGAGGAGGACCTTCCATCGAGCAAGATGACGGCGAGAACTGGGAACAGGTCCCAACGCGTAAACTCGCAGCTGACTAGATAAGATCTGGCGATATCTATAGGGCTGGAGCGCTCGCTGGAGTGTCCGTCATGAGGCTTCCGCTTTGGAAGATCCAGCGCAGGCGCGTTCTCGTGGCCATCATCAACCCCAGTAGGCCAAGGTAGATAGTTGCCGGCACTAGGAATAGTAGTGGCACATCCCATACATCTGCCAGAATGCCATTGAGCAGGTTAACCCAGGCCATCAGTCCACCTGCTAGCAATAGGTATATGCTCGAGACTCGGCCCCGCAATCTATCCGGTGCCACATCTTGGACCATGGCGCCGGCAAGGGCCATAAATGCCCCCTGAGTGGCCCCCATGGCAGCCATTAGAGCAACAGCCACCGGCAGGCTCATGAGACCCATTGGCAACGCCATCGCCATCGGAGTAACCCCGCTAAGGACGCCACTCAGGAGTAATGAGCGTCCCTTCTGAGCGGGGGTCCCTCAGCCTGATATAGCTAGCGTTCCGACCAGCGCACCCGCACCAACCCCCATCGCTAGAGCACTGAAGCTCGCGCCATCGGACATGAGTCGTTGGACTGCGAATACGGGAAGTAAGGAATCAAATGCCATCGTTAGCGAACAGTGGAAGGCCACCACAAGCATCAGCATCGCTATCGGCGGCGTGATCAGGATGTAATTCAAGCCTTCTCCGATGTCCCTAAAGATAGCCCGCCCCGCTCCAGCGCCACCCCTGGACACGGTGTCCACCTGAAGAACCTGTAGCGTGGATAGGCCGTAGAACGCTGCCGAGATGAGGAAAATGCCGCCAGGATCGATGGTCTTAATCAACGGTATAACCAGAGCAGGACCCGCGGCGCGCGTGCCAAACGTCGCCACACTGCTAAGTGAAAGCGCGTTGAGTAAGTCTCTAGCTGGAACGACATTAGCAATCAAAGACTGGCGCGCCGGCAATTCTGCCGCTCTAGGCATGCTCATTAGAAACGTTAGGATCACGAGATATGGCATCGTCAGGGCATCCGTGATGGCTAGGACAGCGAGAACGCAAGTAAGGACGAAGGATACGGCCGTACTTAAGGCAGCCAGCTTACGCCTATCAAATCTGTCCGCTAGCGCGCCCCCGAACGGTGCGAGAATGAACGGCAAGAATCCGGCGAAGGTGACGATTCCAACCCATGTGGAGGAGCGCGACAAGTCATACGCTAGCCATCCTCGGCCGACCATCAGCGTCCACATGGCAAGGCCAGCCAACGAAGTCGAGAAGAAGACCAGCCGATAGTCGCGATGCCTCAGGGACGTGAATAGAGGGAAGCGACTTAGCTGCGTCCACATTGTCTTGCAGGCAACTCTAACCTCAAGCGTCGTAAATGTAAACTGATGAACTGAGATTGTCGTGATTCACGCTTTGGAACATTTTTAGAACGCGTCGTTCGCAGACCACGGACTAAGAAAAGCCACCCCACGAGTACTGCTTGCCGCTGACGCGGTCGAAAGATCTGAGCCGATATGCGCTAACTAGCACGCGCCCGTGCGTATTGCCATTGACGACAGTTCGTGGTTACTTTATAGTTAAGTAGCACTAAATATGAACGTTTTTCGAAAAGTATCTACGATCGATGCCCCTGGAGCGGTCGCTGCGGCTCCGGCCAAGGCTGCTGTTCAACAGCCCGGCGTACGCCTTCCCTCAACTTTTTCGTCCCTCCGCCATCGTGACTACCGGCTTCTCTGGATAGGTACCCTTTTCTCAAGCTCGGGCCAATGGATCCAGCAAGTATCGCTTAGCTGGCTTACCTATCAAATCACAGGTTCACCCTTTTTGCTTGGAGCGGTAAACGGACTTCGTTCGGTGCCGCTTTTACTTCTTGCCCCAATCGGAGGCGTTGCCGCGGACCGAATGGAGCGCAAGTCGTTAATGTTCGGCACTCAGGTCTTCCTCATGGCGATAACCGCTGCTTTCGCGACGATAATCGCGACCGGGAACGCGCATCTTTGGAATATCATCGGATTTTCCTTACTAACGGGGGTCGCGTGGGCCTTTAACATGCCCGTACGGCAGTCCACAGTAGCCAACCTGGTCCCTCGAGAAGATCTGTTGAACGCGGTGGCCTTGAACTCCGCAGGTTTCAACGTGACTCGTATAATCGGCCCCTCCGCAGCCGGCCTAATGATCGCGGCCATAGGCGTCGCAACGAATTTCTATTTGCAATCACTGGCTTACGTGGGCGTTGCTGCCATGATCTGGCAGATGCACGTTCCCTCCACCGAGAGGGCGGCCGCGGATACTTCCGTTAGAGAAAATCTCGTCGAAGGCGCCCGATACGTGTGGCGCCACGCCACCCTTCGTACGCAAATAACTCTCGCACTTGTACCTGTAGTCCTCGCCCTACCTTACGTTTCGCTCATGCCAATCTTCGCGAAGGACGTGCTTCATGTTGGCGCAGGTGGGTTCGGCGTACTGATGGCCGCCCCTGGTCTTGGCGCCGTAATTGGTACGCTCACGATCGCGACAGTCGGCGACGTCTCGCGAAAAGGACTAGTATTGGTTGCATCCCTAATGGCCCTCGGCGTGGTCCTAATTCTCTTCTCTCAATCAACCTCGTTTCCACTTAGTCTCTTTCTGCTCGTCATGATGGGCGCTTGCCAAATGGGTTACATGGCGATGAACCAGACGTTACTTCAGCTGACCACACCCGATGAGTTCCGAGGACGGGTCATGGGCCTTTATATGATTAACCAGGGCCTACTGCCACTCGGCAGCCTGCTGGCTGGAACTATGGCAGATATCTGGAGTGCACCAACTGCACTGCTGGCCATGGGATGCGCGGTCTTGCTACTTTCGACGAGCGCCTTAGCGTTCTCACCAGTGATGCGTCGCGTTTAAGGTAGGCAGGCCATTATACCTCGGAGGAGGGCGATAATACTGCTCAGCCTGGACGTACCCACGATTATGTCGCCGCCGATAGAGACATCGAGTTTTCGTCTTCCTGTGGGCGTCTTGCTTTAGCGATTGGGCAGCTATACGACTCTTTATTTGGTCTCTGTGACGCCTCCTAGTGGGCGCAATAACACTGGTAGCCCTCGATCAGCGAGGTGGGGGTTCGGTGAAACTCCCTACTAATTCTTTCTTCCGGTATAAGTAACTCTATACGCCTGTGTTTGCCGGTCATCAGCAAGCCACTGATCTCACACCTCTCGCAGCCTGGGCATACGAGCGCGCTTCGTATATTATTCTGCGCTGACTTCAATCATTGCCCATGCTGCCGTAGTTGTTTTAGTGACGCCTCGCTATATACACTTAAAGACTAGTGCTCGAAATGGCAGGCAGGTTCACAATTTGGCCCGGAGGACGGCGATCGATGAGGAGAACTTTTGGCTGCTTGGCGATAGTTCTGGCTTGTTTAACGCTCTTTATAGCCTGCGGATCTGACAATAGCGACACCGTTGACTCCCTCGATTCCACCACCAGCACAGGAAGTCCAGCACCGAATGCACCCATAGAGGCTAACATCGGTTTTGTCCTGACACTTTCGGGGCCAAGCGCCGTCTTCGGTCAATCTCAGCTTAAAGGCGTGCAACTAGCCCTGGACGAAATTAACAAGGAAGACGCCATCCCCAGCCTAAAAATTCAAGCGACCATCAGAGACGATGCCGGCGATAAGGACCAAGGCATGGCCGTGTTTCGAGAGCTTTTCAGCGCGGGAACCCATGCTATCATCGGCCCTACATTATCGAACACGGCGTTGAGCACCGACCCGCTTGCCCAAGCGGAGCAGATACCTGTGCTGGGCGTCTCCAATACCGCCTTCGGCATCACCGACATCGGAAACTTTATCTTCCGAAATTCGCTGACCGAAGCTGACGTTGTCCCGCAGACCATTGCGGCCGTCGCCGATAAGCTACAGCCAGCGACGGCTGCGCTCCTTTTCGCTAACGACGAGGCCTTTTCCAGGTCCAGCGGCGAGATCATGCGAAATGCCCTGCAAGAACACAACATCCAGATCCTCGCGGAATATCAGTTTTCGACGAACGATACCGATTTCCGATCTCAGCTTGAAATGGTGCGCGAAGCGAACCCGGACATCCTCATAGTTTCAGCCTTGTTGACGCCCGCGACTCAGATCGTGATCCAGAGTCGCGAGCTCGGCTTAAACCAGCCCGTCGTCGGGGGCAACGGCTTCAACACGCCTCAACTGCTCGCTAACGCCGGTGCAGCCGCGGAGGGCATTATCGTCGGCGCTGCCTGGAATATAGCCAGCGAGAACGCGCTCAGCCGAGAGTTTGCCGAGAATTTTCGAAGCGCTTACAACGAAGATCCCGATCAGTTCGCCGCCCAGGCGTACGCCGGAGTGTACATCATGGCAGAGGCACTGAAGAACGCGAAGGGGACCGACGCAGAGACGCTACGCTCTGAACTGGCTAAGATACGCGATCTAAACACAGTGCTAGGAAGCTTCTCATTCAGCGACAACCGCGACGCGATGCACGACGCGGTAGTGCAACAAGCCAGCGAAGGCAAATTCATAATCTTCGAATAAAAATAACGGCCGAATGCGATAAAGCGCTGTCGCCTTACGGTCCTTTCCACACGCGTTACTATACCTATATATCACAACAAAATCTGCGTAAAAAATAATTGCTTTTGTACAGCATCTATGCTATAAAGCGGCCGTGGGTACAAACACCGAGCTTGAAATTCTAAACAAGGTAAGAATGGGCCTCGGCACGTTGTTCCGTAGAGATACACGCGATGGCCTTACCCGCATTTGGAACGAGATCGCCGGGCAGGATTTTGACTCGCACGTGTACGTAATCCTCGGCGCCCTAGAGCGCCAAGGGCCCCTGCGAATGTCGGACGTAGCCGAAGCGGCCGGCTTGACGAAAACGTACATCAGCAGGCTTGTCCGTCGGCTCCTCGATCTGGAGATGGTTGAAATGGGGGAGCCATCTGCCGATCGACGAGAATTGATTATCCGGATCAGCGGCAAAGGCCGGCAAGTCCTCGACTCATGGCGCATGGCCGCCCGGCGTACCCTTGTAAAGTTCCTCGCGGATTGGACCGATGACGAGCGCCTGGCATTCGCCGATCTATTGGCGCGATTTGCCGAAGACGTTGAGAAGGCGATCTCCACAGACGTCAAAAGCAATTCGCCCCGGCTAGAAGTGCAGGAAGTTTTCGTCACGGGGAAGGAGGGCGAAAGCTAAGAACAGATAATGTTAAACGTACGTCTAAACATAAGCTTAAAGGCGATCAATATTTTGAGAATAAAGAAAGAAGGAGAAACAAGATGATCGAAGCAAGGGAACTGAAAGGACTGCTGAGCATTCTTCCGACCCCCACCAAGCCGGGAGCGGAGAGGATGGACGCGGTTGATACTGTCGATCTGGACGAATCGGCACGCGTGGTGGAGCAGCTCATAAAAGACGGCGTTGGCGGCATCATGGCCCTGGGCACGATGGGCGAGTGCGCGACGACATCGCAGGCAGACTACGAAAAGTTCGTGGACTGCATACTTTCGACCGCCAAGAAGCGCGTGCCCATGTTCGTTGGCGCCACGGCCCTGGGATCGCACGAGATCGCGCGCCGGCTCCGCTTCATTCGCGATCTAGGCGCGGACGGCAGCCTACTCGGCATGCCAATGTGGCAGCCGCTGACGACAGAAGGCGCGGTGAAGTACTTCGCCGAAGTCTCCGAGACCTTCCCCGACTTCGGCATCATGGTCTACGCGAACTCGAGGGCTTTCCGCCACGACTTCGGCGTCGATTTCTGGCAAGGCATCGGCAAAAGCGCTCCAACCGTTATGTCCTCCAAATTTGGCGGACGGAACATTTTGAAGGAAGTCATTGCGGCAACGCACGGTCGCGTCAACCTCGTACCGAACGATGGCGCAGCGTTAGGCTTCGCAGAGGAGTCGTTGGAGACCACGACCGCTTGCTGGTCGGCGACGATGGGCCCACACCCCGCGACGGCGATGATGAACGCCATAGCGGCACGGGACATGGTTAGGGCTAAGGAGATCGCCGACGAACTCCACTGGGCTGGCGAACCAATCCGACCGTACGTCTCTTCTTTCGAGGTCTTCGCTCAGTTCAATATCCAACTTGAGAAGGTGCGGATGGACGCCGCCGGCTACGTGAAAGCCGGTGCGATGAGGCCGCCTTACAATTACATGCCGGAGGAGATGCGAGAGGCCGCGATGGAGAACGGCCGGCGCTTCGCGGAACTCGAGAAGAAGTACGCGTCAATGATGGCCCCCACGATGGGCGGAGGGGAAGCCTAATGGCGCAGGAGCAGCCGCAAAGACTGTCTCCCGAAACTCTAGAAACAGGGGTCGTAGACGCCGCGGAGTACCAGCTGTTCTCGCCGG